>JAOPWV010000166.1 GCA_025965475.1 Frankiales bacterium | reverse complement strand
CAGCCTGGAGTGCGGCGCCGACGGCCACGACCTCGTCGGGGTTGACGCCCTTGTTGGGCTCCTTGCCGCCGGTCAGGCTCTTGACGAGCTCGACCACCGCGGGCATACGGGTGGATCCACCGACGAGCACTACGTGGGCGACATCGGCGATCGACCATGTGGTCCTCGTCGGCGGCTCCACCCGGATGCCGGCCGTCGTCGACCTGGTCCGTGAGATGACCGGCGGCAAGGAGCCCAACAAGGGCGTCAACCCGGACGAGGTCGTCGCCATCGGCGCCGCCCTGCAGGCCGGTGTGCTCAAGGGTGAGGTCAAGGACGTCCTGCTGCTCGACGTCACCCCGCTGTCCCTCGGCATCGAGACCAAGGGCGGCATCATGACCAAGCTCATCGAGCGCAACACCACGATCCCGACGAAGCGCTCCGAGGTCTTCACGACGGCCGACGACAACCAGCCGTCCGTGCAGATCCAGGTGTTCCAGGGCGAGCGCGAGATGGCCGCCTACAACAAGAAGCTCGGCATGTTCGAGCTGACCGGCCTCCCGCCGGCACCGCGCGGCATCCCGCAGATCGAGGTCACCTTCGACATCGACGCGAACGGCATCGTGCACGTGTCGGCCAAGGACCTCGGCACCGGCAAGGAGCAGCGGATGACCATCTCCGGCGGCTCCGCGCTGCCGAAGGAGGACATCGAGCGGATGATGCGCGACGCCGAGCAGTACGCCGAGGAGGACAAGCAGCGCCGCGACGAGGCCGAGACCCGCAACCAGGCCGAGGCCCTCGTCTACCAGACCGAGAAGTTCCTGGGCGAGAACGGCGACAAGCTCCCGGCCGAGGGCAAGGCGGACGTCGAGGCGTCCCTCACCGACCTGAAGGCCGTGCTCGGAGGCAGCGACATCGCCGCGATCCGGACCAGGTCCGAGGAGCTGGCCAAGAAGTCCCAGGAGCTCGGCGGGGCGCTCTACGCGCAGCAGTCCGCCGAGGGCGACGCCACCGGCGCGGCTGGCGCCGGGGCTTCCGGCGATGCTGCGGCGCACGACGAGGGCATCGTGGACGCCGAGATCGTCGACGAGGACGGAAAGAAGTAGTGAGCGAGTCCGACACCGAGTTCGACCCGGATCGGGTGATCATCCGCGACAAGCGGCGGATCGACCCGGAGAGCGGCGCGGTGCGCGAGCCCGCGGGTCCGGCGGCTGCCGAGGAGCAGCCGCCGGCCCCGCCGGCCGAGCCCGAGGCCGACCGCGTCGCGGAGCTGACCGGCGACCTGCAGCGGGTGAGTGCCGAGTACGCCAACTACCGCAAGCGCGTCGACCGTGACCGTGCCGCCGTGGTGGAGATCGCTCAGGCCGGTCTGCTCACCGAGCTGCTGCCGCTGCTCGACGACGTCGAGCGGGCCCGCGAGCACGGCGATCTCGACGGCGCCTTCAAGAGCGTCGGCGAGGGCATCGAGGGGGTGGCCGCCCGCCTCGGCCTCGAACGCTTCGGCGCGGCCGGCGACGCGTTCGACCCCGCGGTGCACGAGGCCCTCATGCAGGCCGAGCCGGATCCGACGGCGACCGTGGCCGTCTGCGCGACGGTGCTGCAGCCGGGCTACCGGCTGCAGTCCGGGCGCGTCCTGCGACCCGCGCGGGTGTCGGTGTCCGAGCCCGGTACGGAGCCGACCCCGGGGCCCGATGCCGGAGCCGGACCCGCAGCCGACGAGTCCTAGGAGAGGGGGAACGCCGTGAGTGCTCGCGATTACGCCGAGAAGGACTACTACGCCGCACTCGGCGTTTCGAAGGACGCGTCGTCGGCCGACATCAAGAAGGTCTACCGCAAGCTCGCCCGTGACCTGCACCCGGACAAGAACCCGGGTGACAACAACGCGGAGGAGCGCTTCAAGTCGGTCTCGGAGGCGTACGACGTCCTCTCCGACGACACCAAGCGGCGGGAGTACGACGAGGCCCGCAGCCTGTTCGGCGGCGGCCTGCGCACCGGGGGCTTCCCCAGCGGGGGCGGCCAGCCGGGCGGGTTCAACTTCGACCTGGGCGACCTGCTCGGCAATCAGGGCGGCGGCTTCGGTGACGTCCTGGGCGGCCTGTTCGGCGGCCAGGGCCGGCGGGCGCAGCCCCGTGCCCCGCGCCGCGGCGCGGATGTCGACGCCGAGGTGACCCTGGCTTTCGCGGACGCGGTGCGCGGTGTGACCGTGCCGCTGAGGCTGTCCACCAAGGGCGCCTGCCCGACCTGCTCCGGGTCGGGTGCGGCGCCGGGCACCAGCCCCAAGGCCTGCGAGGTCTGCGGCGGGGCCGGGGTCACCAACCGCAACCAGGGGGCGTTCGGCTTCGCCGAGCCGTGCCGCGCCTGCCGGGGCACCGGGCGTGTGGTCGAGACGCCCTGCCCGACCTGCCGCGGCACCGGCGAGACGACGAAGGAGCGCACCCTCACGGTGCGTGTGCCCGCGGGCGTCAAGGACGGGCAGCGGATCCGGCTGGCCGGCCGCGGCTCGCCGGGCGAGCGCGGCGGCCCCGCCGGGGACCTCATGGTCAAGGTGCACGTGACCCGGCACCCGGTGTTCGGCCGCACGGGCGACAACCTCACGGTGACCGTGCCGGTCACCTACCCGGAGGCCGCACTCGGGGCGAACGTCAAGGTCCCCACCCTCGACGGGCAGGTCACCGTCAAGGTGCCGGCCGGCACGACGAACGGGCGGGTCTTCCGCGTGCGCGGCCGCGGTGTGCCCCGCAAGAGCGGCACGCCCGGCGACCTGCTCGTCACCGTCGAGGTGGCGGTCCCGCAGAAGCTGAGCAACGAGCAGCGCGAGGCCCTCGAGAAGTACGCCGCGCTCGCGCCGGACGACCCGCGCGAGCACCTCCGGGAGGTGATCCTGTGATCGAGGACGACGCCCCGGTGTTCGTCATCTCGGTGGCGGCGGAGCTGTCCGGGATGCATCCGCAGACGCTGCGCCAGTACGACCGGCTCGGCCTGGTGACCCCGGGCCGGGCGGGTGGCGGCGGCCGCCGCTACTCCTCCCGCGACGTCGCCCTCCTGCGCGAGGTGCAGCGGCTGAGCCAGGAGGAGGGCGTCAACCTGGCCGGCGTGAAGCGGATCATCGACCTGGAGAACCAGGTGATGGCGCTGACCGAACGGGTGACGGAACTCGTCACCGAGCTCGGCGAGGCGCGAAACGCGCTGGCGACCGCGCAGACCGCGGCCGTCGCCAGCCTCCGCCGTGATCTCGTACCCCTGCGCGACAGCGCTCTGGTCGTGTGGAAGCCCGGCCGTCGCTGACATTTCGAGGAGGACCCCGTTGGACGCCGACCGCCTGACCACCAAGAGCCAGGAGGCCGTCTCCGTCGCCGTACGCCGCGCGGCCGCGGAGGGGCACCCTGATGTCGAGCCCGTGCATCTCCTGCTGGCGCTGCTCGAGCAGCCCGAGGGCATCGCGCCCGCGCTCCTGACCGCGGTCGGCGTCCAGCCGTCGACCGTCCACACCCGCGCTGAGGCGCTGCTGCGCCAGCTCCCGGCGGCGAGCGGCGCCACGGTCGCCGCCCCGCAGCTGTCCCGCTCGCTGCTGGCCACCATGAAGGCGGCCGCCGATGCGGCCGCGCAGGTCGGCGACGAGTACGTCTCGACCGAGCACCTGCTCGTCGGCCTCGCCGAGGCGGGCGGTCCGGTGGCCGCGCTGCTGGCCGAACTCGGCGCCCGTCCCACCGCGCTCGTCGGCGCCTTCGCGACCGTGCGCGGCGGCTCGCGCCGGGTCACGAGCCAGGACCCGGAGGCGACGTACCAGTCCCTCGAGAAGTACGGCGTCGACCTGACCGAGCGCGCCCGGCGCGGCGAGCTCGACCCGGTCATCGGCCGTGACAACGAGATCCGCCGCGTGGTGCAGGTGCTCTCCCGGCGTACGAAGAACAACCCGGTCCTCATCGGCGAACCCGGCGTCGGCAAGACGGCCGTCGTCGAGGGACTGGCGCAGCGGATCGTGGCCGGCGACGTGCCGGAGTCCCTGCGCGACAAGCGACTCGTCAGCCTGGACCTCGCCGCGATGATCGCGGGCGCGAAGTACCGCGGCGAGTTCGAGGAGCGGCTCAAAGCGGTGCTGCAGGAGATCAAGGACAGCGACGGCGAGATCGTCACGTTCCTCGACGAGATGCACACGGTCGTCGGCGCCGGCAAGAGCGAGGGCTCGATGGACGCCGGCAACATGCTCAAGCCGATGCTGGCCCGCGGCGAGCTGCGGATGGTCGGGGCGACCACGCTCGACGAGTTCCGCCAGAACATCGAGAAGGACCCGGCGCTGGAGCGCCGCTTCCAGCAGGTGATGGTCGGCGAGCCGACCGTCGAGGACACCATCGCGATCCTGCGCGGCCTCAAGGGCCGCTACGAGGCGCACCACGGCGTCGAGATCACCGACGGGGCGCTCGTCGCGGCGGCGACCCTGTCGGACCGGTACATCACCTCGCGCTTCCTGCCGGACAAGGCGATCGACCTCGTCGACGAGGCCGGCTCACGGCTGCGCATGGAGATCGACAGCCGGCCGGTCGAGCTCGACGAGCTGCAGCGCACCGTCGACCGCATGAAGATGGAGGAGCTGGCCCTCGTCCGGGAGACCGACGACGCGTCCCGGGCCAGGCTGCAGGAACTGCGCCGCGAGCTCGCCGACCGCGAGGAGGAGCTCGCCGCGCTCGCCGCCCGGTGGGAGCGCGAGAAGGGCGGGCTCAACCGCGTCGGTGAGCTCAAGAAGCGGCTCGACGACCTGCGCTCCCAGCTCGAGCGGTCCCAGCGTGACGGCGACCTCGAGACCGCCTCGCGGCTGCAGTACGGCGAGATCCCCGCCGTGGAACGCGAGCTCGCGTCGGCCGCCTCCCCGGCCGACGACGCGATGGTGAAGGAGCAGGTCACCCCGGACGACGTCGCGGACGTCGTGAGCGCCTGGACCGGCATCCCGGCCGGCCGGCTGCTGGAAGGGGAGACGGCGAAACTGTTACGCATGGAAGAGGCCCTCGGGCAGCGGCTGGTCGGGCAACGCCAGGCGGTCCAGGCCGTCTCGGACGCGGTCCGCCGGGCCCGCACCGGCATCTCCGACCTCGACCGGCCCACCGGTTCGTTCCTGTTCCTCGGCCCGACCGGCGTCGGCAAGACCGAGCTGGCCAAGGCGCTGGCCGCGTTCCTGTTCGACGACGAGCGGGCCATGACGCGCATCGACATGAGCGAGTACGCCGAGAAGCACTCGGTCGCCCGCCTGGTCGGTGCGCCGCCCGGCTACGTCGGTTACGACCAGGGCGGCCAGCTCACCGAGGCGGTCCGCCGCCGGCCGTACAGCGTCGTGCTGTTCGACGAGGTCGAGAAGGCCCACCCGGACGTGTTCGACGTTCTGCTGCAGGTTCTCGACGACGGCCGGCTCACCGACGGCCAGGGCCGCACGGTCGACTTCCGCAACACGATCCTGGTGCTCACGTCCAACCTCGGTTCGGCGTACACGACCGATCCGTTGCTGACGCCGGACCAGCGCCGGGACAAGGTGATGGATGTCGTGCGCTCGGCGTTCAAGCCGGAGTTCGTGAACCGCCTCGACGAGGTCATCGTCTTCGACGCCCTGGGCACCGAGGAGCTCACGCGGATTGTGGAGCTCCAGATCGCCTCGCTCGCGAGGAGGCTGGCCGACCGCAGGCTGACGCTGCACGTCACGGCGGCGGCCAAGGAGTGGCTGTCGCTCACCGGCTACGACCCGATGTACGGCGCCCGGCCGCTGCGCCGCCTGGTGCAGAAGGCCATCGGTGACCGGCTCGCGAAGGCGATCCTGGCCGGTGAGGTGCGCGACGGCGACGAGGTCGTCGTGGATCGGCTGCCGGACGCCGACGGGTTGTCCGTCGAGCCGGCCGCCCGCGTCCAGGCCTGACCGTCCGGCGGGGAGGGCAGAC
>JAOPWV010000102.1 GCA_025965475.1 Frankiales bacterium | reverse complement strand
CGCGGGGCCAGACGGCGATCTCACCGAGCCATGGGAGATCCGCCTGAATCAGGACGTCGTCCCCGAGCGACCACGAGCCGATAGGGGCGTTGGGGTGCTCGGCGACCTCGACGGAGGCGATCTCCAGGTGGTTCTGGCGGAACGCGAGTTCGGCCCTGGCGAGGGCGGTCATGCGCGTCTTGGTGGTGACGCTCTTGTCCGTGTAAACGACCGGACGACGGAGCCGACCGTCGCGCTGCGGGATGCGCGCCTGGACGACGGACGCACCCTCTCCAGCGCCGAGGCCGACGACCTCGTTTGCGAAGTTGGCGAAGTAGACCGACGCGATCTCCTCCACGGTGTTCGCGGCGGCGATGGCCTTGAGGACGAGGTCCTCGCCCATCGGGGACTCCGGGGTAGGCAGGGACAGCGCAGACGCGGTGACCGAGGCGACCG
Organism: Frankiales bacterium; assembly: GCA_025965475.1. Lineage (GTDB taxonomy): Bacteria > Actinomycetota > Actinomycetes > Mycobacteriales > SCTD01 > RYN-124. Next base: position 31,443 of record JAOPWV010000102.1, on the reverse strand, counting down.
GGACGATGAGGTCGCGGCGCTTGCGCCATGCACGGACGGGAGCCGCGAGTTCGCACACGGCCTTCCAGCCGTCGCGGATCTGGAAGACGACCAACTGCGCGGAGCCGGTGCCCGCCGGGAGGTGGATCACGAGGCCGAAGTCGGTAGAGACCGAGTGGCCCGGCACGAGCGGCGTACGCGAGCCGTCGGCGTGTGAGTAGTTGTGGGAGTTGGCGTAGGTGCCCAACTGCATCGAGATCTTCTGCGCGCCAAGCTCGACGGAGGAGCCGGTCTTGAGGTCGCCGATGACGTGGAGACCGGCGGGGAGGACGACCTCGACACCGTTGTAGACGAAGGTGATCGGCTGCCCGAGGCGGAAGATGCGGTCGTAGGTGCCGCCGACCTCTAGGTCGTCCTGGACGCAGAAACCCTCGATGGCGACGACCTGGAGGCCGTTCTCGGCGACGATGCGGCGGTACGCCTCCAGGTCCGGCAGGTAGGCCGGTGGGACGTAGCCGAGATCCTCGTCGCGGTCGATGCGCTCGGTGAGGGCGTGGATCGCGGTGCCGGTCGTGGCGGCGGCGGAAGCGTTCGCGGCCTCCAGGGCGTTCTTTGCGATTTCGTTGAGGGTCTTCTTGCCGTTCTTGTCCGTAGGGTCAGCGCCGAGGGCACCGAGGACGAGATCGGGACGGCGGGCCATTCCGACGGCGACCATTCGCTGCTGCCACTGGCCGAGGTGGTAGGTGTCCTCGACGGAGCCCGCGAGAGTCGTGACGCGGGTATAGGCGCGAGGCTCTCCGCCGGTCGGCGGGGTGATTAGCGGACGGCCCCAACGGTCACGGGGGAGTTCATTCTCCACGGTGGAGAAAAGGTCGGTGGACATGCTTGGAGGTGCCCTTCTGCGGGGTCGATGGGAGTCGGGTGGTGCAGTCCCAAGGACGGGCAGATGGGGGCGGTTTGCTCAGGCGGGAGGCGGCGGACGCGGGGCGCTCGTAACCTCACCCTGAGGGTGGCTTCACGGGTCTACTTCCGGTTTGTTCTTCATAGAGAGAGAGCTATGAGGGTCAAACTGGAGAAGGGTCTCTAACCTCACCCTGAGGGTGGCTTCACGAGCCTCCAGACAGCACGAAGCCCCGCCCCTCCGCGTGGGAGGTGACGGGGCTCGTGGGCCTCGCGGGGGCTACGCGGCAGAGGCGTCCTCCGCGTCGGGCACGAGGTCAAGCTCCGGGTCGTGCTCAGCCACGACGACAACGCGGCCCCTGCGCAGTGACTCGGCAGGCGTCACGTCGGCAACTCCCGGAGCCGTGGAGACGATGACGAACCGCTCCGGGTAGAAGGCGCGCCCGCGACCGCCCTTGCCGCCGGGGTTGGGCTTGAGGTGGATCTCGGCGATGTTGGCCGTGAGCATCGCCCGGCGGTCCGCCTTGTCCTCGCACGCCTCCCACTGCTCGGCCACGGTGCGGCCGGTGTTCAGGAGCAGCACCTCGGACGTCTTCGGCAGCGCGGCAGCCGCGTCGCGGCGTGCCTGCGCGTCGAGTAGCCGGGCAACCGCCTCCGGCGTCGCGGCCTTGGTTACCTCGGCGACCGCCTGCGCGACGTCGCGCTCTGCCGCCTCGGCCTCGGCAGCTCCGGCGACGGTGATGGAGCGGACGAGGTACGGACGAGCGCCGTGCGCCGCGAGGAACCGCTCGGCGACGTAGGCGTCCGCGATGGCGCAGCGGACCGACGTTGGCCGCTGGCACCCGGCGAGTTTGCCGATCTGGCACCGGTAGACGGGCGCATCCTTCGTCGGCCGGGCGACGGTCAGACGGTTGCCGCACGAGTCGCAGACCATGAGCCCGGAGAGCAACTCCGAGGGCTTGCGGCCACCTCGCTTGCGTGGGTCCGCCTTCGGCGTCAGGACGCTCCGCAGAGCCGCGCTCTCGTCGGGTGTGACGATGGCCGGGATGGTGACGGGCTTGCCGTCCTCGCCGAGGACGTCCACGACCTCGGTCCGCGATCCGTTTACACGGCGGACGACGCGGCCGGAGATCGGGTGGCCGGTGAGGACCTGCTCAAGGCTCTTCCATCCCCAGGCGACGGCGCGACGCGGAGGGACCCCCTCGGCGCTGTTGGCCCAACGCAGGACGCTCGTGAAGGTGTCCCCGGCGAGCACGCGACGAGCGGCCTCGCGGACGAAGGCCGCCTCGGTGGGGTCGATGTCGAGGACGCGACCGGCGCCGTTCGGGTTGTCGATGACGCGGTAGCCGATGGGCGCATGCCCGCCGACCCAACGCCCGGCAGCCGTGCCGCGTCGCTTCGCGGCCTTCGAGCGGTCGGCCATCCGGGCGCGCTCGGCGCGAGCGACCTCGGCCGCGATGACGAAGCGGAAGCGGAAGGCGGTCTCGTCGCCCCACGAGTCGAGACCCTTCGTGTCCAGCAACCGGACCGGCGTGCGGGTGACCTTGCCCGTCGTGTCGTCCTTGCCCTCTACGACGTCGAGGATCATGGCGGCGACGTTGACGCCTTCGCGGGTCATGCGGTCGGCGTGCCACGCGATGAGCGTCCCGGCGCGACCCTCGCGGCCATCGGCGAGCCACGCGAGGAAGGCCGGGCGGTTGCGGACCGCGCCGGAGATGCCGTCGTCCAGGTGGACGGCAACGACGTTGAGGCCGTGCTCGGCGGCGACCCTGCGGCAGTCGGCTTCCATGCCCTCGCGGGAGAGGTTCTCCTCGGCTGCCTCGCGGCTCAGGCGGATGTAGAGCGAGCAGCCCTCGTTGGCGGTCATTGTTCGGTGCTCCTTCGGTGCGGGACTGTCCCGTACCGACAAAGACGGGCACCGAGGCCCCCCACGCTCAAAATGGGCTGCTTCTGGTGATACCGGCCGGAGTCGGCAACGTCTACCGGGCCGAGGTGCTCTTCCGGGCGGGCCTGTCCCCGTTCCGGCCGGGCCGGGACGTGCCGCGGGCCACCTGGGACGCGCTGTGGGCCGACCTCGTCGTGCTCATGAAGGCCGGCGTCCGGGCCGGCCGGATCGTCACCACCGCCCGCGAGGACCGGGACCGCCGGTCGGGGCCGGCGGCTCTGGAGGACGCCCGCTACGTCTACCGGCGCGCCGGCCTGCCGTGCCGGCGGTGCGGTTCGGAGGTCCGCACGCAGGTGATGGCCGGCCGCAACCTGTTCTGGTGCCCGGTCTGCCAGCCGGAGTAGGTCCTGCGACAAGCAAAACGCCACAAAGGCCTCTCGCGGCGGTAACCTCCGGGTCCCATGAGCGCTCCGGTCGCAGCTCGACGGTTCCCCGTGCAGCGGGGGCCGAACGCCGTCCTCGCTACGGCACTCCACGCGGTGCTGCGCGTCCGGCGTGAACCGCCGCGGGAGAAGGTGGCGCTCGCGGGACTCAGCGGGCTGGCGGTGCTCGCCCTCGCCGGCAGCCTGGTGGCCAACGAGCAGTTGTTCCCGCCCGGCATCCAGGTGCTGCCCCTGCTCGGGGGCGGGATCCTCCTGCGCCGGCGCGCCCTGCGGCGCCTGATCGCCGTCGTGGCGGTGTGCCTGGTCTGGGACCTGGCGGCGCTCGGGTTGTCCGGGGTCCGCCCTGGCGCGCTGTTCACGGTCGCGGTGACCGGCCTGGTGGCGTACGGCTTCGCGCGGTCCCGGGAGGAGACCGGCCTCGGCGGTCTGCGCGGCGACTCGGTGCTCGTCGAGCTGCGCAATCGGCTCGAGCTCCAGGGCCGGCTCCCCCTGCTGCCGCCGGAGTGGGGGGCGGAGGCCACGCTCAAGCCCGCGGGCGGCGGGCCGTTCGCCGGCGACTTCGTCGTCAGCGCGCTCGACGCGACGGGCAGCCGGCTCGACATCGTCCTCGTGGACGTGTCCGGCAAGGGTGTCGCCGCCGGTACCCGGGCGCTGCTGCTGTCGGGCGCTCTCGGCGGGTTGCTCACGGCGCTGCCGGCGCGCGCGTTCCTGCCCGCGGCGAACCGATACCTGCTCGGGCAGCAGTGGGTGGAGGGCTTCGCGACGGCGGCACATCTCACGCTCGACCTGGCCGACGGCTCGTTCGCCTTCGAGAGCGCGGGGCACCCGCCGGCGGCCCACTACGACGCAGGCAGTGGCCGCTGGTCGCTGTTGGAGACCGTCGGGCCCGCTCTCGGCCTGGTGCCGGACGCGTCGTACGAACCCGAGCGCGGAGTGCTGCGTCCAGGAGACGCGCTGCTGCTCTACACGGACGGGCTCGTCGAGGTCGCCGGCCGCGACCTGGACGTCGGGATCGACAAGCTGCTGGGGGCGGCCGAACACCTGGTCGCGGCGGGCTTCGAGGGCGGTGCCGAGGTCCTCGTCGACCGCGTCGCGGACTCCTCCGACGACCGCGGGCTCGTCCTGCTCTGGCGGCGGCGCTAGCCGTCAGGCCAGCCGGGCCACCGGGCGCCGGTCGGCCGGGATCCGCGCCACCTGGTCTCGCAGCGCGCCGAGCACCTGCAGGTACTCGTCCCGGCGCACGACCACCTGGCCGAGGCTGGCCATGTGGTCGGTCGCCTGCTGGGTGTCCACGAGCACGACCCCGCCCTCCAGCAGCCGGTCGCACAGGTCGACCAGCGCCACCTTGGAGGCGTCGTCCTCGCGGTGGAACATCGACTCCCCGCTGAACACCCGCCCGGTCAGCACGCCGTACAGCCCGCCCACGAGCCGGCTGTCGTCCCAGACCTCCAGCGAGTGGGCCCCGCCCGCGCGGTGCAGCTGTGCGTACGCCATCCGCATCCGGTCGGTGATCCAGGTGCCCTCACGTCCCGGTGCCGCCGCCGCGCAGCCGGCCACCACCTCGTCGAACGCGGTGTCCACCGTCGTGGTCCAGCCGCTGCGCCGCAGGGTGCGGCGCAGCGAGCGGCTGACCACGACCTGGTCGGCGAGCAGCACGGCCCGGGGATCCGGCGAGCACCACGGCACGAGGCCGTCCTCGCCGGGCAGCAGTGGCACCTGACCGCGCCGGACCAGCCGGCGGGCCTGGCGCTCCAGCGCGACCTCGTCCGGTCCTGTCGAAGGCCAGGGGAAGCAGCCGGCCCGGTACGCCGCGACCAGCGTGGCCGGCTCCAGCGTCCCGCCGAGCGCGACAAGCGCCCGGCGTGCGTGCAGCACGTCCAGGGCCTCGAACAACTCCGCGGGATCCGCCACCTGCCCGAGGGTAGGACCGTCTCGCGTGGCCCGTCAGGTGGCGCCGGGCAGGCGCAGCACCGCGTCGTCGAAGTGCAGGTTGTCGGCAACCGCCTTCGGTGGCGTCCAACCGAGGTCGATGAGCCCGCGGTGCAGCGCGGCGCGGGTCTGGATGACCTGCTCCGCCGCGGCCAGGCTGCGGTCCAACAGGTCGGTGTCACCGGTCTGCCGGGTCAGCTTGGAGCGCAAGCCGTCGCTGCGGACCACTGCGGCGTGGTACGCCGTCATCAGCGGTAGCAAGGGGTCGTCCCAGTTCGGATACACGGGGCCCTCCAGGTCTGGACGGCACGCCGTCTGCAAGGGTCGTCGGCCCGCGGGACCCGCCGCTGAAGGGGCCATCCGGGTGACACGACCGGCTCACCAGATGAGCGGTTCCTTGCCCGGCACGTCCGCGTCGTCCCAGGGCCGCGGCGCGTCCTTGTCCAGCTTCGCCTGGAAGGCCAGCGCCCGGGCCTCCTCCTCGGCGATCTCGGCGGGGGTGGGCTGCGGCGGCGGACCCTGCGGGTGGGCGAGGCGCCACATGACGGGGGAGACGTCCAGCCCCTCCAGGTAGGCGAGCCAGGTGTGGGTGATCTCGTGGTCGCGACTCATGGACCACGTGTCGTCGCCGTACCCCAGCTCGTCCGCCATGGCCAGCGACTTCGGGTCGGTGTTGGGTGCGGCCGGCACCTTCGTGCCGTCCGGGAACCGTGTCTCCAGGTAGTGCGCGACCTCGTCCACGAGGATGCGGCAGCCGGGGAACACGTAGATCACCGGCGCAACGTATCGAAGATCCTCCCGGAATCGACCAGTTCAGCGCCGCGCCGCGGCAGTCAGCAACGGCAGCACGTGGGCCAGCAGCTCGTCGGTCCGGTGCTCGGCGGTGTGCTCGGCGAGCACCCGCGCCCGCAGCGCCGCACCCAGCGCGGCGAGCGCCTCGTCGTGGAGCCTCGTCAGGTACGACACCATCTGCTCGGTCGTCCGGGCGACCAGGATCTCCGTTCCGGGGCGGAAGAACGTGTCGAGTCCCGGCCACCAGTCCGACACGACGGCGACACCGCAGGCGGCCGCTTCGAACAGCCGGACGCTGGGTGACCACCCGGCCCGCACCATGTCGGCGCGCGTCACGTTCAGGGTCAGCCGCTGCGCGTTGTAGAAGGCCGCATGGCCGCTGGGCGGGAGGTGTTCGATGCGTGCCACGTTGCGCGGCCAGCCCGTCCCGTCCGGGTACTGCGGGCCGGCGACGACGAACGCGGCACCGCGGAGCCGCCGCGCCGGCTCGACCAGGAGGGCGTCGAGCGCCGGCTGCCGGTCGTCGCTGTAGGTGCCGAGGTAGCCCAGGTCCCAGGTCCGCGCGACGTCCTGCGGGGCGTAGAGGGACTCGTCGACGAAGCAGTGGAACGCCCGGGCCCGGCGGGCAGCGAACCGCTGCTCCAGGTCGTCGAGCGTCGGCCCGCCGGTGAACGACAGGTACAGGTCGTAGCCGGCGACCAGGTCCGGGCTGAGGTAGTCGCAGCGGCCTCGGCGCAGGGCGGCCAGGGTGACGGGCGTGTCGATGTCGTAGAACGCGGTGACACCACGGGCCGTCTTCTGGACCCAGCGGCCGACTGCCACGCCCTCGGGCACGTAGGAACCGACCACGACCAGGTCGGCCTGCGCGACGTCCGTGGCGTACCGGTCGTACAGCTCGTCCAGCGATCCGTACAGCGCGGTCCGGCCGTACGGCGGGGAGGGCAGATCCCGGTGGGCGGCGTACCAGGGGGCGTCCCGCTCGAGGAACAGCACGTCGTGCCCGCGGCCGTCCAGCGCCCGCACCAGCGCCCGGAAGTTGGTCGCGTGCCCGTTGCCCCACGACGAGGTGATCGACAACCCGAGAACCACGATGCGCAGGGGGTTCATCGCACCCTCTCGCGCAGGAGCGCGTCGACCTGCTGGGCGCGGTGGGCGTACGTGTGCTCCGCCAGCACGCGTTTCCTGGCGGCCTCACCCAGGCCCCTGGCCCGCAGCGGTTCCAGGCCGGACAGGTGCGCCACGACCTCGGCGCCGTCCCGGGCCACCAGCACCTCGCGAACGGGCTCGAGGAAGTCCTCGATGCCCTCCCAGGCGTCGGTGATCTGGCAGCAGCCCGCACCGGCGACCTCGAAGACGCGGGTCGCCGGGGACCAGCCGTTGGCCACCATGCTGTCGCGGGTCACGTTGAGCACCGCCAGCTGCGAGCTGTTGAAGGCGTTGTGGTCCCCGGTGCCCACGTGGCCCAGCACCCGCACGTTCGGCGGCATCGCCTTGTCCGCCCAGCCGTTCCCGCCCAGCAGGAACGTCCGCTCAGGCAGCAGTGCCGCTGGGCGCAGGAAGAACTCCTCGATGCGCTCCTCGCGGTCCGGCAGCCGGTTCGCGAGCAGACCCAGGTCCGCGGTGAACCGCGGGTCGGCCGGCGCCGGCTGGTGGGTGAGCGGGTCGACCGCGTTGTAGACGACGTGGCACTCGCGCGCGCCGAGCCGGGCGTAGCGCCGGACGACGGGCTCGCCGCCGCCGTACGTCAGGACCAGGTCGTACGCCGGAAGCAGGGCGCGCAACGGGTCCGCCGGGTCCGACTCCAGCCGCGACAGGGTGGCGGGCGCGTCGACGTCCCAGAACACCGTGAAGCCGCCGAGCCCGAGCACGGCCTCCTCCAGCACGTCGTCGAAGACCCCTACGCCGCTGGTCTTCACCACCACGTCCGCCGCGCGGGCCCGCTGCACGGTGGCGCGCACCTGACCGGCGTCCTCGGCGGGGTACACGACGACGCGGGCCCAGCCGGGGTCGTCGATGTCGCGGTGCTGCTGGCGGTCGTACGCGATCGGCTCGTAGAAGGTCACCCGGTGGCCGAGCGCGTGCAGCCCGCGCACGATGCCGCGGTAGTAGGTGCACGACCCGTTCCACCAGGACGAGATCAGGCTGGAGCCGAAGAAGGAGATGTCGAGCTCTGTCATGCCGTCCTCTCCTGGCCCAGACCGAGCTGGCCGGCGACGTCGAGTAGCTCGTCCACGCGGTGGGCGCACGTGTGCCGGGCCGCGATGGTGCGCAGGCCGTTGTCGCGCAGCGTCTGCGCGAGGACCGCGTCGTGGAGGACGTCGTCCAGTCGCCGCTCCATCTCCCGGCCGGTGGCGGCGACGAGGTGGTCCAACCCGGGGCTGAACAGCCCCTCGCAGTCGTCCCACGGGGCGCTCACCAGCGGGATGCCGCATGCCAGCGCCTCGAACGGGCGGATCGTCGGGATCCCGGGCAGTTTCTCGGTGTACGGCCGGCGGGGGACGTGCACAGTCACACCGTGGGCGGCGAACGCGGCCGGTACGCGGTGGTTCGCGCGCCAGCCGCCGTACCGGATGCCCGCACCGGCCAGGGCGTTCCTGGCCTCCTGCGGGTAGCGCACGCCGTAGGCCTGCGCCACCAGGCCGAGCCGTTGCACCGGCCCGAGCAGGAACTCGTGCAGTTCGGCGGTGCGCTCGCCGTCGCCCCAGTTGCCGACCCACACGAGGTCGCCGCGGCGCGGGACGTCCGGCAGCGGGCGGAAGACGTGGACGTCGGCGGCCTCGTGCCAGGTCCAGGCGCGGTCGGCCCAGCCGCGCGTGAGATACAGGTCGCGGATCACCGCACCGAACGCGAGCACGCCGTCGTAGTGGCGCAGGTCGAACCGGGCCATCTCCCGAGGTGCGGTGACGGCCCGGTGGTGGGTGTCGTGGAACAGCAGCCGGTAGCCGCCGGCCGCCTTGTGCCGGCCGACCGCGGCGACGACCGAGGGCGCGTTCCACTCGTGCACCAGGACCAGGTCGGCGCCCTCGGTCAGCGCCGGGACGTCGGGTTCGAGCGGGTCGTACGCCGTACTGCGCAGCGCCGGAAACGCGCGCATCACGTCCTCGATCGCCTCCCGGCCCTGGTCGGCGACCAGGTTGACCCGGCTCCAGCCGTCCATCGGCTCGTGGACGCGCACCTCGTGGCCGCGCCGCATCAGCTCGGTCGTGATGCCGCGCAGGAAGTGCGCGTTGCCGTGGTTCCAGTCGGACATCAGCGAGTGGCAGAACAGCACCACCTTCATCGGTGTCATCGCGATCCGGCCGGGACGGCGGCGTAGACCTCCAGATAGCCCGCAGCGGTGCGCGCGGGCCGGAAGCGCGCCGCCCGCTCGGCCGCGGCGTGCCCCCGCCGGGCGGCCTCACCGAGGTCGGTGGTCAGGAGGGACAACCGGGAGGCCAGCCCGTCGTCGGTCCGGACGTACGTCGCGGCCGGGCCCCAGACCTCGCGCAGGCTCGGGATGTCCCCGAGCACCAGCGCGCACCCCGCCTGTGCCGCCTCGAGCGGGCCCAGCCCGAACGGCTCGTACCGGGCCGGGGCCGCGAACACGGCTGCTCTGGCCATCCACCCGGCGAGCTCCGGGAACGGCAGCGGGCCCAGCAGCCGCACGTCGGGCATCGGCTCGTTCCACGTGTCGCCGGCCACGACGATGGGCGCGTGCACCCGGGACGCGACCCGGCACAGCGCGACGAGGTTCTTCGCCTCGTCCCACACCCGGCCCGCCGCCAGGATCAGGGGCTCCTTCGCGGCGGCCGGGATGAGGCCGAGCCGGCGACAGTTCGGGACCACCGTGACGTCGTCCACGCCGTACTCCCGGGCCAGGTCGGCGGCGACCGCGGCGGTGGGCGCCACCACGCGGCCCGCCGCGGTGAGGCCGCCATGGACCCGGTGGCGGTAGGCCCGCCACTGGGCCGGTGCCGGCTCGCCGTGCACGGCCCGCCACCACGACAGGACATCGGAGTGCGCCACGACGACGGTCGGGGTCTGCCATGGCAGGGCCGCATGGACGTAGCCGTTCAGGTGCACGACGTCCGGCCGTACCTGCCGCTCGAGCCCGAGCAGCCACCCGCCGGCCTCGTCGACGCCCGCCCAGGGCTCCGGCATCCACTCCAGCGGGTACGCCGACTCGTGGAGGCGGGTGACCGCCGAGTCGGCCACCTCCTGTCGCTGGGCTCCGGACAGGTGGGGACCCATCGTCGCCAGCTGTACCTCGACGCCGTACGGCGCCAGGGCGTCGGCCAGCTCCAGTGCGTAGGTCCAGACGCCGCCCACGGTGTCCGCCGTCATGAGGACCCTCATCGGCCGTACATCCCGTCGAGCACGGCGGCGACCTCGACGAGCTCGTCCGCCGCCGGGTCGAAGCGCGCGCCCGCCGCCAACCGCCGGGCCCAGGCCACCGCGGCCCGTCCGCCCCAGGCGTCGGGCGGCTCCACCAGCGTCGTGCGGCGGGTGCCCTCCAGGCGCTCCGCCCGGAAGTCGTAGAACGAGCCGGCCACGTTGTGCAACGTCACGGCGCCCGAGGTACCGAAGAACGTCGCGTCGATGACCGCGTCGCGGCCGGCGTGCAGGAACCACGAGCAGGCGACGGTCAGGACGGCCCCCGAGGCGAGGTCCACCCGCGCGAGGGCGTGGTCCTCCACGACGCCGGTGCGGCCGCCCAGCGGCCGGCCGCCCGCGAACAGTCGGGCGGACACCCCCGCCACCTTCGGCCGGTCGAGCATCCACAGGGCCAGGTCCACCAGGTGGATGCCCAGGTCGATGACGCAGCCGCCACCGGCCAGCGCCGGGTCGAGGAACCACGCCTTGTCGGGTCCGTAGGCGTTGTGGAAGACGAGGTCGGCCGCGTAGACCTCGCCGATCCCGCCGGCGGCGATGACGTCGCGCAGCGCCGTGCTGGCCCGCAGGTGCCGGTACGACAGGTCGGCGGCGAGCAGCAGGTCGGCGCGGCGGGCCGCCCCCACCACCACCGCGCACTCCGCGGCGGTGCGCCCCAACGGCTTCTGGCAGAACACGGCCATGCCCTTGTTGAGGGCGGTCACGGCCTGTTCGGCGTGCAGCGCACTCGGCGTGGCGATGAGCACCCCGTCGTAGCCGCCGGCCAGCAGCTCGTCCGGGGGGACCACCCGCGCCCCGACCTCGACGGCCGCCTCCCGAGCGACCTCGGCGGCGGGGTCCGCGACCGCGACGACCTCGGCCAGCCCGTCGGCCACGACCGCTCGCATCCGGTCGCGGCCGATCCAGCCCGCGCCGAGCACCCCGAGGCGGACGGTCATGGGATCTCCGGAGTCATCGGGTGACCAGGGCCTTGACGAAGCCGTCCGGCCGGAGCGCTGCGGCGTCCAGGGCGGCGCCGAGCTTCTCCAGCGGGAAGCTGTGCGTGTAAAGAGGCCGAGGGTCGAGCCGGCCGGACACGACGGCCGCCACCGCTTCCCGGATGCCCGCCAGGACCACCTCGGTATCGCGTTCGTGCGCGTTCACGACATCGATGCCCCGCCAGTTCCAGAGCTGCACGTTGACCGACCGGAGGCCGCCCTGGTGGTAACCGGCGATGACCAGGCGCCCGCCGACGCCGGTCAGCTCCCCGGCCAGGTCCAGTGGCCACGGTGCGCCGGTGGCCTCCACGACGCGCGGGCAGAGCTGTCCGCCGGTCAGCGCGGACAGCTCGGCGATGACGCGCTGGTGGTCGTCCATGAGCACCGTCTCGGCGGCGCCCATCTGCCGGGCGACGTCGAGCGCCGACGCCCGGCGCGCGACCGCCACGACCCGCGCCCCGGCCTCGGCGGCCAGCGCCACGATCAGGGCCCCGAGGAAACCCACGCCCACGACGGCCACCGTCTGCCCGGCCGCGAACCCGCTGCGCCGGGCGACGTTGAACGCGCACCCCAGGGCCTCACCCGGGAACGGCCGGCCGGCCAGCGCCGGCGGCAGCGACACGAGTCGCGCCGCCGGGACGACGAGGGTGTCGGTGAACGCGTTCTCGGCCAGCAGCGCGACCGGCGTTCCGATCTCCAGGCCGACCGTGTCCGGGCCCACCTCGGTGACCCGCCCCCACGCCTCGTGTCCGGGGGTGCCGGGCGGTCGCGGGTAGTCGAACCACGGCCGGCCCTCCCAGACCGGCCCGTCGGAGCCGCAGACCCCGCACCCGTCCACCGCCACGCGCACCTGCCCTGCGCCGAGCGGCGCGGCCGGGACGGGGACGAGCTCGACGGACCCCGGTGCGGCCAGGAGGGCGGCGCGGCCGGGGCGGGACATGTCAGCTCGCCCGGGATCCGGAGAGCTCGGCGGGCCGGCCGTCCAGCCACCGGTGCAGGAGCTCGACCCCCTGCTCGGGAGCCACCCGCGGGATCCACCCGGTCGCGGCCGAGAACCGGCGGGTGTCGGACACGTAGTAGCGCTGGTCGCCGACCCGCCAGGGCCCGCGATGGGCCTTCGCCCGCCCGGTGAGCCGGCCGATCAGCGCCAGGAGTTCGCGCAGGCTCAGGGTGCTGGCCGGGCCGCCGCCGATGTTGAAGGCACGGCCCGCGAGCTCTCCGACCTGCGCCGTCGCGAGCAGCATGGCGTCGAGCAGGTCGTCGACGAACAGCACATCCCTGACCTGGCAGCCGTCGCCGAACAGCGTGATCGGGCGCCCGGCGAGCGCCTGCTTGAGGAAGTGCGCCACCCAGCCCTGGTCTTCGTTCCCGCACTGGTACGGGCCGTAGACGCAGCTCATCCGGAAGACCACGGTCGGCATCTCGTACGTCGTCGCGTAGTCGAGGACGTACTGGTCCGCGGCGCCCTTGGAACAGCCGTACGGACTCGAGAACTGCAGCGGACGTTCCTCGCTCACCCCGTGCCGCGCGACCTCGGTGTCGACCGGCTCGTACCGGTTGCCGTGCTTGCGCACCGCAAGGCCGTCGAGCTTTCCGTAGACCTTGTTGGTCGAGGTGAAGAGCAGCGGCGGCGGGTGATCCAGCCGGCGCAGCTCCTCCATCAGCGTGACAGTGCCGCCCAGGTTCACGGTGTAGTCGTGCACCGGGTCGGTCACGCTCGTCGTGACGGCCACCTGCGCGGCGAAGTGGAAGACCTGGTCGACGGCGCGGACCACCCGGCGTACGACGTCCGGTTGGCGGACGTCGCCGATCTCCACCTGCACCCGCCGGCCGCCGGTCCGTCGCAGCTGCCGGAGGGTGTCCTCGACGCCCGGCCGCGACAGGTCGTCGAGCACCACGACCCGCTCGCCCTGGCTCAGCAGGCGGTGGGCCATGTTCGTGCCGACGAAGCCGGCGCCTCCGGTGATCAGCGTCGTCCTCATCCGGTCAGTCCCCGCGCACTGAGCTCGGCCGTCGCCGCCTCCACCTTGTCAGCGTCCACCGCGACCTGCCCCTCCAGCCACCCGGCCAGTTCGGTCAGCCCCTGATCGAGGCTGACCGCCGGCCGGAAGCCGAGCAGGTGCTCGGCCAGGGACAGGTCGGCGAAGCAGTGCCGGATGTCCCCGAGCCGGAAGCGCCCGGTGACCTGCGGCGTGATCGCGTCCCTGCCGAGGATCCGGGCCAGCCGGTGGGCGATCGCGTTCACCGTGCTGCTCTCGCCACTGCCGACGTTGATGACGGCCCCCGGCGCGTCCGGCGCGGACAGGGCCAGCAGGCAGGCATGCGCCACGTCGTGCACGCTCACGAAGTCGCGGCGCTGCTCGCCGTCCTCGAAGACCATCGGCGCCCGGCCGTTGAGCAGCCGGGCCGCGAAGATCGCCAGCACCCCGGTGTACGGGTTCGACAGCGCCTGGAAAGGCCCGTAGGCGTTGAAGAAGCGCAGGGCGACGGTCGGTACCTGGTAGGTCGCGCCGAACAGCAGGCAGAGCCGCTCCTGGTCGTACTTGCTCAGGGCGTACACGCTCGACAGGGCCGGCGGTTTCGTCTCCGGGGTCGCGACCGAGGTGAGCTGCCGGCCGGCCGCGTCGTGCGGCTCCCAACGCCGGGACTCGAGGTCGGCGCGGGTGCGCTCGACAGCCGGGACCGGGGTCCCCGACGGGCCCAGGCACAGGCCCTCGCCGTACACGCTCATGCTCGAGGCGACGACGAGCCGCTCGACGGGGTGGTCGAGCAGTGCCTCCAGCAGGACGCTCGTTCCGACGGTGTTGACCGAGGTGTACTCGCTGATCTCGTACATGCTCTGACCGACGCCGACACGCGCCGCCAGGTGCACCACCCGGTCGACGCCGACGAGGGCCTTGCGCACCGCGTCGGGATCGCGCACGTCGCCGACCACGAGCTCCGCGTCCGCGGGGAGGTAGTCCGGCCGGCCGTGGACGCCGTGGACCTGGGGGTGCAGGTTGTCGAGAATCCGGACCCGGTCGTCCTGTTCCAGGACCTGCCGGGCGAGATGGGCGCCGATGAATCCGGCTCCGCCTGTGATGAGCACCGTGTGGGACATGGTGGTCTCCTGCGCACGCCAGCCGTCGGCGAGGGGGATCCAGCCGTCGCGCGGCGGCTGCCGACCGTCGCCGACTACCCCGGCTCAGACGGTTGAAGACATACATGAACCCTGTATTCGCAGGCGCCCGCGCCCGCTCATGACCGGCTTTGGGCGGGGTCCTCCCGCGGCTCCCGGGTCAGGGGGTCGGGGAGGGGCCGGGCGGGTCGCTGGCGCTGGGGCTCGGAGGCGTCGCGGTCACGGACGTCTGGTAGCCGACGAGGTCGACGACCAGGTGCGTCTTGGCGCCGAAGACGGCCAGGGTGATCTGGCCGTCGCGGATGCCGGTCACCACCAGGCCGGTACGCGAACGGCCCGGCACGATGTTCACCGCGGTGGTCACCGCCTCGGTGCCCGGGGCCGCGAGCCGCACGTAACCCTTCCCCTTCGGGTCGACGACGGAGACGTCGAGGATGACCGCGGTCGCGTCGCGCGGCACCACGGCGGGCACGGTCACCGACAGTGGACCGGTCCCGGGGCCGGATGCGCCCAGCCCGCTGCGCGTGTCGAGGAAGCGCTGCGGGCTGACACCGACGTACGCGCTGCCGTCGGTGGCGGCGCCCTCGTAGTAGCCGACGAGGTCAACGACGAGATCGGTGGGGGAGCCGGCCAGGCTGACCGTCACCTGCCCACCGGTGGACCCCGTGACGGCGAGTCCGGTGGTCGAGCCGCCGCCCTCGTAGTTCAAGGCCGTCGTGGTCGGGGGAGTGCCGGCCGCCGCGAGCCGCAGGTAGCCGTCGCCGGTGGCGTCGACCGCGGTCACGTCGAGGACGACGCCGGTCGCGTCGGGCGGAACGGTGCCGGGCAGGGTGAACGTGATCTCGCCCTTGGCGCGGCCCTTCCGGACGCCGACGCCCGAGCGGGTGTCGACGACGCGTTGCGGTGGCAGCGGGGACCAGTGCCCACCGGTTCCCTCACTGGCCGTGTAGTAGCCGACGAGGTCGACGGCCAGATCGGTGGCGCCACCGCTGGTGCTGACCGTCACCTGGCGCGACGAGTCGGTCTGCGTCACGGCGAGTCCGGTGACCGAGTGCTGGGCCGGGTAGTTCAGCGCGGTGGTCCGCGGCGCGGTCCCGGCAGCGGCGAGGCGCAGCCAGCCGGCCCCGCGCGGGTCGACGGCGGAGACGTCCAGGACGACGCCGGTGGCGTCCGAGGGCACCGTGTCGGGCACGGTCACGGTCACCTCGCCCGGCACCGGGCCGCGCGGGGCGCCGAGACCGGTCCGGGTGTCGACGAACCGCCGCGGGGTGACGGGGACGTAGCGGCTGGGGGCGGAGACGGTGCTCAGGTCCGGGTTGTTGCCGCCGTCGGCGGCGGTCGACGCGGGCGCACGCCACGTGCCGGTGAGCGCCAGCGCGGCCAGGTCCAGGGCCGTGCCGTTGAAGACGCTGATGTCTGTCGCGCCGGGGGTGGCGATGCCCTTCACGCTCCCGGTCGACGTGTACTGCCAGAACGTGTAGTTGGACCAGCCGAGCAGTGCCGGGCTGCTCACCCCGTAGCTGGCGATCCAGAGCGGGTAGCCGGTGAAGGCCCGGCTGCTCGCCATCGAGTTCTTCCAGAAGTTCGGGTACGTGTAGATCATCGGCACCCGGCCGGTGAAGGCCTGGGTGCTGGTCAGGAACTCACTGACCCAGGAGGCCAGGGCCGCCGGCGAGAGGCCACCGGCCTCCTCGAGGTCGAGGATGGGCGGCAGGGTCCCCGGGATGCGCTGCGGGCCTATCGCGTCGGCGAACGCGGACGCCTGCGCCCGCGCGGAGCCGGCGGTCGCCGACGGGCGGGCGTAGTGGTAGGCCCCGCGGTAGAGCCCGGCGGCCGCGGTGTCCCGCCAGTCGCCGCTGAAGCCGGGGTTGAGATAGGTGGTCCCCTCCGTGGCCTTGACGAACGCCCAGCCGTGACCGTCCCGGCGCACGGCCGTCCAATCGATCGCGGCGCCGTTCGGGTGCTGGTAGGAGGCGACATCGGGTCCGGACAGCAGCCCGCCGGGACCGGTGGCCTCGGCCGTGGTGGAGGTCGCCGTCAGCCCCACGGCGAGCAGGAGCAGGGAGAGGAACGAGGGGAGGATGCGCCGCACGCGGGTGTCTCCTGATCGCGGATCTGCGCTGCCGGTGGCCGGCAGCATCGGTCGCCGCCGCCGGTCCGGGCGGTCACCGTCAGGGTCGACAGTAGAGCCCAGAATGCCGGAAAATGGGGAGGTTGCGCCGGAGCGTTTAGGGTCGTGGAGATGACTGGAACGGACCCCAACGACAACGACCCCCGGCTCTCCCGCAGGGCCCTGCTGGCCGGGGCTGCCGGACTCGCGGGCCTTGCGGTGGCCGCCTGTGCCGGGCCGGACCGGCCGCGCGCCGCGGCCACCGGCCGGCCACTCGCCAGCCCCACGACGAGCAGCCCGGCGAGTCCCTCCGCCAGCCCGGCGGCCGACCCGGCAGCGGTCAAGGCCAACGAGCTGGGCGTGATCCCGGTGATGATGTACCACCGGATCACCCCGACGGTCGCCGGCGAGTTCGACATGACGCCCAAGGACTTCCGGGCCCAGCTCCAGCGGCTGTTCCACGAGGGCTACCGCCCCGTCCGGACGATCGACCTGGCGCGCGGGGAGATGAACGTCGCCGCCGGCTACACGCCCGTCGTCCTGACCTTCGACGACGGCTACGCCGACCAGTTCCGGATGTCCGGCGGCCAGCTGGACCCCGAGTGCGCCGTGGCGATCATCCTCGACGTGGCGAAGGAGTTCCCCGACTGCGCCCCGGCCGGCTCGTTCAACATCAACAACGACCCGTTCGGGCTGTCCACGGCGACCGCGCGGGCGACCGGGCTGCGCACGCTGCACGAACTCGGCTTCGAGATCGCCAACCACACCTTCGGTCATGACAACCTCGGCCGGCTCGACAGCGCCGGGGTGCAGCGCGACTTCGTCCAGTTGCAGCGGCTGGTGCGCGAGGCGGTGCCGGAGGCCAGCGTGCTCACGATGGCCCTGCCCTTCGGGGTGGAGCCGGCCAACCGGGCACTGGCCAGCCGGGGCACCTGGCAGGGGGACGACTACACGAACGAGGCGGTCCTGCTCGTGGGGGCCAACCCCAGCACATCGCCGTTCAGCCCGACGTTCGCGCCGGCCGCCATCCCGCGGATCCGCGGGACGTCCTGGCACGGCGGGACGGCGGCGTTCACCGGCACGTACTGGCTGGACTACCTCAGCAGGCACCGGAGCCGGCGATACGTCTCCGCGGGCAACCCGGGGCACGTGACGGTGCCCAGGGCGCTGGCCGGGCAGGTCGCGCCTCGCTTCCGGGACCGGCTCGTCACGTACTGACGCAGCCCGAGGTTCTTCTTTCGCGCGTCCTCCCGCGCCCGCCGGTCGCGTTAGGTAGGTTCATCCCGACTCTCCGTGACCAGCGACCGATCCGGCACGCGACAGAGGGTCACCGCCGAGTCACCGGCCCCCGACGGGGCCATGAGCCGGGGACCCAATCTCCCCCGGGGCGAATCGGCACAACCGGCAGTCGCCGGGTGTGCCGTAGGGCGCTTCCAGCCCGAGCCCGTCAGCTAACCCGGTAGGCGGCCGAGGGAAGAGGAGACCCCGCGCTGTGGCGCGTCGTCCCAACCGCAGTGCCCGTACGACCAGGATCGTTCTCGCCGCCGTCACGACGCTCGCCGTCGGCTCCGGCACGCTGATCACCGCGACGACCACGCCGGCGTACGCCGACATCGCGCAGCAGATCAGCCAGACACAGGCGCGGCTCGACGCGCTCAACACCGCGGCCGAGGCGGCCGCCGAGCGCTACAACGCGGGCAAGATCCGGCTGGTCAAGGCGCAGCGGGACGCGACCGCGGCGCAGCGCAAGGCCCAGCAGGAGGGCGCGGCGGTCCAGACGCTGCGCGCCCAGGCCGGGCAGTTCGCCGCGCAGGTCTACCGGGGCGGCTCGGGCAACATGGGCATGCAGGTGCTGCAGAGCGCGAACGGGCCGCAGGCCCTGCTCGACGGGCTCGGGGCCCTCAACCACGTGGCCCGCACGCAGGCCGACGCGCTGTCCCGTCTCTCGACCGCCCGGCACCGGCAGGCCGTCGCGGCCGACGCGGCCAAGAAGGCCGCCGCCGAGCAGCAGGCCAGCGTCGCCAGCCTCGAGGCCGACCGGGCCACCGTCGTCCGGTCCGCCCACCAGGCCGAGCAGCTGCTGCAGCAGCTCCAGGTCAAGCAGGCCGCTCTCATCAAGGCGGCCGCGGACGCCGCCGCCCGCAAGGCCGCCCAGGACCGGGCCGCGCAGCTCGCCGCGCAGGCTGCCGCAACCGCCGCGGCGCTCGCCTCCTTCACCGGCAACCAGGACCAGCCGCCGGCTGCGTCGGCAGGGTCGACCGCGCCATCTGCACCGACCCGGCAGTACTCCGGCAACGCCGCGCAGATCGCCGTACGCGTCGCCCAGGACCAGCTCGGCAAGCCCTACGTCTGGGGCGCCGAGGGGCCGGGTTCGTTCGACTGCTCGGGTCTGACCATGTACGCGTACGCCGCCGCCGGCATCTCCCTGCCGCACTACACCGGCGCGCAGTGGAACTCCGGGCGGCACATCTCGCAGAGCGAGCTGCAGCCCGGTGACCTGATCTTCTTCCACTCGGACCTGCACCACATGGGCATGTACATCGGCGGCGGCCAGCTCATCCATGCGCCGCACACCGGTGACGTCGTGCGCATCGCGTCGCTGTCCGGCTGGTTCCAGGACAACTACGCCGGAGCCGTGCGCATCGCCGGCTGACCCGGCTGGCCCGGCTGGCCGGGCGGTTCGGTCAGCCGGCGCTCGGCAGCCACGACACGTGGCCGGCGAGAAGCGCGTAGCCCACGAAGGCCACCAGGTCCATGAGGAAGTGGGCCACGATCAGCGGCCCGGTGCGTCCCCAGCGCTGGAACAGCCGGCCGAAGACCAGGCCCATGACGACGTTGCCGAGGAAGCCGCCGAAGCCCTGGTAGAGGTGGTAGCTCCCGCGCAGGATCGCGCTGGCCAGCAGGGACCGGTTGTCGCTCCAGCCCAGCCGGCGCAGGCGGATGAGCAGGTAGCCGGCGACCAGCACCTCCTCCAGGACCGCGTTCTGGAGCGCGGACAGCACCAGCACCGGGTACCGCCACCACGCGTGCGGCAGCGCCTCCGGCACCACGGTGAGGTTCACGCCCGTGGCATGGGCCGCCAGGTAGAACAGCAGCCCGGAGCCTCCGACGACGGCGGCGAGTCCCATCCCCCGTAGGGCGTCCCGGACCGGCTGCCTGGCGTCCAGTCCGATCCCGTCCGGCCCGTCGCCCGAGCGGCTCAGGAAGTGCAGGACCAGCAGCACCGGGACCACGCCGAGGGCGAGCGAGGTCAGCTGCAGCCCGAGATCGAGCCACGGCCGGCCGGGCGCCTGCGACCCGTTCAACAGGGCGGTCTGGGCGTTCAACGGGGCGCCGCTGGTGAGGTCGGCGATCAGGTGGATCAGCGCGCGCAGCCCCGAGGCGCCGAGGGACAGCGCGAACACGAGCCAGACCTCTTGCACCAGCCAGCGTCGGGGCACCGGTGCCACGGCAGCGGCCGCCGGCCGGGCGGTGCCCGTACGCCCTGACGTGGTCACGTCATCGGCCATGCTGTCGGCGTCCCACAGCCGGAGCCAACGCACACCATCCCGGGGTCGTTCCGGTGCCGGGGACCGTCGACAAGAAGCCGGCTCGGTACGCTCCGCACGTGGGGGACCGAAGTGGCGTGACGGTGGCGGTGGCACAGCTCGGCGTGCTCCTCGGCGACGCGGCCGGCAATGCCCGGCGCGCGGCGACCTGCCTCGAGGAGGCCGCGACCGAGGGCGCCGAGTTCGTGGTCTTCCCGGAGTGCTGCCTGACCGGCTACGTCGTCGACGACCGCGCCGAGGCCGCGAAGATGGCGCTCGACGCCGGGGGTCCCGAGCTCGGGGTGATCCGGGACGCCTGCGGCCGGCTCGGCGTCCACACGGTCATCGGCTACCTCGAGCGGGACGGCGAGAGCGTCTTCAACACCGTGGCGCTGTACGGGCCGGAGGGCCTCATCGGCTCCTACCGCAAGCGGCACCTGCCGCCGCTGGGCGCGGACCGCTTCATCGACGCCTCCGACGACGTCGAGTCGGCTGTCTTCGGGACCGCCGTCGGCCGGATCGGCATCGCGATCTGCTACGAGATCCGGTTCCCGGAGGTCATGCGGACGCTCGCGCTGGCCGGTGCCGAGATGATCGTGCTGCCGACCAACTGGCCGGTCCAGTCGACGATGCTGGCCGACCACTTCACCCGGGTCCGGGCGGCGGAGAACCTCGTGTACCTGCTCGTGGCCAACCGGGGCGACAGCGAGCGGGGCACGGACTTCCTCGGCAACAGCCAGATCGTGGACCCGTTCGGCCAGGTGCTGGCGAAGGCCGACCGGGGCGAGGCCCTGCTGCTGGCCGACGTCGACCTGAGTCGCGCCCGCGACAAGACGATCCGTTTCCCCACCAGCGACCTGGAACTGTCGCCGTGGCGCGACCGGCGGCCGGCCGGCTACCGCATCTGAGTCGGCTCAGGTCCTGCGGTCCGCGACCTCGAGTGCACCGGTCAGCTCCGCGGCCGCAGCCCTCACCTGGTCCGCACGCTGCGCGTCGCCGGCCGCCAGTCGCCGGTACGCCGGCATGCTGATCGTCAGCGCACCGGCCACCGTCCCGAAGCGCAAAAAGGGCGCGGCGACGCCCGCCGCATCGGGGATCAGCTCCTCCAGGCTCGTCGCATGGCCCGCCGCCCGGATCCCTGGGAGCTCCGCGGCGAGCCGCGCGGCCCGCTCCGGGTCGGCCCGGGCCAGCTCCTGCAGCACGCCGGCCTGGTCGGCCGCGGGCAGGGACGCGAGCACCGCCTTGGCCGCGGCTCCCGCGGTGAGACCGAGGGGAGTACCGAGTTCCACCGCCCGTTGCACCGGGTTCGTCCCCCGGGCGGTCGCGACGAAGACGCCGAGTCCCGGCTGGGGTGTCACCAGCAGCAGGTGCACGTTCTCGCCGGAGGCGGCCGCGAGCCGCGCCATGACCGGACGTGCCGCGGTCAGGATGGGGTGCTGCTCGGACACCGAGTACGCCCACGCGGACACGACCGGGGTGAACTCGTACCGGCCGGAGTCGAGGACGCGGGCGAGGCCGAGGTCGGCCAGGGCGGTGAGGATCCGATGGGTGGCGCTGCGGCTCAGCATCAGCTCCGCGGCGAGCTCGCGGACCCCGCTGCCACCCGACGGCGCACGGACGAGTGCGTCCAGTACGGCGACGACGCGGGCCGTGGAACTCGCCGGCAGCGGCGCGGTGGGCGGTCCGCCGTCCTTCGTCGTCACCTGCGTTCCCCCCGCGGATCGGTTGCGACCATACTGGCCGCCCGGCGGCACGCCGGACGCGTGCGCGTGAGTGGGGGCAAGGGGGAGAGGTGGCCGGCTCGGACCCTGACGGCGCACTGTCCGCCGGTGCCGACCGCAAGACCGTCGCTCGTGTCGTGACCGTCCTCGACGCGCTCGCCGAGAGCGGTGCCTCCGGCGTCGGCGTCCGGGAGCTGGCGCAGGAGACCGGGATGAGCAGCAGCGCCGTGCAGCGCGTGCTGGCGCAGTTCGTGGACCTGGGCGTCGCGGCGCCCGGCGCGCGGGACCGTTACGAGGCCGGCTCGCTGCCGCTCGCCTGGGCCGCCCTGCTCGCCGACCGGCACACCCTCGGCTGGGCCGCGCATGACGCGCTGGCCGCGCTGACCGCGCGCTTCGACGAGAGCGCCTACCTGGTCCGGTACGACCCGGACGCCCCGGGCATCGTGTTCGTCGCGGCGGAGCACTCGATGAAGCCGATCCGCTACGTCGTGGAGCTGGGTTCCCTGGCGCCGTTGCACGCCGGCGCGGCCGGGAAGGCGGTGCTGGCGCACGTGGACGAGTCGGTGGCGGCGCGGGTCGTCCTGGAGCGCCACGCCGCGGCCACCCTCACCGACCCGGAGCTGCTCCGGGCCGACCTCGCCGCCGTACGCGAGCGCGGGTACGCGCTGAGCGTGGGGGAGCGGATCGAGGAGGCCGCCGGCGTGGCCGCCCCGGTGTTCCGCAACGGGGTCGTCGCCGGCGCCCTGACCGTCACGCTGCCGCGCTACCGCTTCGACCCCGCGCTCGCGGACGAGTGGGGCCCCCTCGTCGCCCAGGCGGCGGCCGGCGTGACGCGGCTGATGTCGCCGGGGGCCCGGATCCCGTCCAGCCCCTGACGTCGCCGCCATCCGCTACTCCCGGTACTTGCGGAGCTCCTGCTGCGCGACCTTGCGGACGTGCACGTCGTCCGGCCCGTCCGCGATGCGGAGCGTCCGCGCGCGGCTCCAGATCGACGCCAGCGGGAAGTCGTCGCTCACGCCAGCCGCACCGTGCAGCTGGATGGCCCGGTCGATCACGCCGCACGCCATCCGCGGGGCGATGACCTTGATGGCGGAGATCTCGCTGCGGGCCGCCTTCACACCGAGCTCGTCGATCATCCAGGCGGTCTTGAGGACGAGCAGGCGGGCCTGCTCGATCTCCATCCGGGACTCGGCGAGCTGTGCCTGGACGGTGCCCTGGTCGGCCAGCCGCTTGCCGAAGGCCTGCCGGGACAGGACGCGCCGACAGGCCAGTTCGAGGGCGCGTTCGGCCATCCCGATGAGGCGCATGCAGTGGTGGATGCGGCCGGGACCGAGTCGGCCCTGGGCGATGGCGAAGCCGGCACCTTGCTCCCCGATGAGGTTCTCCTTCGGGACGCGCACGTCCGTGTAGAGGATCTCGGCGTGCCCCTGCTGCTCCTGGAAGCCATAGACGGGCAGCGTGCGGAGCACCTGCACGCCAGGGGTGTCGATCGGCACGAGGATCATCGAGTGCTGCTGGTGCGCGGGCGCCTCCGGGTCGGACCGGCCCATGACGATGAGGACCGCGCAGCGCGGGTCACCACCGCCGGTCGTCCACCACTTGCGCCCGTTGATGACGTAGTCGTCGCCGTCGCGGGTGATCGTCGTCGAGATGTTGGTGGCGTCGCTGGAGGCGACGTCGGGCTCTGTCATCGAGAAGCCCGAGCGGATGGTGCCCTCGAGCAGCGGCTCGAGCCAGCGCTTCTTCTGCCCGGCGGAGCCGAACAGGTGCAGCAGCTCCATGTTGCCGGTGTCCGGCGACAGGCAGTTCATCGACTCCGGCCCGATGACGTGGCTGCGCCCCATCTCCTCGGCCAGCACGGCGTACTCCACGTTCGTGAGCCCGGAGACGTCCGGCAGGAACAGGTTCCAGAGCCCGCGCGAGCGTGCCTCGGCCTGCAGCTCGGCGATCACCGGCGGTGACCCGTTCGGCTGGCCCTGCGCCGCCAGCTCCTGCCGCTGCCGCTGGTAGACGGGCTCGGCCGGGAGGACCTGGTCGGCCATGAAGGCGCGCACGTTCTTCAGATAGTCCTCGGACTTCTGGGAGAGGGCGAAATCCACTGCGGTCAGTCCTCCAGGACCTGGGCGTACGGGTGGGCGTGCGGCCTCGGGTGCCTAGGCCCGCTTCGGGCGCGGCTGCAGGACGGCGGGGCTGCGGCCCAGACTGGCGGCCTGTGCCCAGGCCTCGGCGGTCAGGCTCGCCTCGAAGTCGCCGGTCGCGGCGACCCCGACGGTGGCCTTGATGTCGCGGACGAGGATCGGGTCGAGGGTGGCGATGTCGGCGGCCAGCTCGAGGGCGGCCGCGGCCGGGTCCTCGGCGACCGACAGCGCGAGGCCCCGGTCGACGGACTCGGCGGCGTCCAGCCGGGCCCCCTGCAGGAGCAGGTGCAGGGCCTGCTGGCGCCCGAGCACGTCGACGAGGAACGCGGTGCAGCCGCCGCCCGGGTGGATGCCCATCCGGGCGAAGCGCACGTCGAGGTAGCCGTCCGGGCCCATGAGGCGCAGGTCGCAGGACAGCGCGAGGTTGACGCCGGCGCCCACCGCGGCCCCCTGCACCGCGGCGAGGGTCGGGATGGCCAGCCGTCGGATGCCCAGGAAGCTGTCGTAGACGACGGACAGGTCGTCGCGCATCTCGTCGGTGCGCCGGCCGGGCGGGCCGACGAGGTCGGGCAGGTTGCCGCCGGCGCAGAACGCGACCCCGGCGCCGGTCACGACGAGCGCGCGGGCGTCGCGGTCACGTGCCACGTCGGCGACCGCGTCGGCCAGCTCCTGCCGCATGGTGCGGTCGATGGCGTTGCGCCGGTCCGGGTCGTTCAGGGTCAGCAGCCGTACGCCGTCGGCGCGCTGTTCCAGGATGACCTTGTCCACGGATCGTGCTCCCTGTTCGGCGGATGGTGTGGCTGTGCGGGACCGGTCTACCGGGCCAGCCCGGCGAGCAGGGACGACGCGCGCTCCAGCTGCCAGGTGATCTGGGCTTCGAGGGCCCGCACGTCGAGGGTCCGGCCGGGCATCGCGCCGGACAGGTACCGGCGGCGGGTCCCGGTGTTGATGCAGGACCAGCGCCAGAACGCGAAGGCGACGTAGTAGTCGACGAACCGGACGTCGCGGCCGGAGGCGGCGGCGTACAGCTCCTTGAGCTCGTCGCGGGTGCAGAAACCGGGTGCGGTCGTGGGGGGCGGGACCAGCCAGGTCCCGTCGCCGTCGTCGGCCCAGGAGGCGACCAGCCAGCCGACGTCGGCCAGCGGGTCGCCGACACTGGCCAGCTCCCAGTCCAGGACCGCGTTGATCGTGCCGTCGTCGGCGAGCAGCATGTTGCCGATCTTGAAGTCGCCGTGCAGCAGGCCGGTGCCGGTCTCCGCCGGGATGGCCGCGGTCAGCACGTCGTGCACCTGCTGGAGCAGCGGGAAGTCGGCGAGCATGGTGTCGTCCTGCTGGCGCATGAGCCGGCGCAACTGACGCTCGACGAAGCTGCCCGGCCGGTGCAGCTGCGCGAGCCCGGTGGCGTCGAGGTCCACCGCGTGCAGCCGGGTGAGCATCTCGGCCAGCTGCTCGCCGGCCCGCACCCGCGCCGCGGGCGTGAGGACGTCGGCGGACTGCGGCGTCGACAGCGCGTGCCCGTCGACGAAGCGCATGACGAAGAACGGCGCGCCGATGACGCCGGGGTCGGGGCAGCTGCCGACGACCGGGGCGACGGGCACGCCGGTCCCCCGGAGGGAGGACACGATGAGGTACTCGCGGCCGACGTCGTGCGCGCTGCCGACCAGGTCGCCGAGCGGCGGCCGGCGCAGCGCGTACCGGTTGCCTGCCGCGTCTGCGAGCCGGTAGGTCAGGTTGGACCGGCCCCCGGCGAGCAGGTCGATGGTCAGCGGCCCGGCGTACCCGGGCGCGTGCGCGGCCAGCCAGTCGCCCAGCGCCTGGGTGTCGACGGCGCCCACAGCGTCCCCGGTGGCGGTCATGAGTGCTCGCCCAGCCGCGGCGCGGCGGCCGGGCGGGCCACCTGCATCCGGGTGAAGCGGATCGGGTTGCCGACCACCTTGACCGGGCCGAGGTCGGGGTCCTCGAACTCCTGGATGAGCGGGCTGTCGGCGTCCACCTCGGCCTGCAGCGCCTCCCCGATGTCGCGTACCGGCGCGGACGGCACGCCGGCGACACGCAGCAGCTCCAGCCAGGCGCGGACGGTGCGCTCCGCGAAGGCGTCGGCGAGGATCTTGTCCAGGTCGACGCGGTGCGCCAGCCGGTCGGGGTTCGTGGTGAACCGGTCGTCCGAGAGCAGGTCGCTGCGGCCGATGGCGGTGCACAGCCGTTCCCAGAACCGGTGCGACCGGACCGCCACCACGAAGTGGCCGTCGGATGCCGCGAAGGCCTGCCACGGGATGGTGTGCGGGTGGGCCGAGCCGAGCCGCTCGGGCACGTCGCCCTGGTTGAGGTAGAGCGTCGCCTGGTAGGTGAGCAGGCTGAGCAGGACGTCGGACATCGGTACGTCGATGTGCTCGCCGAGCCCGGTCCGCTGCCGGTTGAACAGGGCGGCGAGGATCGCGTTCACCGCGAACTGGGCCACCGCGAGGTCGGCGATCGGAATCGGCACCCGACTCGGCGGGTCGCCCGGCAGGCCGCCCATGGTCATGTAGCCGTTCAGCGCCTGATGGGTGAGGTCGAACGACGGCTCGTCGACGAGCGGGTGGTCGGCCCGGAACCCGAGCACGCGGCAGACGATCACTGCCGGGTTCACCGCGCTCAGGGTCTCCGGATCCACCCCGAGCCGGGTCGCCGTCCCCGGGACCATGTTGGACAGGACCACATCGGACGCGGCGACCTCAGAGCGCAGCGTCGCCTGGTCGGCCGGGTCACGCAGGTCGAGGCAGATGCTGCGCTTGTTGCGGTTGAGGGTCAGGAACGTGGCGCTCTTGCCGCCCATGGCGGTGACTGCCGGGTTCCGGGTGCTGTCCCCGGTCCCCGGCGGCTCCACCTTCGTGACCTCGGCACCCAGGTCGGCAAGCAGCAACCCGGCGTACGGCCCGGAGATGACCTGGCCGATCTCGAGGACCCGGATCCCCGCCAGCGGCAGCTGCCGTTCCGCGCGCCCGTCCGTCGGTACCGCCACCGCACGACCTCCCCGAGAGCTCCGCCGTCCGGCCGTGGGATCCGGCGGACGCTCGGGGACGGTAGCGCACCGTCCCGCTCCCCGAGACAGTGTCCCGCGAATTGGGCGTGTTCCCGGGGCACTGCCCCGAGACGTGTGTACGTTCCCGGCCATGGAATTCGGTGTTGCCTACTTCGCCACCCACGACGCGATGGACCCGGGGAGCCTGGCGCGGCTCGTCGAGGAGCGCGGCCAGGAGTCGCTGTTCTTCTCCGAGCACTCGCACATCCCGGCCAGTCGCGAGACGCCGTTCCCGTTCGGGCCGCTGCCGCGCAAGTATCCGCACATCTACGACCTGTTCGTGACGCTGACCGCGGCTGCGGCGGCGACCAGCAGGCTGCGGGTGGGCAGTGGGGTCTGTCTCGTCATCCAGCGCGACCCGATCCACACCGCGAAGGAGGTCGCGAGCGTCGACCGCCTGTCCGGCGGCCGGCTGGAGTTCGGCGTCGGCCTCGGCTGGAATCGGGAGGAGATGGCCAACCACGGCACCGATCCCCGCAAGCGCGCGGCGATCATGCGCGAGCGGATCGAGGCCATGAAGGTCATCTGGACCCAGGACGAGGCGAGCTACGCCGGCGAGCACGTCAACTTCGACCGCATCTGGTCGTGGCCCAAGCCGGCCCAGCGCCCGCACCCGCCGATCCTCGTGGGCGGCGAGGGGCCCGGAGTGCTGGACCGCGTGCTCGCCTTCGGTGACGCCTGGATGCCGAACTACTCGGAGGACGTCTTCGACCGGGCCGCCGAGCTGCAGAGCAGGGCCGACCGGCCCATCGACTTCATGGTCATCGGCGCGCCCGCAGACCCGAAGGTGCTCGAGCGGCTCGAGCGGGCCGGGTGCCGGCGGGTCCTGCACTGGCTGCCGTCGAACGGACGCGGGCCGATCGAGCGCGTGCTGGACGGCTGGGAGAACGCGATGGCGGAGCTGCAGGGCGTGTGAGCGATCTCGTCCGGCAGGTGCGCGTCGAGGACGAGGGCCCGGTCCGGATCCTCACCCTCGACGACCCGGCCCGCCGCAACGCGATCAGCCTGCAGATGCGCGAGGAACTGCGCGCCGCCCTGCACGCGGCGATGGGCGACGACACCTGTCGTGCCGTCGTCCTCACCGGCGCGGGCGGAGCCTTCTGTTCCGGCGGCGACCCGGCGTCGATGCCGGCGGACGATCCGGCGGCCGGGTACGCCCGGCTGGCGGTTCTCGCCGACGTGGTGACCACGATCGTCGCAGGGCCCAAGCCCGTCGTGGCCGCCGTCGCGGGTCCGGCGTTCGGCTCCGGCCTGTCCCTCGCGGTCGCGTGCGACCACGTCGTGGCCGGGCCGGACGCGCGCTTCTGCGCCTCCTTCGGCCGGGTCGGGCTCGTCGCCGACGGCGGCCTGTTCTGGACCCTGACCCGGCGGGTCGGTGCCGCCCGCGCGCGGTCCCTGCTGCTGCGCGGCACCGTCCTGGACGCGGAGACGGCGTACGGCTGGGGGCTGGTCGACGAGCGCAGCGAGGCGGACCAGCAGCTTGCCCTGGCGGTCGAGCGGGCGACCGAGCTGGCCGCCGGACCGCCCCTGGCGATCGCGGCCACGAAGGCGATCACGGCGGACCTGCCGGAGGACCTGGCAGCGTTGCTGACGGTCGAGGCCGACACCCAGGTCCGCCTCTTCGGCAGCGCCGACTTCCAGGAGGGGCGGGACGCCTTCCTCGGCCGGCGGTCACCGCGCTTCGAGGGGCGCTGAACGTCCGGGGTCGGCGAGGCCGTCACGTACCCGCGGACTGGCTCCCCGCCGGCATCCGCTGCTCGGCCTGGTTCCCGCCGGTCAGGTCGATCTGCTGCGGTGAGCCGGCCTCGCTGTTGATCGGGACGCGGCGCGGCTTGCTCGACTCGGCGACCGGTATGAGGATGTTCAACACGCCCCGGTCGTAGCTCGCCGTCAGCCGGCTGGTGTCCAGGCCGTCGCTCAGGAACAGCTGCCGGGCGAAGATCCCGTGCGGTCGCTCGTCCACGATCACCTCGTCGCCCTCCTGGCGGGGCGACCGGCGCTGGCAGCGGATGCTCAGCACGTTGCGCTCGACCGTCAGGTCGACGTCGTCCGGGTTGATCCCCGGCACGTCCAGGTGCACGTAGAACTCGTCACCTCGCCGGTACGCCTCCATGGGGATCGCCCGTACCGCCATGCGGGCTGCGCTCATGACCTGCTCGGTGGCGCGGTCGAGGTCGCGGAAGGGGTCGAAGTGCATGAGCGACATGGGTCTGCTCCTTCGGTGCCTGGCCGGCTGGCCGCTCGCCGTCGGCAGGTGGCGCCGGCGACCGGGGGCCCGAGGCCGGGACCGGCGGGGCCGCACAGCCGACGGGAGAGGGGGGTGACGTGCCAGGTGGTGCGCGCGTGGGAGGGAGCCGCGTCGGGGATCAGGTCGGCGACGGCGCGATCCCGGGGACCCGTGCGGCGCGATCCGCCGGGGCGTCCCGCGCAGGGGCGCCGGAGCGGCCCGCCGAACGGACCTCCGCCAACGATAGACCGCTCCGGGGCACGCGCAAGGTGCGTCCGGGACGCGCCCGCGGCCTAGCTCCCGCCGAGCCGGGCGAAGCGCCGTACGAGCACCAGGGCCACCGCCAGGGCGAGCACCACACCCGCGTTCACGCCCAGCTCGGTCATGGTGCGGGCCAGCGGCAACTGCTCGCCGACCAGGGACAGCTGCGCGCCCACCGTGAGGATGTGGCGGACCGCCGAGATGATCCCGATGACGAGGAACGGCTGGAGCTGGAAGCCGCCGCCCTCGAACCGCACCACGATGGTCCGCAGCACCTCCAGCGTGATCACGATGAAGAGCACGCCGTTCAGGGCCCGGGTGATCGTCTCCGCGAACGGCTCGGGAGCGGGTGGCCACCCAGCGTCGTGCACGGTCCGGACGAGCGTGGCGACGGCGATGGCGAACAGCACCACCGCGATCGCCATGAAGACGCCGTTCTCGCCGTACCCGAGCCACCGGACGAGCCGCTGCCCCCGTTCGCCCAGCCGCGGGGGCATCGGCAGTCCCTCGTCAT
This sequence comes from Frankiales bacterium, assembly GCA_025965475.1. Classification (GTDB taxonomy): domain Bacteria; phylum Actinomycetota; class Actinomycetes; order Mycobacteriales; family SCTD01; genus RYN-124. Next base: position 1,490 of record JAOPWV010000102.1, on the reverse strand, counting down.
CGACCCCGGGGGAGACACCGGTCCTGTCCATGGGCGCGCCTCTCGACCACCACGGTGGGCGTCGAAAGGGTTGCCAGGCAGCGGTGGATCATGCGCCGGACAGGGGCGTTCGGTCGCCGGTCAGATGATCGTCATCGGCTGTTCACGAACCGCCACCTGTGGCGCGGCCCGTTGCTGCCCGATCGTCTGGGCATGCACTCCGTCTCGGCCGACCCGGCACTGGCGGCGTGGCGCGGCGGGCCGGTGGGCAACGCGGCGCGGGTCGCGCTGGGCAGCCTCGCGCGCCCCGCGGCACCGATCCCGGGAGACCTGCCGATCCTGCAGGTCGACCGGCTGTTCCGCCAGGACGACCAGCTGCGCTCGATCGTGGTCCAGGAAGGTACGACGCTCACGCTGCTCAACCGGGACCACTTCGAGAACATCCTGGTCGGGCCGTTCGGCTACGGGCGGGCCGTCCACGCCCGCCGGAAGCTCCGGGAGCTGCTCCCGGTGGCCACCCTGGCCCTGCCATCCGACATGTCCATCGCCGCCGCGGCGCGGGCGATCCTCGACCGGCCGGCGGCCGAGCGCTACCGGGACGTCGTGGTCCTGGGCCCGGGGGGCTGGGTCGGGACCGTGTCCGTGTCGCTGGTCCTCGAGGAGCTCGCGCACTTCTTCCGTGGCGTGGCCCTGCACGATCCCCTCACCGGGTTGCCGAACCGCCTCGCGCTGGCGGACCACGGCGAGCGGTTGCTGCACGCGAACGGTGCCCGCCCGGGGCGGTACGCCCTGCTGTACATCGACCTGGACGGGTTCAAGGACGTCAACGACCTGCTCGGGCACAACGCGGGCGACGAACGCTCCTGCGCCACGGGCTGCCGGGCGACCGGCTGCGCCTCGAGATCACGGAGACGGCGGTGATCCACGACGTCCCGGCCACGGCGGGGCGCCTCACCGCGCTGCGGTCCCTGGGGGTCCGGCTCTCCCTGGACGACTTCGGGACCGGCTACTCGTCGCTGGCCATGCTCATCCGGCTGCCGGTGGACGGCGTCAAGGTGGACAGGTCGTTCGTGCGCGGGATGGCCAGCGACCCCGCGAAGGCGACGCTGGTCCAGCTGATCATCGTCGCGGCGCATGCGCTGAACCTGACCGCCATCGCCGAGGGCGTGGAGACCGTCGACGAGCTGACGGCGCTGCAGGCGATGGGCTGCGACGCGGTCCAGGGCTACCTGCTCGGGCGGCCGATGAGGCCGGAGGAGCTGGCCGCGCACGGCGAGCCGTTGCCGGCGATCCTCGGCCGGTAGTGCTGGGGCCGCACCACACGAACGGCAGCGGCGGCCGCAGGACTCCATGCATCGCCCGCCGTACGGCACGGCGGTGATGGTTGGAGCGGGCGACCGGGATCGAACCGGCACCATCAGTTTGGAAGACTGAGGCTCTACCATTGAGCTACGCCCGCACGGCTCCACCCTACGATCAGGTGGAGTCACGCGGGGCGTAGCGTAGTGGCT
>JAOPWV010000065.1 GCA_025965475.1 Frankiales bacterium | reverse complement strand
GAGACGGGCGGGCCCGTGGGCGGCGCGTCCGAACGACGCGATACGCCTGAAGCGCGCCGAAAAAGGGATGAGCCGGTACGAGAGCGGAGGACACGGGCGCGGAGTAATCGGACATAAGAAGATCTTCCGGATCGCCTGCCGGTTCTCCAGGTCCCGCCTAGGGTCAGCACCAGGGCCGCGTCCTGTGGCTTGCGGGCGACCGGAGCACGGTCCCCGCGCGGTCACGGCTGGCGTCGCAGGCGTTGCGGGCCCGTCTCTCAGCGCCGCGCGGCAGGGCCCGCGGACCGGCTACGCACGGTCGCCGACCCGGTACCTGCAGCCTTGACAAAGGGTCGCCTGGATCACAGACTGTGTACACCTTGACCGGCACTCCGCTGGTCGCTTCAACCCGGGGGGTTGACTGCATGTTCGCGTGCCTGCGCAGCCAGCTGCCCGCGCTTCCGGGGGGTCTCGCCTCATGAACCGGCTCCTCTGCGAGACAGCAGACGTCCCGGACGGAGGCAAGCTGGCCCTCCAGCCCGAGGGCTCTCCCGAGCTCGTCGTCTTCAACATCTCGGGGACCTTCTACGTCCTGGCCGACACGTGCAGCCACGGTGCCGCCGCTCTCTCCGAGGGCGACCTCATCGGTTGCGAGATCGAATGCCCCCTGCACCAGGGCAGATTCGACGTGACGACCGGGGCTGCCACGCGGCGCCCGGCCAAGAAGCCGCAGCCCATGTACCGCTGCCAGGTCGAGGACGGACGGCTCTACCTGATCGACGCCGACGAGTCGGCGGATGCCAAGACCGCATGATCGCCACCGCGGCGAGCTAGATCGCGATGTCGTGTAGTTGCAGGACTGAACACCCAGAACGTGCCGGCAATCAAGGAGACCCCATGACGTCAGTGGAAGAACGCGTAGACGCACCGGAGACTGGCGAGGACCACCGTCGCTGGAGCAGCCTCTACCCCGAGCTGGGGAAGGGCCCGATCGACACCGAGCGCTTCATCAGCGAGGAGCGCCTCGACGAGGAGCGCAAGCTCATCTTCAGCAAGTCCTGGCTGAACCTCGGCAGCGTGCACGACCTGCAGGGCAACAACTCCTTCTTCGTGCGGGACGTCGCGCTGCTGGGCGTCTCCCTGCTCGTCGTGCAGGACAAGGCCGGCAAGATCCAGGTCTTCCACAACGTCTGCTCGCACCGGGGCAACAAGCTGGTGTGGGAGGCCGACGGCCCGTGCCCCTACCAGTTCGCGTGCCGCTTCCACGGCTGGGGCTACAAGGCGGACGGCACCCTGGCGTCCGTGCCCGACGAGGAGGAGTTCTTCTTCGAGGGCGACCTGCCGAACAAGAGCACCCTCGGCCTGGTCCCCGTCCGCACCGAGGTGTGGAACGGCTTCATCTTCGTCAACATGGACAAGGACGGCACCGAGACGCTCCTCGAGCACCTCGGCCCGCTGGGCGAGTCCCTCCAGGACTTCCCCTTCGACACGCTCGAGCTGCGCTACCGCTACGACGTCCCGGATGACGCCAACTGGAAGGTCATCCTCGACGCGCAGAACGAGATCTACCACCTGCCGATGCTCGCGCCGCTGCACCGCTTCCTGGGTGGGGGTGCGTTCAGCACCAACGAGGACGGCTACACCCGTCTGTACGACTTCGAGCGCCTCGGCATCCACACCGTCTACACGTCGGATTCCGACGCGGAGTGGGTGGACACCCCGCTGCGCACCGCGATGGCGAACCTCCACCCCGAGTACAACGTGGTGAAGCTCCCCAACCGCGGCCCGTTCGTGTTCCACGTGCAGTTCCCGAACATGGTCATCGGCTTCCTCGGCAACTTCATGTTCACGTACAACATCTGGCCGGTCTCGGTGGGACACAGCGTGTGGGAGATCCGCATGCACTACCCGAAGGCCAAGACACTGGCCGACCGCGTCTGCCAGGACCTGATGAAGGTCCGCTTCCGCGACCTGCTCTGTGAGGACGTCACCGGTCACGCTGCCCTGCAGATCGGTCTGACCTCGAAGGCGCGTCCCGAGATCGTGCTGGGCGAGCAGGAAGTCCAGATCCGCAGTTTCCACAAGAACGTCGACGACTACATCGCCCGGAGCACGAATGTCTAACACCGTCGAGCAGACCTTCGCCCTGCCCAGTGGCTTCGAGGGTCTTGCCAAGTTCCGCGCCTGGGGCCTGCCCACCGAGGGCGAGCGGATCGCGCGTCGTCTGGAGACTCCGATGCCGGAGGTCCAGGAGTACTACGACGGCATGATGGCCGAGCTCCCGAAGATCATGGCGTACCTGCTCGAGCGTCCGGCCACGAACACCACGGCCGAGGACGAGAACCTGCTGTTCCTGATGTTCTCGCTGCACGAGATCGCGCAGGCCGTCGAGATCTACGGCTGCGGCGAGGTCGTCGACGGTGCCGACGTGCGCCTGTTCACCTCGGTGCTCAACCGGCCCGGGGGCGAAGTTGCCTGAGCCCAAGGTCGCCTTCGTCAGCGGCGGGGGATCCGGCATCGGCCGGGCGAGCGCCCTGGCGTTCGCCCGCCAGGGCATGGCCGTCGTGGTCGCCGATGCCAACGCCGATGCCGCGGCCGCCGTCGCGGCTGAGGTCGTCGCCCTCGGCGGCCAGGCCGAGTCGGTCCAGGTCGACGTGACCGACGAGGAGGGCGTCAAGGCCGCCGTCGGCCTCGCGGTCTCCCGCTTCGGGCGTCTCGACGCCGCCGTCAACAGCGCCGGCATCCAGGGCGACCTGGCCCCGGCCGGCGAGTGCACCGCGGCGAACTTCGAGCGGACGCTGGCGGTCAACCTGACCGGCACGTTCCTGTGCATGAAGGAAGAGATCAACGCGATGCTCGCGTCGGGTGGCGGCTCGATCGTCAACCTGGCCTCGAACTTCGGACTGGTCGGTAAGAAGCGCATCCCGGCGTACTGCGCCAGCAAGCACGGTGTCATCGGCCTGACCAAGTCCGCGTCGCTGGACTACGCGGCGCAGGGCATCCGGATCAACTCCGTGTGTCCCGGCCCGACGATGACCCCCATGCTGGAGAAGATCGCCGCGGACTCCGGTGACATGGGTGACCTCATGCTCAAGGAGGTCGAGGAGAGCGTGCCCATGGGTCGCATGGGCACCGCCGACGAGGTCGCGGCCGGCATCGCCTGGCTGTGCTCGGACGCCTCCTCCTGGGTCACCGGTACGGCCATGTCCGTCGACGGCGGGTTCGTCGTCGGCTGACCGAGCGGTCCCCCAAGCAGTAACAGCACGGTCGGGGTCAGGCCTCGGCTCGGGTCACACCGACCGAGGCCGGCCCCGCCGAGGCACGGGACCACCGCCCACCGGAAGCGGCGTGGACAGCGAGGCCCCCGAGGGCCTCTGCTTGTCGTGCCCGCGGACGGTGCGCCAGCAAGGCCCGTCCCCACCCTCAGTACGTCCATCCCCAGGAGCGTTCATGGATTCGACCTCGGTGCCCCCGCCCCCCGGTGAGGATGCACTCGAGCTCGTCGTCAGCCGGTTGGTCCGGGAGGCGGACGGCGTCGTGTCGCTCGAGCTCACGGACCCGGCCGGCCGGGAGCTGCCCGCCTGGGAGCCGGGGGCCCACATCGACCTGTGCCTGCCGGGCGTGACCCGTCAGTACTCGCTGTGCGGCGATCCGCGAGACCGCGGCCGGTACCGCGTCGGTGTGCTGCTCGAGCCGGCGAGCCGGGGCGGCTCGAAGTTCATCCACGAGACGCTGTGCGCGGAGCACACGGTCACGGTGCGCCCGCCCCGCAACCACTTCGCCCTCGCGGACGCGCCTGACTACCTGTTCATCGCCGGCGGCATCGGCATCACGCCGATCCTGCCGATGCTCGTGGAGGCGGAGCGGCTCGGCCGGCCCTGGCGGCTCGTCTACGGCGGCCGGATGCGCGGGTCGATGGCCTTCGTCGAGGAGCTCGGCGCCTACGGCGACAAGGTGCAGATCCGCCCCCAGGACGAGTTCGGGCTGCTCGACCTGGCGGCCCTGCTCGCCGAGCCTGGCGAGACGCACGTGTACTGCTGCGGACCCGAGCCGTTGCTCGCCGCAGTCGAGGCGCAGTGCGAGAGCTGGCCCGCGGGCCGCCTCCACGTCGAGCGCTTCACCGCCAAGGCCGTCGACGAGTCCCTGCCGCAGACGCCGTTCGAGGTGTACTGCCAGGACTCCGACGTCACGGTGCAGGTGCCGGCCGACCAGAGCATGCTCGACGCGATGGTCGCCGCAGGTGTCGACATGAACTTCGACTGCAAAGAGGGCACCTGCGGCACCTGCGAGCTGGAGCTGGTCGAGGGGGTCGGCGACCATCGCGACTCGATCCTGAGCAAGGAGGAGCGCGAGCAGGGTGAACTGATCTTCCCGTGCGTCTCGAGGGCTCTGTCGGCGAGGCTCGTTGTCGACGTCTGATCGGTACGCGCGGGAGCGCCCCGCCTCACAGCTTTCCGTTCATTGGCTTTCCGTTCAGTGGCCCGTCCGTGGCCACGTACACCTCTAAGGGGACCAGGATGATCCGGCACGTATTCATGTGGCAGGTGGCCGACCCGGCCGACAAGCAGAAGGTCCTCGACCTGCTGACGACCCTGTCGGAGAAGCTGCCCACGCTGCGCAGCTGGGAGCTCGGTGCCCACGCGGGTGAGCCGAACGAGAACGGGGACCCGTGGGATGGCGCGCTCATCTCCGACTTCGACGACTGGGAGGGCCTGAAGGAGTACTCGGAGGACCCGTTCCACACCGAGGTCGTCTCCGAGCTCCTGCCGCTGGTCAAGTCCCGCGCCGTCGTCGACTTCGTGCGCGAGCAGTCCTAGTGGCGCGGGCTGACATCAAGGTCGCGACCAGCCCGTACGGGCCGGATGACCAGCGCGGTGCCCTGAACAAGATGACGCCGGCGTCGCAGGCGGCGATCATGTCCCGGGCGGATGCCTCGCGGGTCT
>JAOPWV010000059.1 GCA_025965475.1 Frankiales bacterium | reverse complement strand
TCGAGCCCGCGGGCGGTCTGGCTCTTGACGTTGCCCTCGCTGCAGCCGAGGGCCCTGGCGGTGTCCGCGACGGACAGGCCGTGGACGTGGCGGAAGACGACCGCCGCTCGCATGCCGGGGGGCAGCTCGGCCAGTGCGGCGAGCAGGGCCTGGAACTGCGGCGGCTCGTACGGCGCGTGATCTGGCACGTCCGCGTGGGAGGTCTCCCGCTGCCGGAAGGGCCGCCGCCGCTCGTCGATCAGGGCGTTGGCGAGGATCCGCCGGGCATAGCCGTCCGGCCCCTCGGGCAGCCTGATCCGGGGCCAGGCGAGGTACAGCTTGGTGAGGGCGGTCTGGACGAGGTCTTCCGCGAGGTGGGAGTCGCCGGCCGACAGCAGGGTGGCGGTCCGCACCAGGGTGGCCCGAGACCTCACGACGTACGACCGGAACTCGTCCTCGCGGCTCGTCCGCATCAGGTGTGTTCTCTGTTCATACCTCTACTACGGAATCCGACCCGGCCGAGGTTGCATGTGGTCCGGGTCAGGCGAGGACGACGGCGCCCCCGCGGACCGCGACGTGGATCTGCGGCAGCGGTGCGGGCGCGGGGCCGGTGAGCACCGCCCCCGTCGTCCCATCGAAGGTCGAGTCGTGACAGGGGCAACCCAGGTTGGCACCGGCCGGTTCGACCGCGCAGCCCTGGTGGGTGCAGACCGCGCTGAACGCGACGGCGGTGGTCTCCGACGTACGCGTCACCAGGACCGCCTTGCCGTCCGGGCCCTGCACCGACACCGACGTACCGATCGGGATGTCGGCCAGCCGGGCCAGCGGCGCGCCAGGGGACGCCGCGGGGGACAGGGCAGTGGGGGACGTGGCGGCGGACGAACCGCCCCCGCAGGCGCTCAACGCGACGCCGGCGCAGCCTGCGCAGGCGGCGGCCAGGACGGTGCGGCGGGAGAACTGGATCACGATGGCAGGGCCACGCTGCCCGTCCAGACCGCCTTCGCGCCGGAGTCACCGATCCGGTAGATCTGCACGAGCGTCCCGACCGCGACGGCCGTGGCGAGGACCGCCACCAGCAGGGTGACCGCGACCGACCCGCGTGCGCCGGCCAGGACGACTCTCGTCGGGGCCGGCGCGGTGCGCCGATCAAGCAGCCAGACCGCCGTCGACAGGAGGAACAGGCCGGCCACCCACGGCAGCAGCTGGTCGCCGAGGTGGACGTGGGTGTCGATGAGCGGGGTCGGGCGCAACCGGCGCTGCAGCCATTCGCCGCTGTTGGTCGTCAGCGGGATGGTGACCAGGGCGAGCAGGCACAGCAGCGGGCCGAGGACGCCGATCCGCCGCCGCGCCGCCGGCCACCAGGCCTGCGCGACGAGCAGCAGGCCGGCGACGGGGACGAGCACCACGACGAGGTGGATCAGCAGTACGTGGGCCGGCAGCCCGTTGATCTCGGTCGGCATCGACACCTCCTTCCGCGCCACCCTGCCCCGTAGCCGCACGAATCGCCAGAGCCTGATGGTCCTACGACCCGTGTCGCCCCGGATCCGGGCTCATCGGGTCCACCACGCGGATCCGCACCGCCCGGAACAGCTCCGGCGTGCTCTCCAGGATCCTCAGCCGCGGGTCGGGGACGTCCAGCAGGCGGCCGGTCACCAGGGGGAGCAGCGGCGCGAGCCGCCGGTCGGTGAGCACCTCGTCGACGGCGCTGCGGTCACCGCCCAGCACGACGCCGTCGAGCTGCGGCACCTCGGGGAGCAGGATCCGTACGACGTTGTCGGCGGCCGCGCTGAGGGCCACCCGCGCCTGCCCCTCGCGCCGCCGGGCGAACCGCTGCTGCGACTGGCCGCCGGCTGCCGACCGGCCGTGCACCTGGCGGCTGCCGACCTTCGAGGCGACCAGCCGGTCCCCCTCGAACACCCCTGCTGCGTACCCGCCGAGCCGCACGAGCAGCACCCCGACCCGGCGTACGACGAGGGCGTGCTCGACCAGATCGCCGGTCGACGGCGGGAACGGGACCTCGCACTCGGCGACGGCCCCGTCCCGCGCGGTCAGCACCACCAGGGCGCCGGATCCGGTCGTCTCGTAGGGGCCGTGTCGCGCGGTGAAGTTCTCCAGCCAGCGCGCCATGCGGTCCGGCGGAACGGTCACCCACCGGCCACCGCCGGCGGCCGGGGAGGCAGCCATGAGGCTGATCCTGCCCGGCCGCCGGCGGCGGGGGGTCCGCTGGGGTCAGTCGGTGTCGGCCCGACCCCGCGGCCTGATGGAGGCGAGGAGCCCGATCACGCCGATCGTGATGAGGACGACGGGCCCGGTCCACCGCAGGTCCAGCGCCCAGGAGCCCAGGTCGGTGACGAGGAACAGGCCGCCGATTCCGGCGAACAGCAGTCCCATCACCAGCGAGAACACGTCCGGCTTGTGCTGCTTCAGTCCGGCCGGCAGTCGCTCAACCATTGCGCACCTCCACCTGTCCGATGCCCACGTTCGCCTCCACGATGACCTGCGGGTCACCTGGTGGTCCGAAGCTCGCCGTCCGGTCGACGGCCTGGCCGTTCGCGTTCTGGTCGAAGCCGGGGCCGGCGATCTCGCCGGTCGCCACCTTCGCGTGGACGCGGACCGGCACGCCCTGAGGCACGATGACCACCAGGTGCCCGACGCCGACCCGGGCGTCCACGCTGACGTGCCTGCCGGCCGGTACACCCGTCAGGTCGAGGGTGGCCTCACCGAGGCCGAGCCGGTGCTCCTGCTGCGACGTCGTGCCGTCCGCGACCCAGACCCGGTTGCCCACGCCGCCGCCGACCACGCCGTGCGCGGCGGTGGCCGCCGCCAGAGCGAGCGACAGGACGATGCCGACCAGCACCAGCCAGCGGGCCCGGCCGAGCCAGGTCCCCACGACCAGACCGGCACCGACGACGACCACGTCGACCGCGATGACGCGCTCGGGGGTCAGCCAGTCCGCGCCGTACACCCGGGCCAGCACCAGCACACCGGTCACCAGCGCCATGACACTGAGCGTCATGGCCCCCAGCCGGGAGCGCTCGCGGGGTGCGCGGGGCTCCGCGGGGAGCGGCGAGCCCCAGCCCGGCACCGTCCAGTCCGGGGGAACGGGCGGTCCGTAGGCGGCCTCCTCCGCGGGATCGGCTGCCGGCCCCGGCGGTGTGCCCACGGGGGCGCCGTACGGCGGCGCGCCGACGCCCGCGGTGTACGACGGTGCGACGGGCCGCCCTTGCCGGTCCCGGTACACGAGATAGCCGATCACCCCGATCACCGCGACTGCGGCCAGCCCGTGGCCGTTGTCCGTCGTGGCCAGCAGGACGAGGACGATGACGCCGATGATCGCCAGGGTGCGCGGGCCGGTGGTGCGGTCGTGCCGGGCGAGCCAGTTGTCGACGATGGAGCCGTTGCCCCTCTTGGGGATGAGCAGCCAGCCGAGCACGTAGAGGACGACCCCCGCGCCGCCGAAGATGGTCAGGACGGCGACGAGGATGCGCCAGAGCACCGGATCTGTGTCCGTGTAGCGCGCCAAGGCGGCGCAGACACCGGCGAACATCCGGTCGTCAGGATCGCGGTGGAGCAGTCGGGGAACCGCCGGGGCGGTGGGGGTCTCGGTCATGGCCATGACGATGCTGCCGCAGAGCGGCGCGGCACATCGGGGTCGGACCCTGATCCGACCCTGGTCCGCGTCTCAGGGACGCGCAGGGGTGTGACCCTGAGCCGTCACGGTTGCGCGCGTGTGAGGCTGTACCCGTGACCGTCTCCCGCCCCGCGATCCGGCTCCAGGCCGCCGCCGACGGGCCGCGGCACCGCAAGCTCTACCGGACCACCGGCGGCCGGGCCCTCGGCGGCGTCGCTGCCGGCCTCGGCGAGCATCTGGGCCTGTCGCCGACGGTCATCCGGCTGGCCTTCGGCGCGCTCGCCCTCGTCGGCGGGCTCGGTGTCGCGATGTACGCCGCCTTCTGGGTGTTCGTCCCCCAGCGGGAGGGCGCCGCCGAGATGCGGGCCGAACAGCGCGGCCAGCTGCTGGCGGTCGCCGCGCTCGGCGTCGGCGGCCTGCTGCTCCTGCAGCAGCTGGGCCTGCCGATCGGCTCCCCGACGTGGCTGCCGCTGCTCGCCGTGATCGCCGGTGTCGCTCTGGTCTGGCGGCAGGCGGACGTGGCGCAGCGGGCCCGTTGGCGGGCCACGGCCAGTGGGCCCCGCGGTCTGGCCCGGGCGATCGGCGGCGCGGTCCTGCTGGCCGCCGGGCTGGCCGGCTTCCTCGCCACCCGCGGCCAGCTCGGCGCGGCCAGGCAGGGGCTGGCGTCGACCGTCGTCGTCGTCCTCGGCATCGGGGTCCTCACCGGGCCGTTCTGGTTGCGGATGACGGCCGACCTGCGCGCCGAGCGCCGCGAACGGATCCGTTCCCAGGAGAGGGCCGAGGTGGCCGCGCACGTGCACGACTCCGTGCTGCAGACGCTCGCGCTCATCCAGAAGGCCTCCGACGACCCGCGTGAGGTCACCCGCCTGGCCCGGGGTCAGGAGCGCGAGCTGCGCGGCTGGCTCTACCGGCCGGCGGGGGACGCCGAGGGGGCCTTCGGCGCGGCACTCGAGCGGGCCGCCGCCGAGGTCGAGGAGACACACCGGACCCCGGTCGAGGTGATCGTCGTGGGCGACTGCCCCGCCGACGCCCGGCTCGGCGCACTGGTCGCCGCGGCCCGCGAGGCGATGGTCAACGCGGCCAAGCACTCCGGCGCCGACCAGGTGCAGGTGTACGCCGAGGTCGAGCCGGCCCAGGTGACCGTGTTCGTCCGGGACCGGGGCGCCGGGTTCGATCCGGAGGCGGTCCCCGCCGACCGCTACGGCCTCGCGCAGTCGGTGGTCGGCAGGATGGAACGCAATGGTGGCAAGGCCGTCGTACGCAGTGCGCCCGGCGAGGGCACCGAGGTCCAGTTGGAGGTTCCCCGTGGTTGAGCCCCGTCCGCGGGTCGTGCTCGTCGACGACCACCGCCTGTTCCGCTCCGGTGTGCGCGCGGAACTCGGCGACGCCGTCGATGTCGTCGGCGAGGCCGAGACGGTCGCCGAAGCGATCGCGCTCGTGCGCAGCACGCAGCCGGACGTCGTCCTGCTCGACGTCCACATGCCCGACGGCGGTGGCCGCGCCGTGCTCGCGGGGGTGGGCACGGCCGCGCCGGGCACCCGGTTCCTGGCGCTGTCGGTGAGCGACGCCGCGGAGGACGTCATCGGCGTGATCCGCGGCGGGGCCCGCGGCTACGTCACGAAGAGCATCTCCGGGCCGGAGCTGGCCGACGCCGTACGACGGGTCGCCGGCGGCGACGCCGTCTTCTCGCCGCGGCTGGCCGGTTTCGTGCTCGACGCGTTCTCGGCCAGCGACGCGCCGGTCGTCGACGAGGACCTCGACCTGCTCACCGCGCGGGAGCGGGAGGTGCTGCGGCTCATCGCCCGCGGTTACGCCTACAAGGAGGTGGCGAAGGAGCTGTTCATCTCCGGCAAGACGGTCGAGACCCACGTCTCGTCGGTGCTGCGCAAGCTGCAGCTGTCCAACCGGCACGAGCTCACCCGCTGGGCGACCGACCGGCGGCTGGTCTGACCCGCTGGCCCTAGGCTCGACGTATGGCCGACATGCTCGTCGCGACGGTGGTCTTCACCCTGATCGTCGCGGTGTTGCTCGCGGCCGGCGCCGCCGTGACCCTGCTCCCGGCGTACGTCGCGCTGCAGCTGGCGGACGCGCGCCGCTTCTCCAGCGCGCGCTGGCTCGCCGTCACGGCCGCCGGGATCGTGGCCGGGCTCGGCCTTGCGCACCTGCTGCACCAAGGCGGTCAGGTGCCGGCGGTCGTCGCCGTGCTGCCGCTCGCGTTCACCTGGCTCGGCCCGGCGATGCTGGTGCTGCTCGGCGAGAACCTGACGAGGATCGGCGGCCGCACCGGTCGGCACGAGTAGCCGCCCGCCCGCGTAGGTCAGCGGGTGTCGAGGACCTGGAACGCCTCGGCGAGCCGGCCCTCGGGCAGTCCCGCGCGCTCGGCGTTCGTCCCGAGCCAGGTCTGCAGCAGGCCCTCGAGGTCGTCCATGTGGGCTGTCTGCGAGACGTGCGCGCGCAGGGCCGCGAGCTTGCGCCCGAACGCGTCGGTCACGTCGACGTACCGGTTCACGTTCTCCAGCCGGGCCGCCATCACCCAGACCTCACCGACAGTCCATGCCTCCAGCCCCTCCTCGGCGAGCTCGAGATGGGTGAACGGGTTGCGGGCGTCCGGGTAGACCGCGGCCAGCGCGGCCTCGCCGGTCGCCATGTGGTCCGGGTGCGAGGCACCGATCCGCTGCCAGTTGCGCTCGGGGGACTGCAGCAGGACGCGCTGCGGCCGCTTCTGGCGGATGACCCGGCTGATGTCGCGCCGCAGGTCGAACGTCGCCGCGAGCTGCCCGTCCGGGTAGCCGAGGAAGACGAGGTCGTGCACGCCGACCTCCTTCGCGGCCGCGCGCTGCTCCTGCTGGCGGATGCCACCGATCTCGGACCGGGGGACCGTCGGGTCGAAGCCGCCGGCGTCGCCGTCCGTGACGATGCAGTACGACACCTCGAGGCCGGCCTCGGTCCACGTCGCGATGGTTCCGCCCGCACCGAAGTCGACGTCGTCCGGGTGCGCGACGACGACCAGGACCCGCTCGACCTCGTACTCGTCCGTCACGCCTGCTCCTCGTATGTCGTCGCCGTCTCGGCCCGGTCCGCGGAGATCCCGGCGTACCGCTCGTGCAGCTGGGCCCGCACCTGGTCGGGGGTGTACGCGCGGCGACGGCGTTCGCTGCGGGCGACGACCGCACCGGTGGCGGCCACCCCGGCGAGCCCGGCCACACCGAGGACCTTCCACCAGCGCATCTGCCTAGGCTACGGCGCATGCCCGCCGCCCCTGCCGACATCGCCGCCAGCGGGATCAGCCTGGCCGCCGCGGTCGAGCTGACCCGCACCGGCGACGTGTGGGTGTTCCGCGGCAGCAGCCTGGCCGACCGCACGATCCAGGTGACGACGAACAGCCCGGTCAACCACGTCGGGATGTCCGTCGTCCTCGACGACCTGCCGCCGCTGATGTGGCACGCCGAGCTCGGCCGCTCGTTGCCGGACCTGTGGTCCGGCAACCACCAGCGCGGCGTCCAGCTGCACGACCTGAACGACGCGGTCCTGACCTGGGCCCGCAAGTACGGCCAGCGCGCCTGGCTGCGCCAGCTCGAACCGGCCGTCACCGCCGGCATGGAGGAGGCGGTCCTGCGCACCATCGCGCGCTTGGACGGGACACCGTTCCCGTCGACCGCCCGCCTCGCCTCCGGCTGGCTGCGCGGCCGCCTGCCCGGCCGGAGCGCACGCGACGCGCAGTTCGAGACCGCGTACTGCGCCGAGGTCATCGCCGCGACGTACCAGGCCATGGAGCTGCTCCCCGACGACCGGCGGCCCAGCTGGTACGACCCCGGCCGGTTCTGGAGTGGTGACGACCTGGCGCTGCGCCCCGGTTACCGGCTCGGCGGCGAGATCCCGGTCGCGATCCCGCCCGGCCCGTAGCAGGCTGAGCGCGCCGAGGGCGTGTGACACTGCGCCATGCCGGTCTGGCGGGTGCGCGACGTGCACGACGACGACCTCGACGAGGTCGTGCGGATCTGGGAGCAGTCGCGCACGACCGGGTCCGAGCCGGTCTACGGGCTCGCCGAGGTCCTCGGTGCCCTGCACGGCGACGGCGTCGGGGTCGTGGCGGTGGTCGGCGAGGCGGTCGTGGGTGCCGCCGTCATGCGCCTGGGCGGGGACCGCGGGTGGCTGGTGCTGTTCGCGCTGGCCAGCGACTGGCGCGGCCGCGGGCTCGGCAGTGCGCTGCTCACCGAGTTGGAGAAGCGGGTGGCCGCCCGCGGCGTACGCCGGCTGTCCGCGCTGCTGCCCGAGGGCGAGACCGGCGCGCAGGCGTTCCAGAACTGCGGCTACCAGACGCGCGAGCTGGCGTACTTCGAGCGGGTCGTGCCGATGGAGCCGCTCGAGTCCGAGCGGCTGGAGGGTCTCGGCGGCCGGGTGCTCGCGCACGGCCTGTGGGCGGCGCTGGCCGGGATGGAGCACGAGAAGGAGCTGATCGAGCGGCGGATCGTGCTTCCGCTGTCCGACCCCGGTCTCGCCGAGCGGTACGGCGTCCTGCCGCCGCAGGCGGTGGTGCTGTTCGGGCCGCCCGGCACGGGCAAGACGACCTTCGCGAAGGCGATCGCTTCCCGGCTCGCGTGGCCGTTCGTCGAGGTCTTCCCGTCCCGGCTCGCCGCCAGCGCTGGTGGTCTGGCGCCCGCGTTGCGCGACACGTTCCACGAGATCGGTGAGCTGGAGAACGTCGTGGTCTTCATCGACGAGGTCGAGGAGATCGCCGGTCGGCGCGGTGACAAACCACCGTCGCCGCTGCAGGGGGTCACGAACGAGCTGCTCAAGCTCATCCCGGCCTTCCGTGAGCGGGAGGGCCGGCTGCTCGTCTGCGCGACCAACTTCGTCCGTGCCCTCGACCCGGCCTTCCTGCGGCACGGCCGGTTCGACTACGTCATTCCCGTCGGTGCGCCCGACGCCGTGGCGCGCCGGGCGATCTGGCAGCGGTACATCCCTGCTGGCGTCCGCGAGCACATCGACCTCGCCGCGCTCGTCGAGGCCACCGACCTGTTCACCCCGGCCGACATCGAGTTCGCCGCCCGCAAGGCGTCGCAGCGCGCGCTGGAGCACGCGGTGTACGGGCCGCTGGACGACGACAACGGCCGCAAGGGGCCGACGACGGAGGACTACCTGGACGCGGTGGGTGAGACGCGGCCGACGCTGACGGCCACGATGGTCGAGGAGTTCAACGAGGACATCGCGACGATCGCGCGCCTCTAGCTTCACACCCGTCGGTTGATCGTTTCCGCGCCCATTCTCCCGATCACCTCGGCCCGGGTTTCGGAAACGAATTTGCGGATTCTCGGCCAGAATTGACAGAAGGCCGGGCGTGCGGCTATGTTCACGAGGCCGCTCAGCATTGGTCCGGAATGGTGCGGCCGCGTTTTCGCGGCCCCGCCGGACAGATCCTCCCGGCGTCGACCCGAGGAGGAGCTACGCGCGGCGCCGGCACGGCCGACGCGACGAGAACCCGAGCAGCTGTGGACGCAGTTCGCCCGGCTCGTTCCAAGCCTGATCATCTCCCTGCGACCTGCGGGCGGCTGCCCGGCCGGGACCCCGCGTTGTGCGGGTGCCTGGCTGAACGCCCGTACTCATGGCACCGAACCGGACCCAAGCACAGGTGCGAGCACCGAAGGCTTGAAAAGGGTCCCACTCATCAGAAGGATCGAATTGAAGCTCTCCCCGAATGTGCGTCCGAACCCACGGCTGCGCTTTGCCGCCGGCCCTGTAGCCGCGTTGGTCGCGCTCCTTTCTGTCGGCTTGCTGCTGCTCGCGACTAGCGCCCAGGCGGCCACGCAGGTGCCGCTCGGCGCCGCTGACAGCTTTGCCGTCCTGGCCGGCGCCGGCATCACCAACACCGGGCCGACCACCCTCAACGGGGACCTCGGGACGTTCCCGACGACGAGCATCAGTGGATCGTCGTCCCTCACGGTCACCGGAACCAACCACGGCGGCGACTCCGTCACGCAGGGCGCGAAAACCGCCCTGGTGAACGCCTACAACGTCGCCGCCGGGCAGGGGCCGACCTCCCCGATCGCGGCCGACCTCGGCGGTCGCACGCTGGTGCCGGGCGTCTACAACTCCGCCTCCTCGATCGGTCTCACCGGGGCGCTCACCCTCGATGCGGGCGGCGACCCGAACGCCGTCTTCGTGTTCCAGGCCGGCTCCGCGCTCACCACCGCCTCGGCCAGCCTCGTCAACCTGGTCAACGGCGCCCAGTCCTGCAACGTCTTCTGGCAGGTCGGCAGCTCCGCGACGCTCGGCACCGGCTCCCACTTCCGCGGCACGATCCTCGCCCTGACCGACATCACCGTCACCACCGGCGCGACCGTCGAGGGCCGGGTCCTGGCGCGCAACGGCGCGGTCACGCTCGACACGAACACCATCACGAGGTCGGCCTGCTCCGGGCTCGTCGCGTCTCCGTCGGCTTCGGCGACCCCGACTGCACGGCCGAGCACGAGCCCCCGGCCCAGCACGAGCGCCCGCCCGAGCACGAGCGCCCGGCCGGCGACAGCCACGGGGTCCGGCACGACGACGGGTACGACTGGCGGCACCGGCACGCCGAACGGACAGGTCGTGCGGGTCCCGACAGGTGCCGTTCCGGCCGGCGACGGCAGCACCAGTGGAGGTGGCGGCGATGCCCGTTACCTGCTTTCCGGTGGAGTACTCCTGGCGGGGCTCGCCGGCGGGACGATCCTTGCCGTACGGCGACGGAACGCCTGAGGGCGAGAAGCAGGGTGCGCCACAAGAGCAGGACGTGGCGATCCCGTAGACGTGGCTCCGGAATGACGGCGCTGGTGGCGGCAGTGGTCGCCACCAGCGCCGTCGCGACGGCCTGTGGCTCGGGGCGGCCGCAGCCCCTCGCGACCCCGTCGTCGGCGCCGCACGGCGTCACGCCGTCCACGACGACGAGCGTGCCCGCGCCGCTGGCCAGGTCCCGGCCCGTCCGCGTACGCATCCCGGCGATCGGGGTGGACTCCGGCATGATGGCGCTCGGGTTGCAGGCCGACGGGACGCTGCAGGTGCCGCCGACCGGCTTCCCCGCCGGCTGGTACACCGGCGCGCCCACCCCCGGCGAACTCGGACCGGCGATCGTCGTGGGCCACGTCGACTGGGCCGGGCGCCCAGGTGTCTTCTACGAGCTGCGCCGGTTGAAGCCCGGCGCCCAGGTCACTGTCGCGCGCGAGGACGGGACCACCGCGACGTTCCGCGTGACGCGCGTCGAGCAGTTCGCCAAGGGCACGTTCCCGACGCAGGCGGTCTACGGCGACATCGACCACGCCGGCCTGCGCCTGGTCACCTGTGGCGGCGCTTTCGACCGGAAGACCCACAGCTATGACGACAACGTCGTCGCGTTCGCCGAACTGGTCTCGGCCCTTCCTGCCTGACCCGCACGGGCGCGCCAGCGGCTTCTGCCGTCGGCGGGGCTGGAAGTCGAGCGCAGTGCGCAAGGGAGCGACGCGTCGAAGTACCTACGGGCTTGCCTCTAGGCCAACCACCTGGATTGCTCGAGCAGGTTCTGCGCCGGCTTTCAATAGCGCCGTCTATGAGTTCGATCGGCTCGTTCTTGGCGAAGTCGAACGAGCCCGGAGCATAGCCGCTGGTCTTTACCAGGATGCCTTGCTGGCGCCCTCGTTCTGCAGCGTGCCGTAGAGGTCCCGCACGGCAGTGACACCTACGGTGTGGCGGTAGCGCTTCGTCTGGACCACCACCTTTCCTCCAAGGATGGGGCGCGGATCGAACGCAACGCAGTCGACGCCACCGTCACGACGCGCTTGTCTGACGGGTATCGAGCCCCATCGCGGCAAACAGATTCTGGATGAGTGACTCGAACTCGGTCGGTGACATAGCAGCTGCTTCCAGATATCTCACGGACGATGGCGGGCAGTCTGTCGCGTCAAAGGGCCCTAGCGCAGCTCAGACGTAATGGCGAGCCATTTCGGGCAACATCTCTCCCTGGTCGTCTTGGCGCACCGCTCCGCCGTCAGCCTCAGGGTGAGGCGCCGGCGGGTGCGGGGACGCGGAGCCAGGGGACGCGTAGGTCGGGGAGGTCGAGTTCGGCGCGGTGCCATTGGCTGTGGTGCCGGCGGCACAACAGGACCAGGTTGGCGGTGTCGGTGGGTCCGTCGTCGGCGCGGGCGCGTAGGTGGTGGACGTCGCAGAAGGCGGGTGGTCGGTGGCAGCCGCGGGCGGTGCAGGTCCGGTCCCGGGTGGTGACGGCCCGCCGTTGGGCGGTGGTGATCCGGTCGGTGGCGGTGGTGAGGCTGACGATGCTGCCGTTGGCGGTCAGGGTGAGCAGTTCGAGGCGG
>JAOPWV010000045.1 GCA_025965475.1 Frankiales bacterium | reverse complement strand
CCGAGCCGAGGGACACCGTCGAGGCGGTCAGCTCGGCCAGCCCGAGCGCGTGCCAGCCGGCCGCCGCGCCGACCACATCGGCGATCGCGTCGAGGGCGCCCACCTCGTGGAAGTGCACGTCCTCGGGGGCCACCCGGTGCACGGCGGCCTCCGCCCGCGCGAGCCGGGCGAACGCGTCCAGCGCGATCCGGCGGACCGGCTCGGCCAGGGCCGCGACCTCCAGCCGGGCCCGCACGTCCGACCAGGTGCGGGTCCCCGGGCTGGGGCCCACCTCGACGTGCACGCGGGTGGCGCCCAGCCCGCCACGCGTGACGGCCTCCGTACGCAGGACGACCGGCTCCACGCCCACCGCGTCGACGGCGGCCTGCACGACCTCCAGTGGCGCGCCGGCGTCGACGAGGGCACCGAGCAGCATGTCGCCGCTGGCGCCCGCTGTGCCGTCGAGCCAGCCGACCGTCACCGGGCTGCCCCGGTGCGCCGGGCCACCCGCGCCGCGAACACGCCAGCCCCGAAGCCGTTGTCGATGTTCACCACGGTCACGCCGGGCGCGCAGGCGTTGAGCATCGCGAGCAGGGCCGCGATGCCCCCGAACGAGGCGCCGTAGCCGACGCTGGTGGGCACGGCGACGAGCGGTGTGCCGACGAGGCCGCCGACCACCGAGGGCAGCGCCCCCTCCATGCCGGCGACGACGACGAGGCAGTCCGCCCGGTCGAGCACCGGACGGGCCGCGATGAGCCGGTGCAGGCCCGCGACGCCGATGTCGTCCACCCGCTCGACGGCGGCGCCGAAGACCCGCGCGGTCAGCGCCGCCTCGTCCGCGACCGGACCGTCGCTGGTGCCGGCGGCGAGCACGGCCACGCATCCCCGCGGTTCGGGCAGCCGCCCGACGGCCACCGTTCCGCCGTCGGCCACCACGTCGTCGTACGCCGCCGTCACCGCCTCGACCGTCTCGGGGGCGGCTCGCGTCACGAGGACGGCCCGAGCGGACGCAGCACTGAGCGCCGCGACGATGTCGAGCACCTGGGCCGTGCTCTTGCCGGCGCCGTAGACGACCTCGGGATCACCGGTGCGCAGCGCCCGATGGGTGTCGACCAGCGCGTCGGCGAGCTGCTCGTACGGCGCGACCGCCAGGCGGTCGAGCGCGTCGGCGGCACGGACGTCCCCGGCAGCCACCGCGTCGAGCAGCGCGCGCACGTCCTCCCTGTCCACGGCGGGAGCGTACGACGCCCGCCCAGGTACGCGGGCTACCCTCCGGTCGTGCTCCTGGACTCCACGACCCTCGAGGTCATCGCGCTGGCCGCAGCCGGGGTCGCCGTCCTGTCCCTCGGCCTGTGCCTCGCGCTCGTCGTCCGCATCGGCCGCGTGCGCAGGTCGTACGACACGCTGGTCGCGGGGGACGCGGGGGCCAGCTTCGTGGATGCGATGAAGCGCCAGGCGACGTCGACGGACGGGCTCCGGGGGGACGTCCGGCAGCTGCGCGACGATCTCGCCGCGGCCCGCGCCGACCTGTCCGATGCGCTCCGGCATGTCGCGGTGGTGCGCTACGACGCGTTCGGGGACATGGGCGGCCGGCTGTCGTTCTCCGCGGCGATGCTCGACGACTCCGGGGACGGGCTGGTGCTGACGTCGATCAACGGCCGCTCCGAGACGCGGACGTATGCCAAGGGCGTGAAGGGCGGCGGCAGCGACCACTCGCTGTCCCCCGAGGAGGAGCAGGCCATCGCCTACGCCACCCGTACGGCCGAGCGGCCGGCCGAGGACGGCGCCCTCGCCAGCTCGTCCCGCCGCCGGCGACGCGGCTGATGTCCGGCGTCCCGCCGGTGCGGTTCGGCTACCTGGGGCCGGCAGGCACGTTCACCGAGACGGCCCTGCGCAGCCTGCCTGAGGCGGAGACGGCCGAGGTCGTGCCGTTCGTGTCCGTCAGCTGCGCGCTGGACGCGGTCCGCTCCGGCGACGTCGACGCGGCGCTCATCCCGTTCGAGAACTCGGTCGAGGGCTCGGTTCCGGCCTCCCTCGACGAGCTGGCCACCGGCGAGCCGGTCCAGATCACCCGCGAGGTGCTGCTGCCGGTGTCCTTCGCGCTGCTCGGCCGCCCAGGCCAGAAGCGCGACGAGGTGCGCAGCGTGGCGACGCACCCGCACGCGGAGGCGCAGTGCCGGCGCTGGCTGCGCGAGGTCCTGCCCGACGCCGCTGTCGTCCTGGCGCCGTCGACCGCGGACGCCGCCCGGTCGGTCGCGGAGGGGGTGTACGACGCGTCGATCAGCGCGCCCATCGCGGCGCAGCAGTACGGCCTGGAGGTGCTCGCCGACGACGTGCACGACAGCGAGGGCGCGGTCACCCGTTTCGTCCTCGTCACCCGGCCCGGTCCGCCCCCTCCGCCGACCGGGTCCGACCGCAGCACGCTCGTGGCCTTCATCGGCGACGACCACCCCGGCGCGCTGCTGGAGGTGCTCACCGAATTCGCGGTCCGCGGTGTGAACCTCACCCGCATCGAGTCGCGCCCCACCGGCGCCGGGCTCGGGCGGTACTGCTTCTCCGTCGACTGCGAGGGCCACGTCGCGGACGCCCGGGTCGGCGAGGCGCTGTCCGCCCTGCGGCGGCTCTGCGCGGACGTGCGCTTCCTCGGTTCCTACCCGCGCGCGGACGGTGAGGTCCCGTCGCTGCGGACCGGCACCGCGGAGGCGGACTTCCGCGAGGCCGCCTCGTGGCTGGACCGACTGCGCACCGGACCGGTCTGACCGGGGGTCCGCTCAGGGGACGCCGGTAACCTCGTAGCGTGATTGACCTCAAGCTCCTGCGTGACGACCCGGAGCGGGTCCGCGCCTCCCAGCGGGCCCGCGGTGACGACCCGGCCCTGGTCGACGCGCTGCTCGCGGCCGACGAGGCCCGCCGGACGGCGGTCTCGTACGCCGACAACCTGCGCGCCGAGCAGAAGGCCGTCTCGCAGTCGGTCCGCGGCGCGTCGCCGGAGGAGCGCCCCGCGGTGCTGGAGCGGGCCAAGCAGCTCTCGACCGAGGTCAAGGAGGCGGAGGTCGCACAGACGGAGGCCGACGCCGCCCTGCGGGTCGCGCACCTCGCCGTCCCCAACGTCATCGCAGGCGCCCCGCCCGGCGGGGAGGCCGACTTCGTCGTGCTGGAGCACGTCGGGGACGTGCCCTCGTACGACTTCCCGGTCCGCGACCACCTCGACATCGGCACCCTGCTCTCCGCGATCGACACCGAGCGCGGCGCCAAGGTCAGCGGCAGCCGGTTCGCCTTCCTGACCGGTGACGGCGCCCTGCTGGAGCTGGCCCTGATCAACCTGGCGATGGCGCAGGCGACGGCCGCCGGCCTGATCCCGGTCATCGCGCCGGCGCTCGTGCGCCCAGAGGCGATGGAGGGCACCGGGTTCCTCGGTGCGCACGCCGCCGAGGTCTACAAGCTGGAGAACGACGACCTCTACCTCGTCGGCACCTCCGAGGTGCCGCTCGCGGCGTACCACTCGGGGGAGGTCCTCGAGAAGCTCCCGCTGCGGTACGCCGGCTACTCGTCGTGCTTCCGCCGCGAGGCCGGCAGCCACGGCAAGGACACCCGCGGCATCATCCGGGTGCACCAGTTCGAGAAGGTCGAGATGTTCTCCTACGTCGACCCGGCCGCGGCCGAGGCCGAGCACCAGCGGCTGCTGGAGTGGGAGAAGCAGTTCCTCACCTTGCTCGAGCTGCCGTACCGCGTCATCGACGTGGCCGCCGGCGACCTCGGGTCGAGCGCGGCCCGCAAGTTCGACATCGAGGCGTGGCTGCCGTCGCAGGAGCGCTGGCTGGAGCTGACCAGTACCTCCAACTGCACCGACTTCCAGGCCCGCCGGCTGGGCATCCGGATGCGCGGCGAGAAGGGTCCGCAGGCGGCGGCGACCCTCAACGGGACGCTGTGCGCCGTGGGCCGCACGATCGCCGTGCTGCTCGAGGTGCACCAGCAGGCGGACGGCTCGGTGCACGTGCCGAAGGCGCTGCAGCCGTTCCTGGGCGGGCGTACGGAGCTGCGTCCGGCGTGACCGCTTCCGCACCGGCGCCGAAGCTCGTCGCCACCGACCTCGACGGCACGATCGTCCGCGGCGACGGCACGATCAGCGACCGCACCCGCGACACCCTCGCGCGGGTCGAGCAGGCGGGGGCCATTCTCGTCCTCGTCACCGGCCGGCCACCGCGCTGGATGCCGCCGGTCGTCGAGGCGACCGGTCACCGTGGGCTGGCGGTGTGCGCCAACGGCGCGATCGTCTACGACCTCCACACAGGCACCATCGTCCGGCACTCGCTGCTCGACGCGGCCGCGGCCGGCCAGGTCGTCGCGGCGCTCCGCCGGGACGTCCCCGGGATCGCGTTCGCCGTCGAGCGGGCGGACACCGGGTTCGCGCACGAGCCGGCATACCTCCCGCGCTGGGACAGTACGGACGAGAGGTCCATGGGACCCGTCGAGGAACTCGTGGCCGCCGGTGTGGTCAAGCTGCTCGCCCGCCACGAGGGCATGGGCGCCGACGAACTGCTCGCGGCCGCACACCGGTCGGTGGGTGCGCTCGGCACGCTGACCCACTCGTCCACCGACGGCCTGCTGGAGATCAGCGCGACAGGCGTCAGCAAGGCGACCGGGCTGGCCTCGCTCGCCGAGGAGCACGGCATCGGCGCGGCCGACGTGGTGGCTTTCGGGGACATGCCCAACGACCTGCCGATGCTGGCCTGGGCCGGCCGCGGGATCGCGGTCGCGAACGCGCACGCGGAGGTCCTCGCGCTCGCGGATGAGGTCACCGGCAGCGTCGAGGACGACGGGGTCGCTGCCTACCTCTCGCAGTGGTTCTGACCCGCTAGAGGTACTGGCCGGTGCCGTGCGCGGCGCCAGGCACCGCCGGTGCCGGGACGCCCTGCCCGCTGGGCAGGGCGACCGGGCCGCCGCGCATCTGCTCGAGCTGCGCACGGGCCGCCATCTGCTGGGCGAACAGCGCGGTCTGGATGCCGTGGAAGAGCCCCTCGAGCCAGCCGACCAGCTGCGCCTTGGCGATGCGCAGCTCCGCGTCCGAGGGGACCGAGTCCTCGGAGAACGGCAGCGTCAGCCGCTCGAGCTCCTCCCGGAGCTCCGGCGCGAGGCCGTCCTCCAGCTCCTTGATGGAGCGCTGATAGATCTCGCGCAGCCGGGTACGGGACGCGTCGTCCAGCGGGGCGGCCCGTACCTCCTCGAGCAGCTGCTTGACCATCGAGCCGATCCGCATGACCTTCGCGGGCTGCTCGACCATCTCCGCGGGGTTGCGCTCCTCGTTCCCGTCGGCCCGCGGCACCTCCATCTGCCCGACCGGCTGCCCGTCGGGGCCGACGATCGTGACGGTGCGGGTCGCTTCTGGTGCCGGGGACGGCTGCTCTGCGGTGGGCTCGTTCATGGTCCCGATCCTGCCCCATCGGGCACGAGCCGCACCTGGCGAGCAGTGGTCATCGGGACGGTCAGAGCAGGGACGCCAACCGGGCGGCCAGCTCGTCGACCGGGAACGGCTTCTGCAGCACGCCCCGCGCGTCGAGGTTCTCGAGCTCTTCGCTGCCGGCTGCCGCCGTCGCGGTGAGGAAGACGACGGGGACGGCGTTGCCCTCCTCGCGCAGCAGCGCGAGGAGTTCCGGGCCGTCCATCCCCGGGAGCTGGACGTCCAGGAGGACGGCGTCGGGCCGCTCGGCCCGGATCATGCCGAGCGCCTCGGTCGCGTCGGCGGCCTCGGACACGATGAACCCGCCGAGGTCGGCGAGCGCGATGCGGATGAGCATCCGCATCTCCGCCGCGTCGTCGACGATGAGGACCCGGCGCCCGTTGCCGGGAAGGACCGTCACGAGGCCCCCACCGAGGCACGCAGGACGGCGACCAGCGGCGCCATCTCGTCCGCCCCGGCCGCGCCGCCGCGCAGCAGGTTCTCGGCCTGCGCCGCCTCCTCGGAACCCGCGCGCTGGTAGCTCCCGAGCGCCCCGGCCAGCTTGTGCGCCGCCGACTCGGCCGCCGCCCGCAGCTCGTCGTCGACCGCTCCGCCGCGGGCCGCGGCGACGTACGCCTCCAGCACGTCGACCCGCCCCTTCGCGACGTGCGCGACCTGCAGCCAGAGCCCTTCGAGGAAGGCCCCCATGTCCCGGCCGTCGCTCACGTGGTCCATCCCCTCAGGACGGCGGCCTCCCGGCAGCCATGTCGGGTCGTACGGCGCGGCGCGCCGTCGTCCGGTCGGATCGTCCCGTCCATGTCAGGTCGTCAGCAGGATCTTGCCGACGTGACCGCTGGCCTCCAGCGCGCGGTGCGCGTCGGCGACCTGCTCGAGGGGGTAGCTGGAGTCGATGATCGGGCGGATCTCGCCGGCGTCGATCGCCGGCCAGACCCCTGCCAGCACCGACTCGACGATGCCCGCCTTCTCGGCGGCCGGCCTGGCCCGCAGCGAGGTCCCGTGGACCGACGCGCGCTTCGCGAGCAGTGCACCCATGTCCAGCTCGCCGCGGGTGCCGCCCTGCAGGCCGATGACCACCAGCCGCCCGCCGGTGGCCAGGACGTCGACGTTGCGCCCGAGGTACGTGGCGCCCATGTTGTCGAGCACGACGTCGGCCCCGTGTCCGTCGGTCGCCGCACGGACGACCTCGACGAAGTCCTCGTCCCGGTAGCGGATGGCCCGCTCGGCGCCCAGCTCCTCGGCCCTCGCCGCCTTCTCCGGTGAGCCGACCGTGGTGAAGACCCGCGCCCCGTGCCGCGCGGCCAGCTGCAGCGCCATCGTGCCGATGCCGGAGGTGCCGCCGTGGACGAGCAGTACGTCGCCGGGCTGCAGGGCGGCCAGCTGGAAGACGTTCGACCACACCGTGCAGACCACCTCGGGCAGCCCGGCCGCCTCGACCAGCGGGACCCCGGACGGGACCGGCAGTACCTGCACGGCCGGGACGGCGACCTTCTCCGCGTAGCCGCCGCCGGCCAGCAGCGCGCAGACCTCGTCGCCCACCTGCCAGCCCGCGACGCCCTCCCCGAGGGCCGCGATCCTGCCTGAGCACTCCAGGCCCGGGTATGGCGACGCACCCGGCGGCGGCGCGTAGAACCCCTGCCGCTGCAGGGCGTCGGCCCGGTTCACCGCGCTGGCCACCACGTCGATGAGGACCTCGCCCGGTCCCGGCTGGGGGTCCGGGACCTCGGCCAGGGTGAGGACCTCGGGCCCGCCGTACGACGGAAGGGTGACAGCGCGCATGAGAGGAGCCTGCCAGAGTGCCGGGCCGGGCCCCTGCCATGGGCCCGACGCGGAGCGTCGTAGGTTGCCGGACGTGGACGACGCCTTCTTCCTGCCCCTCGCCGGCCCCGACGGCGACCGCTGGCAGGCCACGGAGCACACGACCGGCCCCTGGGACCTCCGGTTCCAGCACGGCGGGCCGCCGAGCGCACTCCTGGGCCGGGCCGTGGAGCGGACGTCGACGAACGAGGACATGTTCGTCGCGCGGGTGACCGTGGAGATCCTCGGTCCTGTCCCGGTCGGCGAGCTGGAGCTGCGCTCGCGCATCGTTCGGCCGGGCCGCAGCGTCGAGCTGGTCCAGGCGGTGTTGTCCGCCGACGGGCGGGACGCGGCCCGTGCCGAGGCGTGGCGCATCCGCCGTACGACGTCCGCGCCGGTGCCGTCACGGCACACGCCGGCACCTCCGCTGCCCGCCGAGGCGGCCGAGGTGGACACGCACGGCTGGGGCGGCGGGTACCTCGCGGCCGTCGAGTGGCGGTTCGCCAGCGGACACTTCGCCACGCCAGGGCCGTCGACGGCGTGGACGCGCCTGCGGCACCCGCTTGTGGAGGGTGAGGAGCCGAGCCCGCTGCAGCGTGTGCTCGCCGTCGCCGACAGCGGCAACGGCATCTCCAGTGAGCTGGACCTGACCGCCTGGCACTTCATCAACCCCGAGCTGACGGTGCACCTGCACCGCGAGGCGGTCGGGGAGTGGATCTGTCTCGACGCGACGACGACGGTCACGCCGGGCGGCGTCGGACTGGCCACGTCGGTGCTGTCGGACCTGGACGGCCCGGTCGGCCTGGGTGCGCAGGCCCTGCTGGTCGCGGCCCGCTAGAGCTCGACCGGGCGCGCTTGCAGGTGCCGCAGGCCGGTCAGCGACACGACGAGGGTCAGTGCTCCCGCGGCCGTGACGAGCGCCAGGGCGGCTGTCGTGCCCGCGTGCTGGACGAGCAGCCCGGCCGTCGCCGTGCCCAGCGCCCCCCCGCCGAAGATCATGCTGCTGGACCAGGCGAACGCCTCGGTGGCCGTGCCCCTCGGTGCCGCTCCGCCCAGCAGGACCGCGTTGCAGGCCATGAACGGAGCGATGGTCGAGCCGTACAGGACGAGCGCCACGCCCATGGCGACCGGCCCGGTGGCGAGGAGGGGCAACAGCGTCCCGACGGCCAGTGCGGTCACCAGCCAGGGCAGCTGCTGCGCCGGCGGCCGCTGCGAGTGGACCGCGCCGTACGCCAGGCCGCCGAGGATCGAGCCGACGCTCCACACCGCGAGCAGGATGCCCGCGGCGGCCGGCCGGCTGCCGTGCCGCTCGGCAAAGGCCGGCAGGGCGACCTCGAGCGCCCCGAACGAGGCGCCGATGCCGAGCACCGTGACGAGCAGGGCGCGTACGGCCGGGGAGCTGAGCGGCCCGGCCATGCCGTGGGTCGTCCCCACCTCGGGGCGCACCGCGCGGACGGTCCGGCAGCCGGCCAGCCACAGGCCGCCGGCCACGGTGAGCAGGCCGCCGGTGACCACCGCGGTCCCGGGTCCCGCCGTGGCGGCCAGGCCGGCCGTCAGCGTCGGGCCGACCACGAAGCAGAGCTCGACGGCGACCGACTCCAGCGAGTAGGCGGTGCTCAGCGCCGCTGGCTCGACGTGCTGGGCCCAGAGGGCGCGCATCACGGCGCCCAGCGGCGGGACGGTCAGCCCGCCCGCGACCGCCGGGACGGCCAGCAGGAACGCCGGTACGTGCCGGCCGGCCAGGATCACGAGGGCGATGAGGGCGACCGGCTGCGCTACCGAGCACTGCACGAGGACCCGGACCGGCCCGCGCCGGTCGGCGGCCCGCGCCCGGACCGGCGCACCGAGGGCGAAAGCCACCGCGTAGGCGGCGGAGACCGCACCGGCGACGGCGTACGACCCGGTGCTCTCGCGCACCAGCAGCAGGGTGGCGAGCCCGGTCATCCCGAGGGAGAGGCGGCCGACGATGCTCGCCGAGAGCGCCGGCCCCAGTCCCCCGCCTCGCAGCACGGCGGCGTAGCGGTGGAGCACGGTCACTGGCGCGACGCTACCGGGTTTCGATCGGACAAGATCGCGGCACAGGAGGATGGTCCGCCGTACCCGGAAGGCTGGTCCTCCGTGCGCATGCCCGTCGCCCTGCGTCCGCCGCCGTCCCTCGATGACGTACAGAACGCGCTGCTGCACGAGCTGGAACGGTTCGGTGTCGGTGAGAGGCCGGTGGACAACGCCTGGACCGTCTGGCTGGCCGACCGCGACTACGCCCGACTGGATCCCCAGCTGGTCAGGTGGGCGGCCGTGTTGGACGACTGGCTGGTCGACCGGTTCCTGCACCGCGGGCTGGTCCCGGCCGGGCTGGTGACCGTGTCGTTCGCGGCCGCCGCGGAGTTGGAGCCGGGCCGGTTCCGGCCGGCCTCGCAGGTGCGGAAGGACCCGCCGGAGGTCGTCGTGCCTCCGGCACCACCGCCGCCCCCCGGCCGTCCGCGACTGGCGGTGCCTGCCGGGGGCGAGGCGCCCTGGGGTTCCCCCGCGTCGGCCGGCATCGACAGCGGGCTGGTGCTCCGGCCGGGCTCCTTCGTGATCGGCAGCGCGGTGGAGACGGAGCTGCGGCTGTACGACCCCGAGGTGGAGCCCCGGCACGCCGTGCTCGAGATCGACGCGGACGGAGTTGTCCGGCTGCGCGACATGGGCAGCAGGTCCGGCACCCTCGTGGACGGCGTGCCCCGGCTCGAGGTCGAACTGGTCGACGGGAACCGGATCGAGATGGGGGCGACCACGCTCGTCTTCCGCCGCGATCCGATCCGCGACGACGGGGGCCGTGAGGGCGGGGAGCTCGAAGGGCCGCCGGTCGACGCCTGAGGCTGATCGTTCCCTACCCTGGGCGGGTGACCTGGCCGCGCCCCGTACCGCTCATCGGTGATGCGAGCTCGGCCGCGGAGCGGGCCGCCGCCCCCGACGCGTGGGCGTTCCCGCCGGCCGCCCGCGACGCGCTGTACGACGTGGTGGGGGCCCGCCGCGACATCCGGCGGTTCCGCCCGGACCCGGTGCCGGCGCAGGTCCTGGAGCGCGTCCTCGGTGCCGCGCACGCGGCGCCGTCCGTCGGGCACTCGCAGCCGTGGCGGTTCATCGTCGTCACCGACCCCGGGGTCCGCGACCGGGCGGCGACGATGGCGGACGGGGAGCGCCTGGCGCAGGCGGCCCAGCTCGAGCCGGAGGCCGGCCGGCACCTGCTCGACCTGCAGCTCGAGGGCATCCGCGAGGCACCCCTCGGGGTCGTCGTCTGCTGCGACCGCCGTACCCCGGCGGGCGGGGTGCTCGGCCGGGCGACGTTCCCGGACGCCGACCTGTGGTCGTGCGCCTGCGCGATCCAGAACCTGTGGCTGGCCGCCCGCGCCGAGGGACTCGGCCTGGGCTGGGTGACGCTGTTCCGGCCGGCGGACCTGGCCGGACTGCTGCACCTGCCCGACGGGGTCGTCACCCTGGGCTGGCTGTGTCTCGGCTGGCCGGACGAACGTCCGCCCGAGCCCGGACTCCAGCGGGCCGGGTGGTCGAAGCGGGCGCCGCTGGCCGACGTCGTGCTGCAGGAGCGCTGGCCGGGCGACGAGGCCGCACCTGCCGCACCGGTCTCGCGGCTGCTCGCGCCGGACCAGGCGGCCGTGGTCGGTGCCCGGGACCACGCGGACACCCTGCTGACCGTGCCGAACTCCCTCGGCGTGCTCGACCGGGCGGTGGACCGGGTCGTCGCGCTCGGCCATCGGAACCTGTCCGGCGGCACCCTGGTGCTCGCCGCCGGCCGGCACCCGGTGGCGGATCTGGGGGTGACGGCGTTCGCGGGGACCGTGACCGACGACGTCCTCGCGGCCGCGCACGCCGGACAGGCGATGAGCGCGGTGGCGGCGCGGGCGGCCGGGCTGGACCTGCTCGTCGTCGATGGCGGGTCCAGCAGCGGCAACCTGCGGGACGGCGACCCGCTCACGGCAGCGGTCGCGGAGCGGTTGCTGGCGGAGGGCGAGGACGTCGGCCGCCGGCTGGCTCCGGCGGGCCTCGTCGCGCTCGGTGAAGTCGGGATCGGCAACACGACCGTCGCGGCCGCCCTCGCCGCCAGCCTGCTCGGTCTGTCGGCGGAGGAGGTGGCGGGGCTCGGCTCGAGCGCGGACAGCGGCATCGTGGACCGCAAGCGGGACGTGATCGGCGCGGCGCTCGCCCGGTGGGAGGGGCAGACGGGCCCAAGGGGCCCGCTGGACCCAGCGGGACCGGCGGGTACGCACCCGGTGCCCCGGCTCGCTGTGCTCGGCGGCCCGGAGTTCGCCCTCCTCACCGGCGTCGTCCTCGGCGCGGCCCGCGCCGGCGCCGTCGTGCTCCTGGACGGCTTCGCCACCGGCGTCGCGGCGCTGGTCGCGGTCCTGGCCGAACCCGGCTGCGCCGCACACCTGGTCGCCGGACAGCGAAGCCGCGAGCGGGCCCATCAGCTGGTTCTCGACCGCCTCGGCCTCGAGCCGCTGCTGGACCTGCGGCTGCGCGCGGGGGAAGGGGTGGGCGCCGCGCTGGCCGCGCAGCTGCTCCTGTCGGCCCTGGAGATCCGGCGCGACACCGGCCGCACGGCGGAGCGGTAGGCCCACCGGCAGCCGGCCGGTCAGCGACTGTGCGCCGGTTCGTCACCCGCCGTTGACCCACCTGGCATCCGCGGCGGTCACGCTGCCCGCATGACCACGTCTCAGGCAGGACCGGTGGCCACGGTGCTACGCCCGCGCCGGCGACGGCTGTTCCTCGCGGCGTACGGCAGCCTGCTCGTCTCCGGGCTCGGCATCGGCTGGCTGCTCGGCGCGACCGACCCTCCCTGACCAGCATCTACAGCGCAACTTCTACAACTGGAAGCAGATCCACAGGTTCGGAGCATGGTTCTCACAGCTGATCCGCCGAAGGTGGACACGTCACCGACCATGCTCCGAAGGGACGTTCCTGCATGAAGCGCCACCTCGTCACGCTCGCACTCGGCGCCGTCGCCGCCGGGGGTGTGGCCGCGATCGCGGTCGGCCCCGCGCTCGCCGCCCAGGCCGCCACGCCGGCCCCCC
>JAOPWV010000030.1 GCA_025965475.1 Frankiales bacterium | reverse complement strand
GCCCCGGCCGGCGGCGCCGCCGGCACCCCGGCCGTCGCCGGCTGCCTTGCGGGGCTTGCGGCCGGTCTCGCCGACATCCTCGAGCTCCTCGGCATCCAGGCCGGCGCGGGTCCGGGAGGCGCGCGGCAGCTTGCCGGTCGTGCCCTCCGGGATGCTCAGGTCGGTGAAGAGGTGCTTGGACGAGGAGTAGGTCTCGACCGGCTCCGGGAACGGCAGGTCGAGGGCCTTGTTGATCAGGCCCCACTTCGGCATGTCGTCCCAGTCGACGAACGTCACGGCGACGCCCTTCGCGCCGGCCCGACCGGTACGGCCGATCCGGTGCAGGAAGGTGCGCTCCTCGTCGGGGCACTGGTAGTTGATGACGTGCGTGACGTCCTGCACGTCGATGCCGCGGGCGGCCACATCGGTCGCGACGAGGACGTCGATCTTGCCGGCGCGGAACGCGCGCAGCGCCTGCTCGCGGGCACCCTGGCCCAGGTCGCCGTGCACGGCGGCGGCGGCGAAACCGCGGTCGGCCATGTCGGCGGCGACCTTGTCGCAGGTCCGCTTGGTCCGGCAGAACACCATCGTCAGCCCGCGGCCCTCGGCCTGCAGGATGCGGGCGAGGACCTCGCCCTTGTCCATGGAGTGGGCCCGGTAGACGAAGATCTTGGTGTCCGGGACGGTGCGGTTCTCGTCCGGCTCCTCGGCGCGGATGTGCGTGGGCTGGCGCATGAAGCGCCGGGCCATCGCCACGACCGGGCTGGGCATCGTCGCCGAGAACAGCATCGTCTGCCGCTCGGAGGGGGTCTGCTCGAGGATCCGCTCCACGTCGGGCAGGAAGCCCAGGTCGAGCATCTCGTCGGCCTCGTCGAGGACGAGGACCTCGACCTGGCCGAGGTTCAGGTGGCCCTGTCGGGCCAGGTCGAGCAGGCGGCCCGGCGTACCGACCACGATGTCGACGCCCTTGCGCAGCGCCTCGACCTGCGGCTCGAAGGCACGCCCGCCGTAGATGGACTGGACGCGGACCTTGCGGACGCTGCCGGCGTTCTCCAGGTCCTTGGTGACCTGCACGCACAGCTCGCGCGTCGGGACGACGACGAGGGCCTGCGGCGTGCCGTTGGCGCCCTCGGCCTTGCTCTTGACCTTGTTCAGCATGGGGACGCCGAAGCCGAGGGTCTTGCCGGTGCCGGTGCGGGCCTGACCGATGAGGTCATGGCCGGACAGGGCGATCGGCAGCGTCATCGTCTGGATGGCGAACGGGCTGGTGATGCCGACGGCGGCGAGGGCCTCGACGGTCTCGGGTCGTGCACCGAGGGCGGCGAAGCCGTTGGGGACAGTCTCTTGCTCTGTGGTGATCTCTGACGTGGTCAGGACGGGGCCTTCCGGGAGTCGCGCCGACCACGGCAGGAGCGGGCTCGCAGCGGTCGGCGGGCTGGCCTGGAGTCCAGGGAGCGGGCGACCGGCGCGCCGGCGTCGGATGAGGTCCGCGCACACGGTGGGGGCGGCGAGCGCCGTCCCCTTCCCTACCAGACTACCGGCTAAGGTCGCGAGCACCCGATTCGAGGAGGTGGAGACGCTGGACGCTGCTCCGGACCCGCGTGCCGACGCTGCGACCGTGGACCTGCTCGGGGTGCTGGCGTACGGCGAACTGACCGCCTTCGAGCGGCTGGCCAGCGACGCGCGGCTCGCGCCCACGATCACCGACAAGACGGCGCTGGCCACGATGGCGGCCGCCGAGTTCGAGCACTACCGGCAGCTCCACGAGCACCTGCTCGGCATGGGCGTCGACCCGGAGCGGGCGATGGCCCCGTTCGTCGGGCCGCTCGACGAGTTCCACGACTCGACCGACCCCAACGACTGGCTCGAGGGCGTCATCAAGGCGTACGTCGGCGACGGGCTGGCGACCGACTTCTACCGCGAGGTGTCGGCTTTCGTGACCGACGGGCCCACCCGGGAGCTCGTCCTGCACGTGCTTGCCGACGCGGGCCAGGCCGAGTTCGCCGTCAGCCGGGTGCGCGAGGCGGTCGCGCAGGACCCCACCGTGGCCGGCCGGCTCGCGCTCTGGGCCCGCCGGCTCGTGGGGGAGGCCCTCATCCAGGCGCAGAAGGTCGCCGTCGAACGGGACGCGCTGACCGAGCTCGTCGTGGTCGGTAGCGGTGGCGACCTCGCCGGGATCGCGCGGCTGCTGACCCGCCTGACCGACAACCACACGGCCCGCATGCAGGCCCTGGGGCTCCAGCCCTAGATCACGGGGCGGAGCGGCTCAGAGGGAGGCGAAGCCGACCCGGCGCTGCTCGCCCTCGGCGATCTCGACGTACGCCAGCTTGTCGGCGGGGACCAGGACGCGCCGGCCCTTCTCGTCGACGAGCGTGAGCACACCCAGGTCGGCCTTGAGCGCGTCGGAGACGGCCTTCTCGACCTCGTCGGGCGTCTGGCCGCTCTCCAGGACGAGCTCTCGCGCGGCGAACTGCACGCCGATCTTGACCTCCACCAGGTGCCTCCGGTTCTCGTGCATGGTCGGGCTCCGTCACCGGCTGGCCCCATCAGGAGGCTAGTCGAGCCTCCGGCAGCAGGATCAACCCGTCCGCTGCAAGCGCAACCGGTCAGGCGGTCCGCGGGGAGCCCGAGATGCCGCGCCAGGTCAGGCCGACGAGCAGCTCGACCGCCCGCTCCTTGGGCAGCTGCCCGTCCGCCGCGAGCCACCAGCGGGCCCCGACCTCGGCCAGGCCGGTGAGGCCGACCGACAGCAGCTCGGCCTCCTCGGCCCGGTAGCCGGTGTCGTGCGCGATCGTCTCGGTGATCGCGGCGACGCATTCCTGTGTCATCCGCTCGACCCGCTCACGGACAGCCGGATCGTTGCGCAGGTCGCTCTCGAAGACGAGCCGGAAGCCGCCTTCACCGCTGGTGCCCTCGCCGTCGACGAAGTCGAAGTACGCCGACACCGAGGCGGCCACCCGCTGGTGGTTGTCGGTCGTGGACGCCAGCGCCTCACGCACCTTCGCCACGAGCTCGTTGGCGTGCTGGTCGAGCAGCGCGAGGTAGAGCTCGAGCTTGCCGGGAAAGTGCTGGTACAGCACAGGCTTGCTGACCCCGGCCCGCTCGGCGATGTCGTCCATCGCCGCGGCGTGGTAGCCCTGCGCGACGAAGATCTCCTGCGCGGCACCCAGCAGCTGCTTGCGGCGGGCGGAGCGGGGCAGTCGGGTTCCGCGCGCGGGTACGGCGGGGGCGGCGCTGTCGGCGGGCGAGGTCACGACAAAGACCTTGTCACAAGCGTCGCCTCGTCAGCTGTCGTAGGAGTCGTGCTGCTCCACGGGCTCGGCCTGCTCGGCCACGTCGGCCTCGTCGGCCTCTGCCGGGACCTCACGTTCCTCGGGCAACTCGACGAGCACCGGCTCGGCCTGCTCGGCCACGTCCGCCTCGGGTGCCTCCACGGATGACTCCGGCGTGTCCGGGGGCTGCTGGTACGGATCGACGGGGGCCGACTGCTCCGCCACGTCGGCGGGGTCGGCCTCAGGGGTCGTCATGACGCTCCCTCTCATTCCTGGCCCGACAGCTCCCGCGAACCGTGCCGCGTGCGACGGGCATCGATGACCCTGTCCGGGTTGCGGCGCAAGTACTCCTCCTCGAGCTGGGCGGTTCGCGTCGTGTGGAACTGCAGCGCGTCCTCGCTGCCGTGCAGGAACGTGTCGTTGCGCGTGCCGTGCAGGTGGGCGAGCTCACGCTCGAGGGCCTCGTCGGTCAGTGCTGCTGGGACCACGCCGGTCACGGGAGCTCCTCCTGGTCGTCGGGTCCCTGGCGGACCCCGCGGGGTGGCTTGGCCCTACCCGGGTACGGGGGGTGCCATGACCGAGCCTGCACCTTCCAGGTCCGTGACTCCAGGGGCTGTGACTCCCGGGGCTGTGGTGTTCGACGTCGACGGCACCCTCGTCGACACCGTCTACCAGCACGTGTACGCCTGGTGGGAGTCGTTCGGCCGCGCCGGTCACACCGTCGACGGTGTCGCCATCCACCGCACGATCGGCCGCGGCTCGCACGACCTGGTCGAGGCCCTGCTCGGCAGGCCTGACGAGGCCGTCGTGGAGGGGCACACGAAGACGTGGGGTGAGCTGCGCGAGCGCTGCCAGGCGTTCCCCCGCGTGCCGGAGCTGCTGCGGCACTGCGCCGGGCGCGGGCTGCGGGTCGTCCTGGCCACCAGCGCGAGCGCCGAGGACCTCGACTTCTTCGCCCGCGCCGTGGGCGCCGCCGAGGCGATCCACGGCATCGTGTCGGCGGCCGACGTCGCGCAGGCCAAGCCGTCGCCCGAGATCGTCGAGAAGTCGCTCGGCGTCGCCGGCGTACCGCCCCGCCGGGCTGTCATGGTCGGCGACACCGTGTACGACATCCGCGCGGCGACCGCCGCCGGCGTCCCGTGCATCGCCCTGCTCAGCGGCGGGATCGGCAGGGACGAACTGGTCGCGGCCGGGGCGGCGGCGATCTACGCCAGCCCGGCCGCGTTGCTCGACGCCTTCGAGGACTCGCCGCTCGGCGGCCTGCTCAGCTGAGCAGCGGCGCGAACAGGTCGCCGTGGTCGGCGACGCGCGTGAGGACGTCGTCGCTGGTGAACACCAGGTCCTGGGGCTTCTCGCACGTCTCGACCTCGTCCCAGGTCAGCGGCGTCGAGACGGTCGGCCGCTCCCGCGCGCGCAGTGAGTAGACGCTGACGGTCGTCTTCGCCGCGCTGTTCTGCGACCAGTCGACGAGGACCTTTCCGGGGCGCAGCGCCTTGGTCATGCGATGGACCACGAGGTCGGGATGGCTCTTCTCGAAGCGCTGCGCCAAGCCCTTCGCGTACGCCGACGTCTCCTCGCTGGAGGAGAAGTGGTCGGCCCGGGCGTACAACTGCATCCCCTTGCTGCCGCTGGTCTTCGGTAGGGGCTCCAGCCCGTCCTCCTGCAGGACCTCGCGCAGCAGCACCGCCACCTCGCAGCACTCCACGATGGTCGCGGGCTCGCCCGGGTCGAGGTCGAACACCACGAGGTCCGGCGGTCCCGGCTCGGCGGGCCTGCCGCGCTTCTTCTGCACCCGCCACATCGGCGTGTGCAGCTCGAGCGACGCGAGGTTGGCGGTCCACACGAGCGTGGCGAGGTCGTCGACGATGACGTACTCGATCGTCTCCCGGTTCTTCGTCGAACCGGGGGAGGGAAGGACCTCGGTGTGCACCCAGTCGGGCGTGCCCCGGGGGGCGTTCTTCTCGAAGAACACCGGGCCGTCGACGCCGTCCGGGTAGCGCTTGCGCGTCAGCGGCCGGCCGGCCAGGTGCGGGAGGAGCACCGGCGCGATCCGCGTGTAGTAGTCGAGCACCTGTCCCTTGGTGAACCCGACCGCCGGATAGA
Organism: Frankiales bacterium; assembly: GCA_025965475.1. GTDB lineage: Bacteria > Actinomycetota > Actinomycetes > Mycobacteriales > SCTD01 > RYN-124. The sequence goes on along the minus strand of JAOPWV010000030.1, from coordinate 22,596 downwards.
GCACCTTCTCCAGGTTGGTGAGGGCTACCTGCCGGCCCTCGACGTCGACGACCACCTTGGTGGCGTTGCTGCTCACTCCCGCACCACGTCCTTGGGGTCGTAGTCGTCCCTCAGCCCCTTGTACGACGGGTGTCGTAGCCGGCCGTCCTTCGTCCACTCCGTGTAGTCGACCTCGGCGACGAGCTCCGGGTCCACCCAGAGCGCCGACTTGGCGAACTCCCGGGGCACCGCCGTCGCGAACGGCGAGTCGTCGCGCCGCAGCGGTTCCAGCAGCTCGCCGAGCTTCTTCAGCGTCGCGCCGGTGAACCCGGTGCCGACGTGCCCGGCGTACTCGAGCCCGCTCGGCCCCTGCACGCCGAGCAGCAGCGAGCCGATCCGCCCGGTCCGGCCGCCCTCGCCCGGCTTCCACCCGGCGATGACCGCCGACGTGCGCCGGATGTGCTTGACCTTGAGCCAGCTGTCGCTGCGCCGGCCGGGCTGGTAGGGCGCGTCCCGCCGCTTGGCGACGATGCCCTCCAGGCCCTGGGCCTTGGTGGCTTCGAGCACCGCCGCGCCGCCGCCCCGGAACGCCGGCGGCACCTGCCAGTGCTCGCCCTCGAGTCCGAGGGCCTCCAACGCCTCACGGCGCTCGTCGTACGGCTGCTTCAGCAGAGATCGTCCCTCGTGGTGCAGGAGGTCGAAGGCGAGGAACTGCACCGGCGTCGACCGGAGCAGCGCGGCGCTCGGCTTGCCCACGTGCATCCGCGCCTGGAGCATCCCGAAGTCCGTCCGGCCCTCCGGGTTGAAGGCCACCACCTCGCCGTCCAGCAGCACCTGCCGCGCGCCGAGCTGCAGGCCGAGGCCGCGCAGCTCGGGGTACGACGCGGTGACGTCGTTGCCGTTGCGGCTGGTCACCGTCAGCCGGCCGCCCTCGACCGCGAGGAGCGCCCGGACGCCGTCCCACTTCACCTCGTAGGCCCAGTTGTCGTCGTCGGAGGGCAGCGCGCCGGGGGTCGCGAGCATCGGGCGCAGGTCGCGGGGCAGCGGCTCCCAGCCGGACGGCGGCCCGTCCATCCGGTGCACCATCCAGTCCTGCCCCTTGGTCCGGAAGAAGACGTACCTCCCGTCGACCCTCTTCCCGTGCAGGACGACCTTGACCTCGTCATCGGTCCACTTCTCCAGCTCGTACGTGCCGGAGTCCCAGACCGTCACCCTGCCGCCGCCGTACTCGCCCTTGGGGATCTCGCCCTCGAAGGTCGCGTACGCCAGCGGGTGGTCCTCGGTCTGCTTGGCCAGGTGGTTGGTGGCCGGGTCGAGCGGCAGCCCCTTGGGCACCGCCCAGGACACGAGCACGCCGTCCCGCTCCAGGCGGACGTCCCAGTGCAGGGCCCTGGCGTGGTGCTCCTGCACGACGAACGTGTCGCCCCGGCCCTCCTGGTCGCCACCGGTGTGGTCGGCCGCTACCTCCGGGACATCCCACTCCGGCACCGGCTCCGGAGTCTTCGCGACGTCGCGCTTGGCACGGTAGGTGTCGAGGGGCACGAGGGCGTCGTACCCACCTCGGCTGGCAGGATCCCGCGACATGGCAGCTGTCGGCGGTACCGGTCTGGCTCTCCCGCTCAACCTCGCGCTGCCCGTGCGCGGCTTCGTGGAGGTGGCGGTGCGGGCCGAGGCGGCCGGGTACGACCGGCTCTGGGTGGCCGAGGCGGGCAACAACGACGCGTTCGGGCTGCTCCGTCCGCGCCGAACTCGATGCCACGCGCCAGCCGCGCTGGCCCCCGCGTGACAGGTCCGGGGTGGACCTGTCGCTGCGGTCGCCCTAGCGTGATCGAACACAGGGCTAGGGGGTAAGGGGACGCCGTGCGGTCCATCTGGAAGGGCGCGATCAGCTTCGGGCTGGTCACGATCCCCGTGAAGCTCTACAGCGCCACCGAGACGAAGGACGTGTCCTTCCACCAGGTGCGCCGCTCCGACGGCAGCCGGATCCGCTACAAGCGGGTCGCGCAGGCCGACGGCGAGGAGGTTCCCTACGGCGAGATCGCCAAGGGGTACGAGCTGTCCAGCGGAGAGACGGTCGTCCTGACGGACGAGGACTTCGCCGACCTGCCGCTGACGACGAACCGGGCGATCGACGTGCTCGAGTTCGTGCCGTTCGAGCAGGTCGACCCGATCTTCTTCGAGAAGTCGTACTACCTCGAGCCGGACAAGGCGGGCGTCAAGCCGTACGTCCTGCTCCGCGATGCGCTGCAGCAGTCGGGCAAGGTCGCCATCGTGAAGGTCGCCCTGCGCAACCGCGAGTCCCTCGCGACCGTGCGGGTGCGCGACGGCGTCTTCGTCCTCGAGACGATGCTGTGGCCGGACGAGATCCGCCAGCCGGACTTCCCCTTCCTCGACGAGGACGTCGAGATCCGGCCGCAGGAGCTGGCCATGGCGGCCAGCCTCATCGAGACGCTGTCCGGCGACTTCGACCCGAACCAGTACAAGGACTCCTACCGCGAGGCGCTCAACGCGGTCATCGAGGCCAAGATCGCGGGGCACGAGGTGACGCAGCCCGAGGAGGCGCAGCCGACCTCGGGCACCGTCGTCGACCTGATGGCCGCGCTGCGCGCGAGTGTCGAGGCGGCGAAGCGGACGCGCGGGGAAGCCGCCGACGCGGACGCCGACGGCGAGGCCGCGGGCGAGCCGGCCGCGAAGAAGACCGCTGGGCGGAAGACCGCCGTGAAGAAGACCGCCCCAGCGAAGAAGGCCGCCCCCGCGAAGAAGGCCGCGCCCGCAAAAGCGGCGCCCGCCAAGAAGGCATCGAAGACCTCGGCGCGCAAGTCCGCCTGAGCCCGGGCACAGCGTCCCGGCGCCCGCGTGAGAGGTCCCGCTCGCCGTTCCGCCGGTACGGTAGGTGGATCTTCCGAGCCAGAGGGCCCCGTTTCCGTTGACATCGTTGAACGCTCCGCAACCGGCTGAGCCGGCTGCCGCGCGCGAGGCGGAGGGCGGTCCAGATACGGCCGAGCGACGCATCGCCGCCGTACGGCGCATCCTCACCGCGGGGCTCCCGCCGGAGAGCCTGGACCGGTTGACGCGGCTCGCGGCCGAGCTGCTGGAGACGGAGTACGCGCAGGTCTCGCTGCTCGCCGACGAGCAGATCGTCGCGAGCGTCTACGGCCTGGACCTGGAGCCCGAAGACCGGGTCGGCCCGGCCGCCGACAGCCTCTGCAGCGTCACCGTGTCCGACGGCGCCGCTGTGGCGATCGGCGATACCGCGGCCGACGACCGGGTCGGCCACCTGCCCCCGGTGGTCTCGGGCCTGGTCGGCGCCTACCTCGGGATCCCGCTGACCGACCGGCACGGCCTGTCCCTCGGCGCGCTGTGCGTGTACGACCGCAAGCCCCGCACGTGGACGGCCCGCGACGTCGCGATCCTCAGCGAGCTCGCCGCCAGCGTCGTGGCGGAGCTCGAGCTCCGTGCACTGGCGGCGGACCTGAGCACCAGTTCGGCCCGGCTCGACCTCACCCTGTCAGCCGCGGACATCGGCAGCTTCGACCTCGAGGTCGCCTCCGGGCACCTCACCTGGGACGACCGCCTGGTCAGCCTGTTCGGCTACGACCGGGGCACCTTCGTGGAGCACTGGGACAGCTTCGCCGACCGCGCCCACCCGGACGACCTGCCGCGCGTGATGGAGAGCCTGACCCGCGCGATCGAGACCGTCGGCAACTTCTCGGCGGAGTACCGCATCGTGCTGCCGGACGGCGCCACCCGCTGGGTCCAGGCCCGCGGCCAGGTCCTGCCCGACCTGCTGGGGCGGCCGGGCCGGCTGCTCGGGGTGGCCTACGACGTCACCGAACTGCGCTCGACGCGGGACCGGCTGGCCGGTCTGCTGGAGAGCATGACCGACGCCTTCTACTCGCTGGACGCGTCCTGGCACTTCTCGTACGTCAACGGGCAGGCCGAGCGGCTGCTCGGCCGAGGCCGCGAGGACCTGCTCGGCAAGGTCATCTGGGACGAGTTCCCGGAGGCCTTCGGCACGGTGTTCCAGGCGAACTTCGAGAGGGCCGTCGAGACCGGCGAGATGGTGACGTTCGAGGAGTTCTACCCGCCGCTGGACGGCTGGTTCGAGCTGCGCGCCTGGCCGAGCCCGGACGGGCTGAGCGTCTACTTCCACGAGATCACCGCCCGCCGGCAGGCACAGGAGGAGCGCGAGGCGGCCGTCGAGGACAGCGGGCGCGCCTACGCCGCCGCCGAGGCGGCGAACACCCGGCTGGCCCTGCTCGCCGACGCGTCCAGCCGGCTGTCCGCCTCGCTCGAACCCCGTGCCGTGCTGCAGACGCTGTCCGACCTCGTCGTACCCCGGTTCGGGCAGTGGGTCGTCGTTGCGCTGCGGGCGGACACCGCGGCCCCGATGCTCGGCCGCGACGACACCGGCGACGCCGACCGGGTGTACGTCGTGCACCTGGCCCACGAGAACCCCGAGCAGGAGGACGCGCTGCGCACTCTCGTCGGGTCGCTGCCGCTGAGCGTCCGCGACGAGGTCGGGGTCGGCGCCGTGATCGGGACCGGCGTGTCCGAGTGGCTGCCGCAGGTCCCGGACACCGCCCTGGTCGCGGACGCGCCCGACGAGGAGACGCTGGCCCGGCTGCGCGCGGTCGAGGTGGGTGCCACGCTGACCGTGCCTCTGGTGAGCCGCGGCAGGCGGCTCGGTGCCATCAGGGTCTCCGAGCCGAGCGGTGGCTCGCTGGACCGGGCCCTGCTCTTCGACGTGGCGGCCCGCGCCGCCGTCGCGCTCGACAACGCCCTGCTGTACGGCGCGGAGCGGCGCAACGGCATCACCCTGCAGCGCAGCCTGCTGCCGCAGGACCTCCCCGAGGTGCCCGGGCTGGAGCTGGCGTACGAGTACCTGCCCGGCGCGACCGGCGCCCAGGTCGGCGGTGACTGGTACCAGGGCATCCGCCTGGGCGACGACCTCATCCTCGCGATCGGCGACGTGATGGGCCACGGGATGCGCAGCGCGGCCCGCATGGGGCAGCTGCGGGCCATCGTCGCCACCCTCGCCCTCGAGGGGCACCGACCCGGCGAGCTGCTGCGCCGGCTGTCGCAGAGCAGCGACCTCCTGCTCGACCTCGAACTCGCCACCCTGCTGGTGGCGCACTACTCGGTGGCCGAGCGCACGCTGACCGTGGCCTCGGCCGGGCACCCGCCGCCCCTGCTCGCCGAGCCGGGCGGCGAGCCCTGGTTCGTCGACCTGACCCCCGGCCCGCCCATCGGGACCTTCCCCGGCGACTATCCGGAGACCGTGGTCACGCTGCCCGAGGATGCGACCCTCGTCCTGTACACCGACGGGCTGGTCGAGAACCGCGACGACTCCCTCGACCACGGCCTGGAGCGGCTGCGCAGGTCGCTGCGGGGCCAGCGGCTCGCCCCCAAGGAGGTGTGCGCGCACGTCCTCAAGACGATGGGCCGCACCCAGGGAGCGGACGACGACGTGGCGATGCTGGTCATGAGCCAGTCGGGCTAGGCGGCCATGCCTGGAACGGTGTGTCTGCAGGGCGGCGGCGAGTTCTCGCCGGCCTGCCGGGAGATGGACGCCGACCTCGTCCGCCGGGCGGCGGGGCCGGTGGTGGTCACCGCGCTCGCGGGAGCGCCCGGCCCCGAGTACGACGTGGCCACCGGCAACGGGGTGCGCCACTTCCGGGCCCTCGGTGCGGAGGATGTCGTGGGTGCCCCCGATGCGCGGGCCGACCCGGCCGCGGCGCTCGAGGTGCTGCGTAGCGCGCGCCTGCTCGTCCTGCCCGGCGGCTCGCCGTCCCGGCTGCTGTCCGCACTGAACGGCACGGGGGTGGACGCGGTCGTGCGCGATCTGCTGGCGGCCGGAGGCGTCGTCATGGGCGCCAGCGCCGGCGCGATGGTGCTCTGCCCCTGGACCGTGCTCCCCGACGCGCGGGTGGCCGCGAACGGCTTGCCGGTGGCGCCCGGCCTGGGTGTGGTGGGCCAGCTCGCCGTCGTACCGCACTGGACCGGGGAGGAGTCCGGCCGGAAGTGGTTGGACGCCCTGTCCGCGGTGCCCGGGCGCGTGCACATCCTTGGTATTCCGGAGGAGTCCGGTGTACTCGTTGAAGAAGAGGATGCTCTGACGGCGATCGGGACCTTCCCGACCCGGCTGGTCACCGAGGCGCGGGATCTCGCGCCCGGTGAGACGTGGAGGCTGCCGTGAGATCCGACGTGCGGATGTCGACGGCGGCGCTGCCCAGCTGGGACGGCGTCCTCCCGCCCTGGCCGGGCACCGTGGAGGACGGCCTGTTCGTACGTCGTGCCGCAGGCGCGGGCAGCGAGCCGGCCCTGTTCGTGCACGGCCTGGGCGGCGCGTCGACGAACTGGACCGACCTGATGGGCCTGCTGGCCGACGTCGTGCAGGGGGAGGCGCTCGACCTGCCCGGGTTCGGGCACTCCGAGCCGCCCGAGTCCGGCTCGTACCGCCTGCGCACGCACGTCGACGCCGTCGTCGGGCACCTCGAGCGCGGCGCGGACCGCGGTCCGGTGCACCTGTTCGGCAACTCGCTCGGCGGCGCGGTGGCGACCCGGGTGGCGTCGCTGCGCCCGGACCTGGTCCGCACGCTGACCCTCGTGTCGCCGGCCCTGCCCTCGCTGCGCCCCAAGCGCGGCAGTGACCCGCGGCTGCCGCTGCTCCTGCTGCCGGGCCTGTCCCAGTTGGCCAGCCGGCAGCTGGCCAAGCGCACCCCGGAGCAGCGGGCCAGGGCGGTGCTCCGGCTGTGCTTCGCGGATCCGCGCGCGATCCCGGAGGAGCGGTTCGAGGAGGCGGTGGACGAGGTACGCCGCCGCGCCGGGCTCGGCCATGCGGAGGAGGCGTTCACCGCGTCGCTGCGGGGGCTGGTCGGCTCGTACCTCGAGCGGGGGAGCGCCTCGCTGTGGCGCCAGGCCAGCCGGGTCCAGACCCCCACGCTGCTCGTCTGGGGGAGCCTGGACCGGCTCGTGGACGTGGCGCTGGCCCCCCGGGCTGCCGCGACCTTCCCGGACAGTCGCCTGCTCGTCCTGCCCGGGGTCGGGCACGTCGCCCAGCTCGAACGGCCCGAGGCGGTGGCCCGGGCGTTCCTCGGGATGTGCGAGGAACTGGCGCGGCCGGCCGCGTCCTAGCCGGCCGGCCACATACTGGGCACGATCACGGCCGGTCACGGGGGTGGCCGGAGAGAAGGGATCCCGACGTGTCAGACGACGGAACGACGACGCCCGGCTACGAGGCCGCCGGACCAGGACCGGTGTCCGAGCGGATGCAGGCCCTGCTGGCCCGTGCCGTCGAGGACCAGCTGTCCGAGCAGCGGACCGTCACCGGTGCGCTGTCCGAGGTCCGCGCCCAGGTGGCCGCCGTGGGCGAGGGGCTGCGCGCGGCCGCGTCCGGCGCCGCAGTGGAGCGGCTGCGCAGCGACCTGTCCACGCTGACCGGCGAGGTGCGCTCGGCGACGTCCGGCCTGGGCGAACGGTTCGAGGTGCTGTCGCGCAGGCTCGACGCGCAGGGCGAGGCCCTCGCCGCGGAGAGCGACCTCGGCATCCGGCTGGCCTCCGTGGCCGCCGATGTGGCCGCCGGGGCGGCGGCGGTGCACCGGCTGACGGCCGCGGTGACGGCCCTGGCTGCGTTCCCGGACGCGCTCGCCGCGCTGCAGGGCGACGTGGCCGGCATGCACGACCGGCTGGTGCCGCTGGCCGAGATCCGCGCGGCGCTGGTGGAGCTGCAGTCCCGAGGAAATGCCGCCGAGAGCCTCGGCCCGGAGCTCGCCGCGCTCACCGACCGGGTGGAGGCGCTGGCGACGGCTGCTGACCTCGACGGCCTGCGCGAGACCGTCGCCCACCTGGCCGGGCGGCTGGACGTGCTCGCCGGGCGCCCGGTGTTGGGTACGGCGGACGTCTCCGCAGCCCTGGCCCCGGTGCACCAGCGGCTGGACGAGCTCGGCTCCCGGGATGCCGACGCCGAACGCACGACGGCGCTGCACGGGCGGCTCGACGGGCTCGACGAGTCGCTCGGTGAGGTGCGGGGTCACCTGGCCGACGTACGGGACGCGGTCGCCGGGCTCCCGGCCCTCGCGGCGGACCTGACAGGCGTGGCCGGACAGGTCGCGGAGCTGGGCCGGCTGCGGGGCGACGTCCAGGGTGTCCAGGAGCGGCTGGCCGTCCTGCAGGACGGCTCGCCCGAGGTGGCCGACGCGCTGGCCGCGCTGCGCGCGGAGGTCGCCGGTCTGGCCGACGACGTCGGCGGCTTCGTGGTGCCCACCGCGGAGCAGGTCGCCGCGGCCGTCAGCGCCCGGGTGACCGGACAGCTCGTGGACGAACTCGCCCCGCGGGTCGCCGAGATCGTGCTCGCCCGGATCGGGCCGACGGTGGTCGAGCAGGTCGTGGGCCAGGTGGCCGACCGGGTCGTCGGTGGCGTCACCACCCCGGTGCTCGAAGGGGTGCGCGCCAGCGCGGCAGCGAGCGAGCGCCGACTGCGCACCCACACCGACGAGGCCATCCTCGCGCTGGCCGAGGCGCTGCTGCGCCGGCGTCGCGCCCTGCGCCTCGACGCGCCCGAGGCGCAGGAGATCCCGGCCGCCGCCGTACCGCTGCCCGGCGGGACGGATTGCGTGGCCGAGTCCGCCGCGGCCGCGGCCGAGTCCGCCGACGTCGCCGAGCCGGGGGCGCCGTCCGAGCCGCCGTCCGCCGAGTCGGACGACCCGGACCCGGACGGCCCGGAGCCGGACGCGGCCGTACCGGTGGAGACCCCGGCCGGTGTCCTCGACGGGCCCGACCCGTCGGGTGGACACCAGCCCGTTCCGGCCGGTCAGCAGCCGGCCGCGGCCACGGACATCGGCCCGTACCCGGCGCCCGTAAACGCAGCCGGGGACGACCACAGCCGTCGCCGGCCCTGGTGGCGGCCGGGCGGCTGACCGCAGCACGACCGCAGACGACGAGAGGCCGGGCCCCATCGGGCCCGGCCTCTCGTCGTACGTGCTGCTACTTGAAGGCGTCCTTGACCTTCTCGCCCGCGCCCTTCAGGTCGCCGGCCACCTGGTCCTTCTTGCCTTCGGCCTGCAGTTGCTCGTCACCTGTCGCCTCACCAGCGCGCTCCTTGCCCTCGCCGGTGAGCGACTGTGCCTTGTCCTTGGCCTTGTCGACGATTCCCATGTCGGCCTCCCTGGCTCTTGTCGATGATCCCGGTGATCCGTCCGTCCGCGTCTTTCTGCCCTCTGGGTGGCCCGGCAACCGTCGTGTGGGCCCGGTCACGGGGAGACAGCCGGTGTCGGGGAAGAACCGCGATGCTGGGAGGCTTGGACCAGAGCGAAGACGACCATCACTGAGGAGTTCTGACGTGTCCCTGCCGCCGCTCGTCGAGCCGGCCGCTGAGCTGACCCGCGAAGAGGTCATGCGCTACAGCCGCCACCTGATCATCCCGGACGTCGCCACTGCGGGTCAGAAGCGCCTGAAGAACGCCAAGGTGCTCGCGGTCGGTGCCGGCGGCCTGGGCGCCCCGACGCTGATGTACCTCGCCGCCGCCGGTGTCGGAACGCTGGGCATCGTCGACTTCGACGTCGTCGACGAGTCCAACCTGCAGCGCCAGGTCATCCACGGGCAGAGCGACATCGGCCGGCCCAAGGCCGAGAGTGCCCGCGACTCGGTGCGCGAGATCAACCCGCTCATCCAGGTCAACCTGCACCAGGAGCGCCTCGACTCCAGCAACGTGATGGAGATATTCGCCCAGTACGACCTCATCGTCGACGGTACGGACAACTTCGCGACCCGTTATCTGGTCAACGACGCCTGCGTCCTGCTCGGCAAGCCGTACGTCTGGGGCTCGATCTACCGCTTCGACGGCCAGGCCAGCGTCTTCTGGGCCGAGCACGGCCCCTGCTACCGGTGCCTGTACCCGGAGCCGCCGCCGCCCGGCATGGTCCCGAGCTGCGCAGAGGGCGGCGTCCTGGGCGTGCTGTGCGCGTCCATCGGTGCCATCCAGACCACCGAGGCGATCAAGCTGCTCACCGGCATCGGTGACCCGCTCGTCGGCTCGCTGATGGTCTACGACGCCCTCGAGATGGAGTACCGCAAGATCAAGGTCCGCAAGGACCCGGAGTGCCCGCTCTGCGGCAAGAACCCGACGATCACCGAGCTCATCGACTACGAGGCCTTCTGTGGCGTCGTCAGCGAGGAGGCCGTGGAGGCCGCGAAGGGCTCCACGATCACCGCGCGCGAGCTCAAGGCCAAGATCGACGCGGGCGACGACTTCCTGCTCGTCGACGTCCGGGAGCCGGCCGAGTACGAGATCATCAAGATCCCGGGTTCGGTGCTGATCCCCAAGGGCGACATCCTCAACGGCTCCGCGCTCGCCCAGCTGCCGCAGGACAAGCCGGTCGTCCTGTACTGCAAGTCCGGCGTCCGCTCCGCTGAGGCGCTCGCCGCGCTGAAGGACGCGGGCTTCGCCGACGCGACGCACGTCCAGGGCGGCGTGCTCGGCTGGCAGGCGCAGGTCGACCGGAGCCTGCCGACCTACTAGCTCCCGCCGTACCGCCGAGACCGGCTTCCCTTCACGGGGGAGCCGGTCTCGGCTGCGTTCGGGTGCGCGCTTGGCGCTTCCGTCCGGGCGGGGGTGGCTCCTGACCCACGATGAGCCGGACGTACGGCGGGGGGCTGTGGGTTCCCGGGCTTTGCGTCCGGGCGGGGGTGGGTCCTGACCCACAGTGAGCCGGACGTACGGCGGCGGGCGCCAGTGACGGCCGCAGTCAGGCGTCCCTGAGCGCGCCGGCCCGGGAGCCGCGGGACGGCTCGCCGATCTCCAGGCCCTGGTCGCTGATCGTGTACCGGCGGATCTGGTGATCGTGCGAGGTGCCGCGCAGCTTGAGCACGGTGACCGCCCGCTGGACCTCGGAGCCGGTCTCGGCGTACTGCAGCCGGATCAGCCCGTCGGTCGTGCTGAGCACGTCGAGGTCGTAGGGGCTGATCTGGCCGGGCATGTTCGTGCTCGTGAGGGTGAGCAGGCAGGCGATCTGCTCCTGCTTGAGGTAGGCGCTCAGACCGACGACGAACTGGCGGTACGACGCGGGCGAGCCGACCCGCTGGAGGCTGGTCAGGCTGTCGAGCGCGATCCGGGTCGGGCGGAACTGGTCGATGCGGTCCATGATCTCGACCAGGTGGTCGTCGAGGCTCGCGACCTCCGGGTACAGCGCGACGAACTCGAGCAGCCCGGCCTCCTGGTAGCCGGCGAAGTCCTTGCCCCAGCCGGCGGCGTGGCGGAACAGCTGGTCCGGACCCTCGTCGTACGACAGCATCAGCACGCGTTCGCCCTGCTCCGCGGCGCCTGCGAGGAACTCGGTGCAGACCAGCGTCTTGCCGCTGCCGGTAGGACCGGTGACGAGGACGGTCGAGTCCTGGAAGATGCCCCCGTGGGTCATCGCGTCGAGGCCCGCGTTGCCGGTCGTGGTGCGGACCGGAGCGATCGCCTGGCCCTGCGAGATGACCGGCTGCGGGAGGACGACCACGCCCTGGCCGGGCAGAACCGTGAACGCGTGGTCGCCCTTGCGGTGCATCGCGCCGCGCATCTTCAGGACCTCGACGCTGCGGCGGCGGACGATGCCCTCGTGCACGTGACGGAGCAGGACCACGCAGTCGGCGACGAACTCCTCGATGCCGTGCCGCGACAGCGTCGACCCCGGGTCGCCCGGAGTCTCGACGGTCATCACGACGGTGAGCCCCATCCCGCGCAGCGACGCGATGAGGCCGCGCAGCCGCTGCCGGGCGATCGCCGGGTTCTCCTCGAAGGCGAGCGCGGTGTTGAGCGAGTCCAGCACGAGCCGGTCCGCACCGGTCGCGTCGACGGCATGGCCGATCTGGGCGGCCAGTGTCTCGAAGTTGTACGACGGGAGTTCCTCGTCGCGGACGAGCGGGGAGGCGTCGACGATCGCGACGTCTCCAGCTGCCTCCCAGCCCTGGATGTCCCAGCCCAGCGTCGTGAGGTTGGCCCGCAGATCGGCGGCCGGCTCCTCGAGCGTGACGAACACGCCCGGCTGCCCGCGGCGGATGCCCTCGGCCAGGAAGTGGGAGGCGAAGACGGTCTTGGCGCTGCCGGCCTGACCGGCGATCACCGTGACCCGCCGGCGAGGCAGCCCGCCCATCGTGACCGCGTCGAAGCCGGGGATGCCGGTCACGAGCTTGGGCACGGACGCGGCGGCGCGCGTGCCGAGAGTGTCCTGGGCGCCGAGGACGAGGGCGTCGGCGGCCCGGGCCGTCCGGATCGCGGGGCCGACGAGCTCCTCGGATCTGCTCATACCGCCCCCTTCCGTTCGTCGCGGGTCACCCGGAACCAGGCCGTCTTGCCGTCATCGGGATGCCGTGTCATGGACGAGGCGTCAGAGAGCGCGGTGACCAGGCCGAGGCCCCAGCCGCCCTCGCGGGTCGGGTCCAGGGCGCTGTGCCCCAGATCCAGGTCGTGCACACTGACCAGCAGCGACCGGTCGGTGATGGTGATGCCCACCTCGAGCGGGGTCCGGGCGTGGATGACGGCGTTCGTGACCAGCTCGCTGGTGAGGAGCATCAGCACGTCGCGCGTGTCCTCGGAGACGGCTGGCAGCCGGTCGGCGACGAACCTGCGGGCGGTCTGGACGAGGCGGGGCAGCGGGTGCAGGTGCAGGTGGTCGGAGGACTCGACGGTCTCGCCCGCGGGGACTGCCTCTTCCAGCAGGCGGAAGCAGCTCATGAAGCCGAGGGGCAGCACGCGGCCGGGGCCGGGGCTGGCGTCACGGGCGGTCACCTCCCCGACGGATCACTGGTATGTGAATGAAGCGTAGTGCGCGACGACAGGGAGTATGCGACCCGTGACCCCTCGCCGCCGGAGCATGTCTGCCACCGCCTCTGCCGGTCTTTCCGTACGGTCCGGCACCGGCGGCAGCGGACCCACGGCGTACGCGCGGACCGTCCTCGACGTCGTCGACCGGATCCCGCCCGGCCGGGTGATGACGTACGGCGACGTGGCCGACTACCTCGGCACCGGAACCGGCCGGACGGTGGGCACCGTGATGAGCCGGTACGGCCAGGAGGTGCCGTGGTGGCGGGTGGTGCAGGCGTCCGGTCGTCCAGCCGAACCGCTCGTGGCGGAGGCACTGGCCAAGCTGATCGCGGAGGGGTGCCCCGTCTCGGGCGAACGCGTCGACGTCGGGGCGGCGCGATGCGACGGGCGTCACCTTCGGGAGTGACCGTCGTTGACGTGTGTGAGAACGTGCGCAATGTCGCGTTCTTCCCGTATGTCCCGCCTACCGTCCGCTCCGGTGGCCGGTGCCCGTATCGGAGGTCCATTCGTGCGTCTGTCAGCTACCACCCGCCGCCTGCTCGTCCCCATGGCAGCGCTCGCGCTGGCGGGGGGCGTGGCCGCGGCCGGCCCGGCCTCGGCCAAGCCGCGCGTCGCCGCGAAGGCCGCCTGGGCCCCTGCGGCCACCGCCGCCGTGCACCCCGGCGTGATGACCTACACCGCGGGCGCCCAGTGCACCGCGAACTTCGTCTACACCGACGGCACGTCGACGTACCTCGGTCAGGCGGCGCACTGCTCCGGCACGGGCGCCGCCACCGACACCAACGGGTGCACGGCCACCTCGCTGCCCGAGGGCACCGCCGTCGAGGTCACGGGCGCCACCAAGCCGGGTGTCATGGTCTACAACTCCTGGATCCGCATGCAGGCCGCGGGGGAGAAGGACCCGAACGTCTGCGCCTACAACGACCTGGCGCTCATCAAGCTCGACCCGGCCGACGTCGCGCTGACCAACCCGTCGGTCCCGTTCTTCGGCGGCCCGACCGGCCTGCGCACCGCCGACACCCAGCTCGGCGACACGGTGGTCAGCTACGGCAACTCCAGCCTGCGGGTGGGGCTGTCCCCGCTGTCGCCGAAGTACGGTCGCTCGCTGGGCACCGACAGCGCCGGCTGGAACCACACCATCTACACCGCGACGCCTGGCATCCCCGGTGACTCCGGCAGCGGCTTCCTCGACGCGAGCGGGAAGGCGTTCGGCGTGCTGAGCACCGTCGCGATCGCCCCGCTCGCGGGCAGCAACGGCGTCGGTTCCCTGGCCAAGGAGATCGCCTACGCGCAGGCGCACGGCATCTCCGGGCTCGCGCTGGTCAACGGTACCGAGCCCTTCAGCGGCGCCCTCTAGGGCTCCTCGGTCAGGGACCTGTTCCGCATCGCGGACGGGCCCCTGACCCGTGTCCGGACCGTGCCGGACGTTGCAGTCCCGGCGTCGCGGCCCGGAATGTCGCACCTTCGTGGTGAAGTGGTCCGTCGTGAGAACCGCAGCCCCGGACCGTGCAGCCCGCACGTCGCCGTACCGCCTCGTGCGGACGCCGCCACCCCCGGTGCTGCCGCTGGTCCCGGACGAGGCCCAGCGCGAGGTGCTCGCCCATGCCGGCGGCCCCCTGCTCGTGCTCGCCGGCCCGGGGACCGGCAAGACGACGACGCTCGTGGAGGCGGTCGCCCGCCGGGTCGAGGCGGGCCTCAGCCCCGACGAGGTGCTGGTGCTCACCTTCAGCCGCAAGGCGGCGCAGGAGCTGCGCGAGCGCATCACCGCCCGGCTGGGTACGACGACCGCCGGGCCGTCGGCCTGGACGTTCCACGCCTTCTGCTACGCGCTGGTCCGTGAGCACCAGTCGCCGGAGGTGTTCTCCGAGCCCCTGCGGCTGCTGTCGGGGCCGGAGCAGGACGTCGCGCTGCGCGACCTGCTGCGCGGCTCGCTCGACCTCGGCCGGTCCTGGCCGCCGGTGCTGCGGGCCTGCCTGACCACCCGCGGCCTGGCCGAGGAGGTCCGCGCCCTGCTGGCCCGGGCCCGCGAGGTGGGGCTGGAACCGCCGGACCTCGCGAGGCTGGCGGAGCGGGAGCGGCGGGAGGACTGGGCGGCGCTGGCCGGGTTCTTCGGCGAGTACCTCGACGTGCTCGACGCCCAGGGGGCGCTCGACTACTCCGAGCTGGTCCACCGCGCGGTGCTGCTGGCCGAACGGCCCGAGGTGCAGGAGCAGCTGCAGTCGCGCTACAAGGCCGTGTTCGTCGACGAGTACCAGGACACCGACCCGGCGCAGGAGCGGCTCCTGCACGCCATCGCCGGGGGCGGCCGCGACCTCGTCGTGGTGGGTGATCCCGACCAGTCGATCTACGCCTTCCGTGGTGCCGAGGTGCGGGGCATCCTCGAGTTCCCACTGCGGTTCCCGCGCGCCGACGGGGCGCCGGCGCCGGTCGTGCCGCTGCGGATCTGCCGTCGCTCCGGACCCGCCCTGCTCGAGGTCTCACGCCGGGTGGCCGCCCGGCTGCCGGCGCCCGGGCTACCGGCCGGGCGGGTCCGCGAGCACCGCGACCTCGGGGCCGGCGCCAGGACCGCCGGCGGGCTCGTCGAGGCCCACACCCACCCGTCGGTGGGCGCCGAGGCGGACGCCATCGCGGACCTGCTGCGCCGCGAGCACCTCGAGCGCGGCACGCCCTGGAGCCGGATGGCCGTCCTCGTCCGCTCCGGCGCCCGCTCGGTCCCGCTGCTGCGCCGGGTGCTGACCGCGGCCGGCGTACCGCTGGAGGTGGCCGGCGACGAGCTGCCGCTGGCCCAGGAGCCGGCCGTCGCCCCGCTGCTGCTCGCCCTGCGGGTCGCCGACGACCGCGCGGCGCTGACCGTCGAGGCGGCCCGCCAGCTGCTGCTGTCGCCGCTCGGCGGCGCCGACCCGGGGCAGCTGCGCCGGCTCGGCCGCGAACTGCGCGCGGTGGACCGCCGCGCCTCCGACGACGGCGGGAGCCGGCTGCCTGCCCCGTCGGCGCAGCTGCTGCGCGACGCGGTCGACGACCCACGCGTCCTGCTCGGGCTCGACGCACGGGTCGCCCGCCCGGCGGTCCGGCTGGCCGAGCTGCTCGCCCGGGCCCGCGCGGCCCTGCTGGAGGGCCCCGAGGAGGCGCTCTGGCAGCTGTGGGCGGGCAGCCCGTGGCCGCAGCGGCTCGAGGCCGCATCGCTGCACGGCGGTGCCGCGGGCCGGGCCGCCGACCGTGACCTCGACGCCGTGGTGGCGCTGTTCGCCACCGTGGCGCGCGCCTCCGAGCGGCGCCGGCAGGCCGGTGTACGCAACCTGGTCGAGGAGCTCGAGGCGCAGCAGATCCCGGGCGACACCCTCGCCGAGCGCGGGGTGCGCGGGGACGCCGTGCGGCTGCTCACCGCCCACCGCAGCAAGGGCCTGGAGTGGGACGTCGTGGTCGTGGCCGGTGTGCAGGAGGGCCTCTGGCCCGACCTGCGCCGGCGCGGCACCCTGCTCGACGCCGAGCGGCTCACCGGGCTCGACGAGCCCGAGCTCCGCGCCCCGGCGGACCGGGCGTCGCTGCTCATCGACGAGCGCCGGCTCTTCTACGTCGCGCTGACCCGGGCCCGGCGGCGCCTCGTCGTGACCGCCGTCGACAGCGGCGAGCAGGACGGCGAGCGGCCCAGCCGGTTCCTCGCCGAGCTCGGCGTGCCGGTGACGGCCCACACCGAGCGGGTCGCGCGGCCGCTGTCGCTCCCGTCCCTGGTGGCCGCGCTGCGCCGCGAGTCCGTCGACCCGCGCCGCAGCCCGGCCATGCGCAGGGCCGCTGCCGCCCGGTTGGCCCGGCTGGCCGCGGCGACCGACGACGACGGCGCGCCCCTGACCCCCGCGGCGCACCCGCGGCGCTGGTGGGGGCTCGCGCTCCCGACGGACAGCGACCGGCCCGTGCAGCCCGCGGGGCAGCCGGTTCCGCTGTCCGGCTCCTCGCTCGACGGGCTCGGTACCTGCCCGCTGCGCTGGTTCCTCGAGCACGAGGTGCACGCCGAGCAGGCGACCAGCACGGCGATGGGCTTCGGCAGCGTGGTCCACGCCCTCGCCGACGAGGTCGCGACCGGCCGGGCGCCGGCCGAGCTCGACGCCGTGATGGCGCGGCTCGACACCGTCTGGAACCAGCTCGCCTACGACGCGCCCTGGCAGTCCGCGCAGCAGCACAGCGAGGCCCGCGAGGCGCTGCGCCGGTTCCTGGCCTGGCACGCGGCGAACCGGGACCGCGAGCTGGTGGCCACCGAGGTGGCGTTCTCCGTGGAGCTGGAGATGCCCGGCGGCGCGGTGCAGCTGCGCGGATTCATGGACCGCGTCGAGCTCGACCGGGACGGGCGGGTCCACGTCATCGACCTCAAGACCGGCAAGCAGCCGTTCACCGGCAAGCAGGTCGAGAGCCACGCACAGCTGGGCACCTACCAGCTGGCCGTCCGCGCCGGGGCGCTCGACGAGCAGCTCTCCGAGCGCCCGCCGGTCGGTGGTGCCGAGCTGGTCATGCTGCGCATCGACGACGGCCCCGGGCCGAAGGTGCAGCAGCAGGCGAGCCTGGAGCCGTCGCCGTCCTGGGTGGAGAACCTGCTCGACACCGCCGTACGCCGGATCCTCGGCGAGAGCTTCCCGCCGACGCCGAACGACCGCTGCGACCGCTGTGCGTTCCGGCGCTGCTGTCCGGCGCAGCCCGACGGCCGGCAGGTGGTCGAGTGAGGCCGGCCGATCTGCGGGAGCTGCTCGACATCCCCTTCACCGGCGAGCAGTTGGCCGCCGCCACCGCGCCCATGGAGCCGGGGCTGGTCGTCGCCGGTGCCGGCTCGGGCAAGACGAGCGTGATGGCCGCCCGGGTCGTGTGGCTCGTCGGTACCGGCCAGATCGCGCCGGACCGGGTGCTCGGGCTGACGTTCACCAACAAGGCCGCCGCCGAGCTGGCCGGCCGGGTCCGGTCCGCGCTCGCCGCCGCCGGCGTCAGCGGTGACGACGAGGCGGGCGAGCCGGTGGTCTCGACCTACCACGCGTTCGCCGGCCGACTGGTCACCGAGCACGGCCTGCGCATCGGCGTGGAGCCCCGCTCCCGGTTGCTCGCCGACGCCACCCGCTACCAGCTGGCCGGTCGCGTGCTGCGCCGGCACCGCGGCCCGATCGAGCACCTGACCAGCCCGCTGTCGATGCTCATCGGCGACCTGGTCGGCCTCGAGTCCGAGCTGTCCGAGCACCTCGTCGAGCCGGCCGACCTGCTCGCCTGGGACGCCGACTGGATCGCCCAGCTCGAGGCCGGCTGCGCCGGGTACGACGGGCAGAAGGGCACCAAGGGGCACTGCGACGGGCTGCGCAAGATGGCCGCCGCGGCCCGCAAGCGGCAGGAACTCACCGCGCTGGTGGCGGCCTACCGGGACGCCAAGCGCGACCTCGACGCCATCGACTTCGGGGACCAGGTGGCCCTGGCCGCCCGGCTGGCCGAGACGGTGCCCGAGGCCGGCACCGCGGAGCGCGAGCGGGCCGGCGTCGTGCTGCTCGACGAGTACCAGGACACCAGCGTCGCGCAGCGCCGCATGCTCGTCGGCCTGTTCGGTGGCGGGCATGCCGTGACGGCGGTCGGTGATCCCTGCCAGGCGATCTACGGCTGGCGCGGCGCCTCCGTCTCCAACCTCGACGGTTTCCCGTCGCACTTCGCCCGCGCCGACGGCACGCCCGCGTCGTCGTACACGCTGGCGGTCAACCAGCGCTCCGGCGGGCGGCTGCTGCGGCTGGCCAACAGCGTCGCGGCCAGCCTGCGGCTCCGGCACGCCGTCGTGGAGCTGACGGCGCCGCCCGCCAAGCAGGACCTCGGCGAGACCGTCGTGGGGCTGCACCCGTCCTGGTCGGAGGAGGCGGCCTGGATCGCCGCGCAGATCCGGGCCCAGGTCGACGCCGGTACCGAGCCCGGCGAGTGCGCCGTGCTGGTCCGGGCCCGCAGCGACTTCGGTGACCTGTACGCCGCGCTGGCGGCCGAGGACCTGCCGGTCGAGGTGGTCGGTCTCGGTGGCCTGCTCGCCCTGCCCGAGGTCGCCGACGTCGTCGCGGCGCTGGACGTCATCGAGGACCCGACGGCCAACGCCGCCCTGCTGCGGCTGCTCACCGGGCCGCGCTGGCGTCTCGGCACGCGTGACCTGGCGCGGCTGGGGGAGCGGGCCAAGGAGCTGCTGGTCGTCGACGGGCTGGGCGGTCGGCGCGACGTCGACGCCCTCGAGGACGCCGTGGCGGGCGTCGACCCGTGCGACGTGGTCGCGCTCGCCGACGCTCTCGACCGGCCGGGCGCAGAGGGGTGGTCCGACGAGGCGCTCGAGCGGGTGACCGCCTTCGGTGCCGAGCTGCAGGCGCTGCGCCGGTCCCGCGACGAGCCGCTGCTCGACCTCGTGCACCGGGTCGTCGAGGTCACCGGGCTCGATGTGGAGCTGGCCGCGTCGCCGGAGGCCGTGCAGGCCCGTCGGCGCGAGACGTTGTCGACGTTCCTCGACGTCGTGGCGGGGTTCAGCGACCTCGACGGCGAGAGTTCGTTGGCCTCCTTCCTCGGCTACCTGCGGGCCGCCGAAGAGCACGAGCGTGGCCTCGACACCGTCTCCCCGTCGGGCAGCAACGCCGTCCAGCTGCTCACCGCGCACCGGAGCAAAGGCCTGGAGTGGGACGTCGTCGCCTGCCCCGACCTGACCATGAAGGTCTTCCCGTCGAGCGTCCTGCGGGACCGTTGGACCAGCAGCGGAGCCGTCCTGCCCGGCCCGCTGCGCGGCGACGCCGCCGACCAGCCGGACCTCGCCGTGCTGAGCAAGGAAGGGGTCGCGGGGTACGACGCGGACTGCCGCGCCTACCTCGAGAGGGAGGAGCGCCGGCTGGGGTACGTCGCGTTCACCCGGGCCCGCCGCCTGCTCATCGGCAGCGGGCACTGGTGGGGGCCGACGCAGAAGAAGGCGCGCGGCCCGTCGCCGTTCCTCGAGGAACTCAGGGCGCACGCCGAGGCCGGGCACGGCCACGTCGAGGTCTGGGCCGACAGGCCGGCCGAGGAGACCAACCCGCTCGTCGAGGCCCCGGCCGACCACGTCTGGCCGACGCCGTACGACGAGGAGCCGTACCTGCGCCGCCGGGCGGCGGCCGACCTGGTCCTCGCCGACCTGGCCGCCCTGGAGGCCGGTCAGGCGCTGTCCGACGAGGCCGGGCTCTCCCCGTGGGAGCGCGACCAGCTCGACCGGCTGGACCGGGAGGCTGCCCTGCTGCTCGAGGAGGAGCGGGTGGCCCGGCGCGGGCTGCACGAGGTCGAGCTGCCGTCGTCGCTGACCGCGAGCCAGTTGCTGCGGCTCCAGGCCGACCCGGACGCGCTGGCCCGCGAGCTGGCCCGGCCGCTGCCCCGGCCACCGGCCGCCGCTGCGCGTCGTGGCACCCGCTTCCACGCCTGGGTGGAGACGCTCTTCGGCGACCGGCCGCTGCTCGGCCCGGACGAGCTGCCCGGCGCCGAGGACGACGGGCTCACCGACGACGCGGACCTCGCCGCGCTGCAGGGCGCCTTCCTGGCCACCGCGTACGCCGGCCGCCGGCCGCACGCGGTGGAGGCGGCATTCGCCTTGCCGCTCGCCGGCCGGGTGGTGCGTGGCCGGATCGACGCCGTCTACGACCTGGGCGACGGCCGCTGGGAGGTGGTCGACTGGAAGACCGGCAACGAGATGGCCGACCCGCTGCAGCTCGCGATCTACCGGCTGGCCTGGGCGCGTCTCGCCGACGTGCCGCCCGAGCAGGTCGACGCGGTCTTCCTCTACGTCCGCAGCGGCGAGGTCGTCCGGCATGAGGACCTGCCCGGCGAGACCGAGCTCACCGCGCTGCTCCGCGGCTCCGGCGCCGTCGACGTGGAGCCCCTCACGCTGCTTTGACCGCGGGTGTCGCATGCTGTCGGGGTGGCAGGTCGGCGCGTGTTCCTGGGGGCTGCCCGCCGGCCACTCGTGGCGGTCGCCGTCCTCGTGCTGGCCGTGGGTGCCTGCTTCGCCGGTTCCCAACTGCCGGGCCGCCTCGGCCGGGCGGCCGGCGTCGGACCCGCGGGCGCCGCCCGGCCCTCCGCCGCCGCTGTTCCCTCCCGTGGTCCCTCGGCCGCTCCGACGAGCACCTGCGCCCCGCTGCCGGCGGGGCTGAGCCGGCGCACAGACGCGTCCGTCCGTCCCGTGCGCAGCTACCTGTTGCAGGTACCGGCGGGCCCGGTCCGCAGCCTGGTCGTCGACTTCCACGGCTACCGGCAGAGCGCCCGGCAGCAGGACGCCTACACGGGACTCGGCGCGGCGGGCGCGAAGGTCGGCGCCGTGGTCGTCACTCCGGACGGGCTCGGCGGGCGGTGGAACTTCGTGCGCCGCCCGGCCGTCGGTCCGGACGACGTCGCGTTCGTCACCCGGCTGGTGACGGCGGTGCGGCGGGCCACCTGCGCACCGGCGGTCCCGGTCGTCCTGACCGGCTTCAGCGACGGCGCGGACATGGCCGACGTCATCGCCTGCGCGTCCCCGGGCCTGGCCGCCGCGGTGGTGGCCGTCGCGCCCAGCATCGACCCGACCTGCCCGCGACTGCCCTCGCGGATGGTCGAGGTCCACGGCACCGCGGACCCGATCGTCCCGTTCGGGGGCGGCGGTGGCGACCGGCCGCCGCCGTTCGAGGAGACGGAGGCGCAGCCCGTCCTCGGCCGTCTGGCCCGCTGGGCGGTGACCGGCGGGTGCGCCCGCACGCCGTCGGTGCGCCGGGAGTTCGCCGACGTCGTCGTACGCACCTGGAGCTGCCCGGGCACCGACCTGCGGCTGTACGAGATCCGGGGCGGCGGGCACACCTGGCCGGGCGCGCAACCCGTCCCCGCGTTCGGCGCTACGACGTCGAGCGTGCGGGCCACCGACATCGTGCTGCGCCCGCTGGCCGGCCGGTAGCCGGTCGCGCTCCGCGGTGGCCTGCTCTCAGGCTGCGCTCATGCAGCCCCACCTACGGTCGCGCCCATGATGACGGCCGCACGTCGGGACAAGCTGCGCGAGGTCTGGGACGGGCGGGCGACCGAGTGGTCGAACACCGTGCAGACGACACCGGGTTTCGCGCAGGTCCGGGACCGGATCCTCGCCCTCGCGGGCCCGCAGACGCTCGACCGCTGTCTCGACCTCGGTGCGGGCACCGGCTTCCTGACGCTGCCGCTGGCCGAGCAGACCGCGAGCGTGCTGGCCGTCGACCTGTCCGAGGCGATGCTCGAGACGCTGGCCCGGGACGCGGCCACCGCGCAGTTGCCGGTGACCGTGCAGGTCTCCGACATGGCGCAGCTGGATCTGCTGTCCCGCTCGTTCGACCTGATCGTGTCCAACTACGCCTTCCACTACATGGCGGACGCCGACAAGGAGGCGCTGCTGCGCCGGATGCGCGGCTGGCTCGTACCCGGAGGTCGCCTGGTGCTGTCCGACATGATGATCGGCCGGAAACTGGACCCGCACCATCGGCGGGTCCTGGCCGAGAAGGCCCTCACCATGTTGCGACGCGGACCCGCCGGGTGGTGGCGGCTCGTGAAGAACGTGGCGCGCATCGGCAGCGGACGCGGTCGGCTGCGCCCACAGGCGCCGGACTGGTGGCTGGCCGCGGTGACCGCCGCCGGGTTCACCGCCGTCGCGTACGAGCACGTCGTCTCCGAGGCGGGCATCATCTCCGCGCGGGTTCCGGCTGCTGCGTAAGGGTTTTCCGCGCGTCAGTGGCCCCGCAGCCGCGCGAGCAGGGCGGGCAGCTCGTCGAGCGCGCCGACCTGCAGCTCCACCGCCGGGTCGTCCGCATGCAGGACGCCCCACGGCC
>JAOPWV010000021.1 GCA_025965475.1 Frankiales bacterium | reverse complement strand
TCCGGCCGCTCGCCCAGGACCCGGTCGAGGATGCCGAACGCGGTGTTGGCGGCCGGTACGCCGGCGTAGATCGCGGTCTGCAGCAGCACCTCGACCAGCTCCGCGTCGGTGACCCCGTTGCGCCGGGCGGCCGCCAGGTGGAGGGCCAGCTCCTCCCACTTGTCGAGGGCGACGAGCATCGCGACCGTGATGCAGCTGCGGGTGCGCCGGTCCAGTCCCGGGCGGGTCCAGATCTCCCCCCACGCGTAGCGCGTGATGAGCTCCTGGAACTCGCTCCGCAGCGGACCGGCGCCGGCGGTGGCCCGGTCGACATGCTCGCCGCCCAGGACCTGGCGGCGGACCGCCATGCCGTCCCCGTACGGGTCGCCGGGCAGCCGCTCGCCCAGGTGGCGCAGCACGGCTGAGGTGACCTCCTCGGGGCGCTCGACGGCCGCGATGTGCGCGGCGTCCGGCAGGAGCAGCAGGTCGGCACCGCCGATCCCGTCGGCGAGTTGCCGGGCGTGCGCCGGCGGCGTGGCCGCGTCCTGCTGCCCGCCGATGACCAGCGTGGACGCGGTGATGGCGCCCAGGTCGGCGCGCTGGTCCATGACGGCGAGCGCCTCGCAGACCGCGGCGTACCCCTCCGGGTCGGTGTCGAGCAGGACCCGGCGGATCCGCTCGTAGTCCTGCGGGTGCTCCTCGGCGAACGCGGGGGTGAACCAGCGACCGATGACCGTGTCCGCAACGGCGATCATCCCGCCCTGCCGCACGGCCGCGGCCCGGTCCCGCCAGGCCTGCTCCGCGTCCATGTGAGCCGACGTGCAGCACAGGACGAGGCGGTCCACGCGTTCGGGCGCATGGGCGGCGAGCCACATGCCGGTCATCCCGCCGACCGAGAGGCCGCAGAACGAGACCTGCTTCAGGCCGAGGTCGTCGAGCAGCGCCAGCGCGTCCCGGCCCAGGTCGTCCACCGTGACGGGGCTGGTGGGGGTGGACGAGCGGCCGTGCCCGCGCGTGTCGTAGCGCAGCACCCGCATCCGCCGGGACAGCACCGCCGCGACGCCGTCCCACATCGACAGGTCGGTGCCGAGCGAGTTGGACAGCATGACGACGGGCGCGTCGGGCGGTCCCTCGAGGACGTAGTGCAGGCGTACGTCGGGCAGCTCGGCGTAGGGCACGGGTCAGACCTCCAGGGCGGGGCGGCGGGTCAGGGCACGGCGGTGAGCGGCGAGCGCGCGGTCGACGAACCGGTCGGCGGAACCGAGGTACCGCGCCGGATCGAGCGCCGCGTCGAGGACGGCCGGCGCCAGGTGCTGGGCGATCACCGGGTCCGCGAGCAGCGTCGTCCGCAGGTCACCGCCGTCCGTCCGCCGCACCGCCGCCTCCACCACGTCGTGCGCCACCAGCCTGCCGACCCGTTCGGCCAGCACCATCATCACGTGCTCGGTCATCAGCAGTCCGCCGGTGAGGTCGAGGTTGGCCCGCATCCGGTCGGGGTGCACCTCCAGGCCGCAGAGCAGGTCGCGTACGCCGGTCAGGGCACCGCCGGTCAGGCGCAGCGTGTCGCGGAGGGTGTCCCACTCGGCCTGCCAGGCGCCGGCGGCGCGTTCGTGCTCCTGGACCATCGCGGCGGACAGGGCCGGAGCGAGGGCGGCGACGCGGCGGGCGCAGGCCGAGACCCGGACCGCGGCGACCGGGTTGCGCTTGTGCGGCAGGGTCGACGACCCGCCCCGGCCCGGCGCCGCAGCCTCGGTGACCTCGGCGACCTCCGTCGCGGCAAGCAGGACCACGTCGAGGGCCACCTTGCCTGCGGCGCCGGCAGCGATGGCCAGCGCGGCGCCGAGCTGCGCGATCCGACCACGGGAGGTGTGCCAGGGCAGCACGGGTTCGGCCAGGCCGAGCCGGGCGGCGAACCGCTCCAGGACCGGGACGCCCTGCTCGCCCAGCGAGGCGAGGGAGCCGGCGGCACCGCCGAGCTGGGCCGCGCAACCGTGTGCGGCCGCTGCCGACAGCGCGTCGTACGCCTCATCGAGAGCGGTCAGCCAGCCCGCGGCCTTGAGACCGAAGGTGGTCGGAAGGGCCTGCTGCATAAGGGTTCTGCCGGCCATGACGGTCTGCCGATGGCCGTCGGCCAGCAGCGCGCAGGCGCGGCCGGCCTCGTCGAGATCGGCCAGGAGCAGGTCGACGGTCCGGCGCACGACGAGGGCCAGTCCGCTGTCCACGACGTCCTGGCTGGTCGCCCCCCAATGCACCCAGCCGGCCGCGTCCGGAGGTACCGCGGCGGTCAGCCGGCGGACCAGCGGGGCGGCCGGGTTGCCGACGGCCAGGGACTCCGCACCCACCTGGGCGGGATCGAGCACCAGCTCGGCACACACCCGCGAGATCGCGTCGGCCGCGTCCCGTGGAACGATCCCGACGTCCGCCTCCGCCTGGGCCAGTGCGCCCTCGGCCTCGAGCATCGCGCGCAGCCATGCCTCGTCCGAGACGGCGGCGAGCACGGAGGCGCTGGAGAACAGCGGGTCGAGGAGTCCCTCAGAGCTCAAAGAACACCGTCTCGTCGTCGCCGGACAGGTGCACGTCGAACACGAGGTCCCGTCCGTCCTCGCGCGCCACGAGTCCGGCGGCCCGGTCGCCGAGGGCGGCGAGCACCGGGTCGGTCGTGTTGGCGGCCTCGGCCGGGAAGTAGACGCGGGTCACGACCGGCTTGAGCAGCCCGCGGGCGAACACGACCAGATCCAGGTGGGGCGCCTGCGGTACCCCGTCGCTGCCGGGGACGGCACCGGGCTTCACGGTGACGAACCGGAACCGGCCGTCCGGGTCGGTCGGGCAGCGGCCGAAGCCGGTGAACCCGGCCGGCTGTGCCCGGTCCAGGTCCTCGAACGCGTCGGCGAACCGGCCGCCCGCGTCGGCCTGCCACACCTCCAGCAGCGCGTCGGGCACCGGGGCGCCCGCGCCGTCGCGGACCGTGCCGGTCAGGACGACGGCGCCCGGCGTACCCGCGGGCACGAGATCGGGCAGGCCGTCGGCCGGCAGGGCATACCCGAAGAACGGCCCGATCGTCTGGGACGGGGTGGTCACGTCAGCTCTCCCACGGGGTCTGCCGGCTGCCGCGCAGGACGATGTCCCACTGGTAGCCCAGCGCCCACTGCGGGGTCGTCACGTCGAGGTCCAGCCGGGACACCAGGCGGTCGCGGGCGGCCTGGTCGGGGATCGACTGGTAGATCGGGTCGAAGGCGAACAGCGGGTCACCCGGGAAGTACATCTGGGTGATCAGCCGGCTGGTGAGGCCGGGTCCGAACACGGAGAAGTGGAGGTGTGCCGGACGCCAGGCGTTGTGGTGGTTGCCCCACGGATAGGCGCCGGGCTTGACGGTGACGAACCGGTAGCGGCCCTCGTCGTCGGTCAGGCACCGGCCCGCCCCGGTGAAGTTGGGGTCGAGCGGCGCCGGGTGCTGGTCGGCGGCGTGCGGGTAGCGGCCGGCCGCGTTGGCCTGCCAGACCTCGACCAGGGTGTTGCGCACCGGCCGGCTGTCGCTGTCGAGCACCCGGCCGGTCACGACGATGCGCTCGCCGAGCGGTTCGCCGCTGTGCCGGGTCGTGAGGTCCGCTTCGCCCGCCTCGACCGAGGAATGGCCGTACACGGGTGACGTGAGCTCGGTCCTGGACAGCGGCAGCCGGACGAGCGGCCGGGCCGGCGCGCGCAGCACCGTGGACCCGTAGCCCGGGAACAGGTACGGCGGGTCGGCGGACCCGGTCGGCCGGGCGGACGTGCTCGAGGTCATCGGCTGCTCCTCAGCGAGGGGGGCGGGTGCGGGGCCGGGCGACCGCCCCGCACCCCCGGTCAGGACGTGCTCATGCTCAGAACGGACTCAGAACGGGTAAGCCGGCAGGTCGCCGCGCAGCGTGACCCACTGGGTCTCGGTGAACGCCTCGATGTTCGCCTGCGCGCCGCCGTGCCGCGACCCGGTACCCGAGGCGCCGACACCGCCGAACGGGATCGTGGCCTCGTCGTTGATGGTCTGGTCGTTGATGTGGACCAGCCCGCTCGGGATCTGGGCGGCGAGGTCCAGCCCCTTCATCACGTCGTTGGTCAGGATCCCCAGCGACAGGCCGTACTCGGTGTCCCGGGCCATCGCGGCCGCCTCCTCGAGGGTGGAGAACGCGACGACCGGCGCGACCGGGCCGAACACCTCCTCGACGTACGCCGGGGAGGTGACGGGCACGTTGCCGAGCACGGTCGGCCGGTAGAACAGCCCCTCGTACGTGCCACCGGTGTGCAGGGTGGCCCCGGCATCCACGGTGGCCGTGACGGCGCGGTGGATCGTGTCGCGCTGGCGGGCGTCGATGACCGGGCCGAGCGCGACCTGGCCGGTGTGCGGGTCGCCGACCGGCAGCTTCTCGGCGCGGGCCGCGAGCGCGGCCGTGTAGCTGTCGGCGATGCTCTCGTGGACCAGGTGCCGGGCGGTCGCCATGCAGACCTGCCCCTGGTGGAAGAACGAGCCGAAC
Source organism: Frankiales bacterium (assembly GCA_025965475.1). GTDB lineage: Bacteria > Actinomycetota > Actinomycetes > Mycobacteriales > SCTD01 > RYN-124. The sequence continues at coordinate 11,603 of JAOPWV010000021.1, read as the reverse complement.
GCGCCGACGGACGACGCCTTGTCGACGTCGACGTCACCGAGCACGATCAGCGCGGAGTTGCCGCCCAGCTCGAGGTGCACGCGCTTGAGGTGCTGCGCCGCCAGGGCGGCGACCGCTCGCCCGGCCCGGGTCGAGCCGGTGAAGGCGATGACCCGGATGTGCGGGTCGGTCACGATGGCCTCGCCGACGTCGGCGCCGCCCGGCAGCACGGTGAGCACGCCGGCCGGCAGGCCGGCCTCCTCGAAGATGCGGGCCAGCGTCACGCCGCCGCTGATCGAGGTGCGCGGGTCGGGCTTGAGGATGACGGCATTGCCGAGGGCGAGGGCCGGCGCGACGGCGCGGATCGACAGCACGATCGGCACGTTGAACGGCGCGATGACGCCGACGACGCCGACCGGCAGCCGGCGGGCCATGCTCAGGCGTGGCTGCATGGAGCGCAGCAGCTCGCCGTACGGGTGTGACGGAAGCGCCGCCGCCTCGTAGCACTCCTCCGCGGCCGTGTGCGTCTCGAAGGACGCCTTGGGCCCGATGGAGCCGGCTTCCCGGATCAGCCAGCCGTGCACCTCCTCGGCGTGCTGCTCCCACAGGTCACCGGCCTTGCGCAGGACGGCGGCGCGCTCGGCGTACGGCCGGGCCGCCCAGTCCTTCTGGGCCTCGGTCGCGATGCCGGCCGCCGTCGCCACATCGGCCGGAGCGGCCATGCCGACCTGGCCGATCTCGGCGCCGGTCGCCGGCTCGATCGCGGCACGTACGCCGCCGCCGCCGTCGACCCAATCCCGCAAGTGGATCTTTCCCTGCCACTGCGAACCCAGGAACTCCACGTGCCCACCCCGTCTCTCGAAGAGCAACTGCGATGACTGTGCCGCGCGTGCGGCATCCCGTGCTGGTTTTCTGCCGCTCTCACCCCCGTCGGCGACTCCGGTTGCCCGGGCCGGCACCGCGCGCGACCCGTCGGAACGTCCGTAACCAGCCGGCGCGGAGGTCGCGACGTGGTACCCCTTCGTCCACGAGCGGGCCGGCGTAGGAGGGGGGAGGCACACCGTGGGGGATCCGCGTCACGTCCGCCCGTCGGTCACCGCGCGGGCGCTGGCGATCCTGGAGGCGTTCACCGCCGAGCGGCGCGTCCTCACACTCTCCGAGATCAGCCGCCGCGCCGGCATGCCGCTGACCACCGCGCACCGGCTGGTGCGCGAACTCGCCGAGTGGGGCGCCCTCGAGCGCTCCGACGCCGGCTACCGGATCGGCCTGCGGCTGTGGGAGGTCGGCTCCCTGGCGCCGCGCAGCGTCGGGCTGCGCGAGGCGGGCCTGCCGTTCCTGGAGGACCTCTACGAGGCCACCCACGAGAACGTCCAGCTGGCCGTGCGCGACGGCGTCGAGGTGGTGTACGTCGAGCGCATCTCGGGGCACGGCGCGATCAGCATCCTCAGTCGCGTCGGCGGCCGGTTCGCACTGCACGCGACCGGGGTCGGCCTGGTGCTGCTGGCGCACGCCGACCCCGAGGTGCAGGAGCAGGTTCTGGCCCTGCCGCTCCGGCGCTACACGCCGTACACGATCGTCGACCCCAAGCGGCTGCGCCGGGTGCTGCAGGAGGTGCGGCTGACCGGGGTGGCGATCAGCGACCGGCAGGTGACGCCCGACGCGCTGTCGGTGGCGGCGGCGGTCCGCGGTCCCGGTGACGAGGTGGTCGCGTCGCTGTCGATCGTCGTGCCGTCCGAAGGGGCCGAGCCGCGCACCCTCGTGCCGGCCGTCCGCGCGGCAGCCAGGGGTGTCTCGCGCGCGCTCGGCGCACCCAGTGCCGGCAGCCGGGCGAGGACCTGAGCCGCTCACGCAATCAGGACCGGGATGCGGGCCGGCCGGACCGGCTGGTCGAGCGGGACGTCGTGGCTGTAGGTGCCGGTCCCGCGCGGCGTGGCGTCCGCGGTCATCCCTGGACGGCCGCCGGCACGCGCACCGGTCCCGCCGCCAGCCGCTTGAGGATCCGCCGGGCCGCGAGACCGCCGGTGTCGATGTCGATACTCAGCTCGCGGTAGCCCTCCGGCTCGGTGGCGATGACCGTCTCGAGCAGGTTCAGCGCGACCACGTCCTGCATCACGACCGCCTGCTGGTTGTCGGCCAGGAAGTCCGACACCGAGCTGTCGTCGCGGGCGAAGTCGCGGGCCACCGCCCAGAAGTCGTACGTCGTGGTGGCGGTCGACGGGGTGATCGCGTACACGATCTCGGCGTGTGACGCGGCGCTGTCGTCGCCCTCCACGACGATGCCGGCCGGCGCGATGCGGCTGTGCAGCAGGTACAGGCACGGTGCGTGGTACTCGATGTCCTGCCAGCGGTCGATGTTGCCCTGGATGCCGGTCGAGCGCGCGTAGAACGCCGGGCACTCGACGTCGCTCATCCGGCGACTGACCCGGACCACCCCGGCCTCCTCGTCCACCGAGGTCGTGGTCGGGGTCGCGGCCACCTCCGGGGTGCCGATGTAGCCGCCGTGCAGGTAGGTCTCGTGGGACAGGTCGAGCAGGTTGTCCACGAGCAGGTCGTAGCGGGCGGACAGCGGCGCCATGCCGCGGACGACCGTCCACGCCGGGTCGTCCAGCCAGGGGGCCCGCGGGATGTCCGCCGGATCGGCCAGCTCCGGCTCGCCGATCCAGACCCAGACGAACGAGTCCTGTTCGACGACGGGGTAGCCCGGCACCTTCGCGGCGCGGGGGATCCGCTGCTGACCCGGCACGGCCACGCACGTGCCGCCACTGTCGTAGGTGAAGCCGTGGTAGCCACACACGACGTTGTCGCCGTCCAGCCGGCTGGCGGACAACGGGAAGCGGCGGTGGACGCAGCGGTCGGCCAGACCGATGGGCCGGCCGTCGCCGGTGCGGTAGAGCACGATCGGCTCCCCGAGCACGGTCCGGGCCAGCATCTCGCGCCCCACTTCGTGCGCGAACGCCCCGACATACCACTGGTCCCTGGCGAACTCCATGCTCGGCTCCTTCGTCGGTGACGGCAGGAGCGTGCGGCCGAGGGTCTCCGGCGGGTAGTGCAACTTCCATTGAACGGAAGAGCAACGATGACTGCGATCACAGGCCGGCCAGCCTCGGGCCGCCGGTTGTTGCTCCCTGGACTAGCTTGATCCCGCTACGCCGGGCGCCGGGCCCGGTCGTCCTCGCAAGGAGATCCGTTCGTGGCCCGACGTCTCACCGTCCTCGCCTGTGCTCTGCCGCTGCTCGCGGCGGCCGCCTGCGGGTCCTCCTCGGGAGCGGGCACCGCGGCCGCGGCGTCGGGGTCGGCCGCAGCCTCCGCCGGGTCGGGCTGCTCGCCGGCCAGCCTGAAGACGCAGAAGGCGGGCACCTTCACGGTCGCCACCGACAAGCCGGCGTACGAGCCCTGGTTCAGCGGCGACGACCCGAGCAACGGCAAGGGCTTCGAGAGCGCGGTCGCGTACGCCGTCGCGAAGCAGCTCGGCTACGACAAGGGGGCCGTCACCTGGACGACCGCCTCGTTCAACTCGGTGATCGCGCCCGGGCCCAAGAACTTCGACATCGACCTCAACGAGGTGTCGATCAACCCGGCCCGCAAGAAGGCCGTCGACTTCAGCTCCGGCTACTACGACGTCGCCCAGACGGTCATCGCGCTGAAGAGCTCGAAGATCGCGGGCGCGAAGAGCCTCGCCGACCTCAAGGGCGCCAAGCTCGGCGCGCAGGTCGGCACCACGTCGTACACCGCGATCACCGACCAGATCCACCCGACGAAGCAGCCGGCGGTCTACGACACGAACGACCTGGCGAAGCTCGCGCTCAAGAACGGCCAGATCGACGGCCTCGTGGTCGACCTGCCGACCGCCTTCTACATCACCGGCGCCGAGATCCAGGACGCGACGATCGTCGGGCAGCTGCCCGTCGGCGCGTCGCCCGAGCAGTTCGGGATCGTCCTCGACCTCGGCAGCCCGCTGACAGCCTGCGTCACGAAGGCCGTGGACGCGCTCCGTGCCGACGGGACGCTCGCCGCGCTCGGCAAGCAGTACCTCGCCCAGGCCGGCGCCCCCGAGCTGAGGTGACCACCCCCGCTCCGGGGGCATCGGCCGTGGTGGCGGTCGACGCCTGGTCACCGAGCCCGCTGCAGGTCGAGCGCGACCGGCTGCGCCGCCGCGCGACCCTGCGCTCACGGCTGATCGCGGCGGTGTCGACGCTGGCCGTGGGGACGCTGCTCGTCGTCGCGGTGACCGGGTCCTCGGGCTGGCCGCGGGTCCAGGCGCAGTTCTTCGACCTGGCGACGGCGCGGGACGCCCTGCCGACGGTCGCCCACGCGCTGCTCGTCAACCTCGAGGCGCTGCTCATCTGCGGGGTCCTCGTTCCGGTGTTCGGCATGCTCATCGCCATCGCCCGTACGACGCAGAGCCCGGTGACCCTGCCGCTGCGCATCCTGGCGGCGGCGTACACCGACCTGTTCCGCGGCACGCCGCTGATCCTGGTGCTGCTGGTGATCGGGTTCGGGGTCCCCGGGCTGCGCCTGCCGTACGTCCCGACCGACCCGCTGTTCCTCGGCGTGGTGGCCCTGACCCTCACCTACACGTCGTACGTCGCGGAGGTGTTCCGGGCCGGCATCGAGGCGGTCCATCCGTCGCAGCGGGCGGCCGCGCGGTCGCTCGGGCTGTCCTACACGCAGACGCTGCGCTTCGTCGTCCTCCCGCAGGCCGTCCGCAAGGTCGTGTCGCCGCTGCTGAACGACCTCGTCTCCCTGCAGAAGGACTCCGGCCTCATCAGCGTCATCGGGGCGATCGACGCGGTGCGGCAGGCCCAGATCCTCACGGCCAACCTCGGGAACTTCACGCCGTACCTCGTCGCCGGCGGGTTGTTCGTCGTCATGACGATCCCGCTGACCCGGCTGACCGACTACCTCGCCGCGCGCGACAGCCGGCGGCGCCTCGCAGGGGGTGCGCTCTGAGCGGCGCCGGCGGCCCGGTGCCCGTCCTCGAGCTGCAGCAGGTGCGCAAGCGGTTCGGGCAGCGCTGGGTTCTCGGCGGCGTCGACCTCGTGCTGCCGGAGGGCACCGCAACCGTCCTCATCGGCGCCTCCGGCTCGGGCAAGTCCACGCTGCTGCGCTGCGTGAACCTCCTCGAGACCGTCGACGACGGCAGCATCCTGCTGGACGGCGGGGACATCACCGCCGTACGCGCCGACGCCGATGCCGTACGCCGGCGGATCGGCGTGGTCTTCCAGGCCTACAACCTGTTCCCGCACCTGTCGGTGCTCGACAACGTCACGCTCGGCCCGCGCCGCGCCCAGGGTGTCGCCCGCGGTGAGGCGGAAGGGCACGCCCGCGATCTGCTCAGCCGGTTCGGGTTGCTGGAGAAGGCGGCCGACTACCCGGACCGGCTCTCCGGCGGGCAGCAGCAGCGGGTGGCCATCGTGCGCGCGCTCGCCACCCGCCCCCGGCTGCTGCTGCTCGACGAGGTGACGTCCGCGCTGGACCCCGAACTGGTCGGCGAGGTGCTGTCGCTCGTCCGCGACCTCCGGGGTGAGGGCATGACGATGCTCATCGCCACGCACGAGATGGGCTTCGCCCGCGAGGTGGCCGACGAGGTCTGCTTCCTCGACGCCGGGAGCGTGCTGGAGCGCGGTACGTCGCAGCAGGTGCTGGCCGATCCGCAGCAGCCACGCACCCGGCAGTTCCTGCAGCGGATCCTCACGCCGGGCGCTTGATCCGTTCGTCCTACCGGTGCCCGGTCCGTTCGTCCTACTCGTGCTGGTTATGCTCCGGCCTGTGAGCCGTCCCGCCGCGATCGAGACCAGGGGAGCCCGGCTGTGACAGTCGATCTCCTGCCGCCGAACGAGATCGAGCGGCTCGCCGCCGTCCACCGGTACGACGTGCTGGACACGCCGCCGGACGGCGCTTTCGAGCGCATCACGGCGATGGCCGCCCGGTTGTTCGACGTGCCGATCGCGATCGTGAGCATCGTCGACACCGACCGCATCTGGTTCAAGTCCCATCACGGCCTCGACGTCACGCAGATCGACCGGGAGCCGGGCCTGTGCGCTTCGGCGATCCTCCAGCCCGAGCCGTGGCTGGTGAGCGACGCGAAGCTCGACCCGCGCACCCTGGCGAACCCGCTGGTCGCGGGCGAGTTCGGACTGCGGTTCTACGCCGGGGTGCCACTCACCACGCACGACGGCTTCAACCTTGGCACGCTGTGCGTCATCGACCAGCAGCCCCGGGTGGTCACCGACGTGCAGGTGGAGCACCTGTCGGACCTCGCCACGCTCGTGATGGACGAGCTGGAGCTCCGGCTCGCCGCCCGTCGCACCGTGGGCCTCGAGGCGGAGCTACGGCACCGCGCCGAGGAGGTCGCGGGCGCGCTGCAGGAAGCCCTGCTGCCCGCTGAGCTGCCCGAGATCCCCGGACTCGACGTCGTGGCGCGCTACCACGTCGCGTACCGGGACCAGGTGGGCGGCGACTTCTACGACCTCATCCCGGACGACGCCGGCGGCTGCGGTGTGGTCGTGGGCGACGCCTGCGGCAAGGGCACGCTCGCGGCGTCGCTCACCGGCGTCGCGCGCTGGGCACTGCGCACCGTGGCCGTCGACACGTGGACGCCCGCCTCCGCGCTCACCCGCCTCAACCAGGTGCTCGTCCGCGGTCACGGCGACCCGGAGCGGTACTGCACCCTCGCGCTCGCCGCCCTGCGCCCGCAGCCCGGTGGCGGCGTCGACCTCACCGTGGCCCTGGCCGGCCACCCGCACCCGCTGGTGATCCGGACCGACGGCCGCGTCGAGCGGCTCGGTCGGACCTCGCCGGTGGTCGGCTGGATGATCGACGCCGAGTTCACCGAGGTACCGGAACGGCTGGAGACCGGGGACGTCCTGGTCATGTTCACCGACGGCATGCTCGAGGCGGTGGCCGGCCACGGGAGCAGCGACGACGCGAGGCTGCACGCGCTGCTCGGCCCGTTCGCGGGCAGCACGGCCGCCGACGTCGCCGAGGTACTCGACGACGCACTCGGCGGGGAGGAGTTGCGCGACGACGCGGCCTTCCTGGTCATCCGCAGCACATGAGCGCGGAGGCCTTCGGCGGCGGCGAGGCCACCTTCGACCTGCGCCGTCACCGGGTGGGCGGGTCGGTGCGCGTGACCGTCCTCGGCGAGCTCGACCTGCAGACTGAGCGGGCGCTGGTCGCCGAGGTCGACGCCGCCCTCGAGGGTGGAGGCGTCGCCCAGCTGGTCCTGGACGTCACGGGGGTCCAGTTCATCGACTCCTCCGGCCTGCGGTCCCTGCTCATGTGCCGGGACCGTGCCCGCCGCGACGGCGCCGCCGTGCTCCTGGCGGTCGAGAGTGGGCCGGTCACCGCGTTGCTCGATGTGGCGGGGGTCGGCGACTGGTTCAGCTATGAGTGACCCGACGAACGGCGAGGCGCTGCGGTTCGCGACCGATCTGCCGGCCCATCCGGTCTCCGTCGCCGTGGCCCGGAACTTCGTCCGCGGGCTGCGTTCCTGCCTGGACGAGGAGCAGCTGCACCGGCTCGAACTGATCATGAGCGAGGCGGTCACCAACGCGATCCGCTACGGGAGCCCGCAGCCGGGCGACCGGGTCGACGTCGAACTCGTGGTCACGCCGGCCTCGGTGTCCGGCTCGGTGCACGACCGGGGACCGGCGTTCAGCCCGCCGACGGGGGTCCCGCGGACGGATCAGATCGGCGGCTTCGGTTTGCACATCATCGGCCAGCTCGCCGCGACCTGGGCGCTGGAGCGCTCCGAGCTCGGCAACCAGGTCACGTTCACCCTCTGAGCGGCTGCTCCGATCGCACCGTCCGAGCAGAGCCCGCGGATGACAGGATGACCGGGGGAGGTGTCGTGACGAGCGCATGGGTGCTGCGGCCGGGGAGCGGTCCGCTCCGTGCCGCGCGTGCCGCCGCCCTCGCCGCCTCCTCCGTCGGTCTCGGCGCGCTCGCTCATCTGGCCGCCGACGGATGCCTCGACGTCGAGGGCGCGGTGGGTGCGGGCGTCGTGATCGGCGCGGCCAGTTGGTCCCTGCTGTCCCGGCAGCGCTCCACGGGCTTCTTCCTGGTCTGGCTGGCGGTCTGCCAGACCGTCGCGCACGGCGCCTTCACCCTCTTCTGCCGCGACACCGGGCCCGCGCCTGCTGCCTCGCCGCATCTGCTCGCGATGCTCGCGATGCACGTCCTCGCGGTCGGGTTCGTCGCTGCGCTGCTCGGCCGTGCGGAGGCGCGCGCCTGGGCGCCGGCCACGCTGGCCAGGGTGCTGCGCAGGGCCGTCGGCGCGCTCGGATCGGGGCTGACGCCGGTCCGGCTGCCGCACCGGTATCCGCCCGTCCGCAGCACGCCGACCGTCGTCGCCCGTCGTACGGGACGGTCACTGTGGGCCTCACCCGCACCGGTCCGCAGAGGGCCGCCACGGGTGCGCGTGACCTGAGCGGCCGCCACCGGCTGGCCGCCCGCACCGACGCGTCCGCGCGCGCGTGCGCCCTCCCGCGTGCCCCTTCTCCCCACTCGGAGCCCTCATGACCCGCCCCACGCTGTGCCACCCCGCCCTGACCCATGCCGTCCGTGCCACACCGGCTGTCGTGCTCGTCCTGGCCCTCGCCGCCTGTGGTGGCTCCTCGACCGCCAGCACCTCCGCCGGCACCCAGTCGTCGGCGGCCGCGAGCCCCGCGCGCTCGGTCACCCCCCCGCCGTCCGCCGGCGCCACGTCCTCGGGCGCGTCCTCCGCGGCCACCTCTGCGGCCACACCTGCCGCGGACCAGACGATCCACCTGACCTACGCCCACGGAAAGGTCACCGGCGACACCGGGCGGGTCCCGGTGAAGGTGGGCAGCACGGTCGCCCTCGTCGTGACGAGCGACGTCGCCGACGAGGTCCACCTGCACGGATACGACAAGCACGTCGATGTCCCGAAGGGCGGCACCGCGACGCTCGTCTTCACGGCCGACAAGCCCGGCGTCTTCGAGGCCGAGCTCGAGCACCTGAAGTTCCGGCTCGTCCAGCTGCAGGTGCAGTGATCCCGCTCGCCCATGGCGTCGGTACCCGTGCCGACCTGCCCATCCCCGTCAACCTGGCGATCATCGCCGGCGGCACGGCCGTGCTCGTGTCGTTCCTCGCCCTCGGCGCACTGTGGCGCGAACCGCGGCTGCGTGGCGCCTCCGCCGGCCGGCCGCTGCCGATGGCGGTGCAGCGCGTCGTCGACAGCCCGGTCACCACCACCGTGCTGCGGGTGGTGGCCCTGGCCGTCGCGGTCCTCGTGCTCGTGGTGGCCCTGGTCGGGCCGACGGACCCGCCGGCGAACCTCGCCCCCTGGGCGTTCTTCATCCAGTTCTGGGTCGGGATCGTGCCGGCCAGCCTGCTGCTGGGTCCGGTCTGGGCCCGGGTCAACCCGCTGCGGACCGTCCACGCGGTCCTGTCCCGGGTGACCGGGCCGCCGCCCGGCCGGGTCGGACTCGAACGGTTCGGCTACTGGCCGGGCGCGGTGGCCCTGCTGTCGTTCGCGTGGTTCGAGTTGGCGTTCCCGGACCGGTCGAACCCGCGCTACGTCGGGCTCTACATCCTCGTGTACTCCCTCGTGCAGCTGCTGGCCGCGCTGTGGTGTGGCGAGCGGTGGTTCTCCCGGGGCGACGGGTTCGAGGTCTACAGCACGCTGATGGGCCGGCTGTCCCCGTTCGGCAGGCGTGACGACGGGCGCCTCGTCGTACGCAACCCCTTGGACGGGGTCGCCGGCCTGCCCGTGGAGAAGGGGCTGGCGGCGGTCGTCGTCGTCCTCGTCGGAAGCACCGCCTTCGACGGGCTCACCAGGACGCTGTGGTGGCAGAACGGGCCGGGGATCGCGGGCGACGCGCGCACCCTCCCGCAGCTGATCGGGCTGGCGCTCATGGTCCCGCTCGTGGGGATCCTGTACGTCGGCGCGACCTGGCTGGCGGCCCGGATCTCCGGCGTGCCGGGCGGCCCCGGGCAGTACGCCCACTCGGTCATCCCGATCGCGGCGGGCTACGCCATCGCGCACTACTTCTCGCTGCTGCTGATCGACGGCCAGCTCACCTACATCCTGATGAGCGACCCGTTCGGCCAGGGGTGGAACCTGTTCGGGACGGCGGCCAACTCGATCGACTACACGGCGGTGAGCGCCCGGGTCATCAGTGTCGTCCAGGTGCTGGCGATCGTCACCGGTCACGTTCTCGGCGTGGTGCTCGCCCACGACCGGGCCGTACGGCTCGCGGGGCCGGAACACCAGGCGGCCGCGCGGACGTCGCAGTACCCGCTGCTGGTCGTCATGGTGATCTTCACCGTCGGCGGGCTCCTGCTCCTGCTGGGGGGTTAGCCGGCGGGCAGGCTCGCGCGTACGGACGGGAGCAGGCCCGGCCTGCGCCGGTGCGCGGTGACGTACGCCAGCCCGGCCGGTCCGGCGGTGATCGCGCGCGCGGTGCCGGCGGTCAGCAGCACGGCGGCCGGCGCCGCGACGTCGAGGTCGACGGCCTCGGCACCGGTCTGCGGTGCCGCGGTCAGGACGGTCAGGACCCCGGCGCCCTGCACCACGACGAGCAGCACGTCGAGTTCGCCCTCGACGTGCTGCTCGACCCGCGCGCCCGCCGACAGGCTCACCAGGTTGGTCTGCAGCTGTCCTGTTGCCGACCACAGGACGCGCTGCGCGTCCTCGCCAGGCTCGGGGAGGAGTGCGGCGATGTCGACGTACGTGGCGGCCATCCGGCCATCATCGACGAGTACCGGGCGGTTCGAGCGCAGCCCGGACGGCGGCCACGAGGTCGTCCGGCTCGCCCGTCTTGAGCACCGCTGCGTCGGCACCGGCCCGCGTGGCCTCGATGAGGGCGGCGGCGTCGGCGGAGTACGCCACGAGGGTGGTTGCCCAGCCCCGGCTCCGTACTTCCCGGATGAGGTCCAGGCCGCCCAGCACCGGCATGTGCAGGTCGACGATGACGAGGTCGGGCCGGGTCTCCTCGATGACCTGCAACCCGGCGACCCCGTCGGCGGCCTCGCCGACGATGTCGGCCGGGAGGTCGAACTGCAGGGACAGCGTGGTGATCATGCGGAGCGCTTCGTTGTCCTCGACGACGACGGCACGAAGCGTCATGCGCTGCGGGCCCTTCGTGTCGACGGCTGCCGTCCTGCTCCGGAGCCTCGATGGTGGGGGCCTGGACGGCCTGTGTCTGTGCCGCGTCCGGCCCGTCTTCGGGGGCGAGGACGGCCTACCCGAACTGGTCCGGGCGGGGGAGAGCGGGAGTACGCCGCGCCGAGCTCCGACCGGTTGTCGGGAACCGACGGCGGGGCCACTCACGTGACATTGAGCCCAGAACGGGACACGCTGCGCGCACCGCGTCGATGACGCGCGCGCGGCGACCCGGCAGGCGACGGATGTCGCTGCGGCCGTCTCGGCGGCTGGTCTATCGTCCCTGCGTGCCCACCGCTGCCCGCACCCTGCCGCCGGATGTCAGCTGCGTTCCGGCCGCGCGCCGTTTCGTCACGGAGACCCTGGTTGCCTGGGATGTGCACGACCCGACCTGGACGGCGGTGCAGCTCGTCAGCGAGTTGGCCACGAACTGCACGCTGCACGCCCGCACCGACTTCACCATCGAGATCACGCACGAGGGCGACGTGGTCCG
>JAOPWV010000004.1 GCA_025965475.1 Frankiales bacterium | reverse complement strand
CTGACGAGGTCTTCATCCCAGCGCGATCGTCATCTGCTGGTGCGGCACCCCGAGGTGGTCGGCCGGTTCGCCGACAGCAGCCCAGCCGAGGGCCAGGAAGAACCGCACGTTGACGGCCTGCACCTGCGCGTTCATCCGCGTGCCCCCGCATCGCGCCGCGGCCGCCACGGCATGGCGGACGAGGGGCCCGCCGATCCCGGACCGGCGGAACTCCGGCAGGACCGCGAGCCGGTCGCCTTTCCAGAGCGGGCCGTCGATCGGATGGAGCCGGACGGTCCCCGCGGGCACACCACGCACGAAACCCAGCACATGCACCGTCGCCGGGTCGTCGTCGTGCCCGTCCCGGTCGTCGATCGCGAACAGTCCTTGCTCGACAACGAAAACGGCGCGCCGTATGTCGTGGTGCGTCACCAGCTCATCCGGTCCCTCGACCCGACGGCAGGCGAGCGGCGGTGCGTCAGGCGCCGACGAAGAGCGGGAGGGTAGTACGTCCTTCACGCAGGCCTCCGTCCGACCGTTCGAACGCACCCAGGCCCGAACAGGCCTGGCAGCGCGCGCATCCGGCGGTGACACCCGCGGACGTCATGCCGCGCTTCTCGAGATGGGGCACCACCTGCCGGTAGACGGCCTCGACGGCCTCCCGCGGCGGCGGGAGCAGGTCCTCCATGAGGCTGCCGGGTACCGGGCGCAGCGGGACGACGAACGGGTAGACGCCCATGTCGATGGCCCGCTTGCAGCCCTCCACCGTGAGCTTCTCGTCCTCGCCCATGCCGAGGATCACGTACGTCGACACCTGCCCGGCGCCGAACATTCGGACCGCGCGCTCCCATGCCGTGAAGTAGGCCTCGATGCCCCAGCGGGCCTTGCCCGGTGCCACGCGGGCGAGGACGTCGGGGTCGAAGGTCTCGACGTGGATGCCGACCGAGTCGATGCCCATGTCGGCCACGCGGTCGATGACGTCCAGATCGGAGGGCGGCTCGAACTGCACCTGCACGGGCAGACCGGCCGACTGCTTCACCGCCTCACCGCACCGGCCGACGTACATCGCCCCGCGGTCCGGAGTGGCCGTGCTGCCGGTCGTCAGGGTCGCGTCGACGGCGCCGTCGAGGTCGCGCGCCGCCACCGCGACCTCGGCCAGCGTCGCGGGGGTCTTCTTCGCGATCGTCCGGCCGGCCGCCAGGGTGACGCCGATGCCGCAGAACGCGCACTGGTCGTCGTTCCCCCAGTACGCGCAGGTCTGTAGGACCGTGCTGGCCACGGAATCCAGGTGCAGCAGAGCGATCTTCCAGTACGGGATGCCGTGTTCGGTCGTCAGGTCGTAGTAGCGGGGGCGCGGGGCGAGGGACGCGGACGCGACCCGGTCGGTGCCCCGGTAGACAGCCCAGCTGCCGTCGTCCTCACCGCGCAGCGCGTACGGCGACGACGCGACGTACGCCGCGCTGGTGGGCACCGTCGTCTGCACGCCCTCGACGTACAGCATCCCGGCGTCCGCGGGACCGGCCCCCCCGACGCGCGCGGACAGCGGAACCTCGACGCGCAACCCCTCGCTCTGCAGAGCAGTCAGCAGCCTGGCCACGGTGTGCGCATCGGTGACAGCGCCGGGGACTACCGGACGTGGCTCGGTGGGCGGGATCGCGAGCGTCATGCGGTGCCCTTCGTCCTTCGGGACGTCCAGCTGGGGCCTGCGCGTTCACTATAAGAAATACCGGCCTTCGCGCAATACCTCGATCAGGAATCGTCCCGCGGCTCCCGCAGCGCTGCCGCGTGGGCCTCGCGTGCCTCCGCGGTCGGGTGCGCACTGGCCGCCGGGTCGGTGCCTTCGGCCTCCTCGACAGAGCCCGTCGCCAGGTCGACCCGCACCGGCTGTACGGCGTGCACGCTGGCCCGGAACTCCGCGTCGGGCGTTGCTGTCACGAGGAGCGCGCGCCCGCTGGCCGCGTCGGCCTCGAGCCGGTGGTAGGGCAGGAACGGGTCGCCGGCCGGGTCGCCGGACTCCTCCAGGACCACCCAGGCGCGATCGGACCGGCCGGCCTCGGCGAGGCGTCGTAGGCGGCGTTGAGCGGCCTGTTCGCCCGCCACCTCCCGATAGCGCATGGCCATGGCCGCCCGGGCGACCAGGTCGAGGTCGAGTTCGGCGCCGCTCGTCCCGCGCTCCTCGAGGATCTCGGTGACGAGTTCCGGGCCGCGCGCCGCGGCGGCGAGCAGTGGGCTGGTTCCCGCGCCGAGCTCGCGCAGCCGGGCGACGACGGCGCTGACCAGGAGCAGCGCACGCTGGTAGAGGTCCGGTCGCGTGGTGGCGGCGGAGTAGAGCTTCTCCTCGGCCTGCTGCCAGCTCGCCGTCGTCATGGGCGACACCGGATCGTCGTCGTGAACCGCGCTGGTGATCCCGTCCTTGGTCCCGTCATTGCTCATGGCACTCCCCACCTCCGAAGCTCACTATCGTGCACATCGCATCCGCTATGCGACGCAGAGGGGCATCGGCTGCCGGTCAGCTGGACGGAGCCGGGCTCAGCGAGGCGGTCTCGTCCGGCTCCGGGGGACTGCCCTCGGCGGCTTCCAGGCGGCTGAGGTAGATCGCCGAGGCCGACATGACGACGAGGCACACGGCTGCGCCGGACATCGCCGGCAGGCCGTGCCGCAGGTTCTCCTCGTAGACGACGACGCCCAGCGCGATGCTGAGCAGCGGGTCGACGGTGGCGATCGCCGGCAGGCTGGCCGTGAGCGGGCCGGCCTGGAACGCGAGCTGGCTGAGGATCAGCCCCGTCGCACCGGCCGCCACCAGGACGTAGAGCTGCCAGCTGGTGAGCAGTGAGAGCAGGCCGTGGGCGACGACGATGTTCGTGCAGCTCTTGATCAGGGCGGCCGTGGAGGCGTACGTGATGCCGACCGCGATCCCGATGAGCGCGGCGCCACGCCCGCGCGGCAGCTTCCGGGCGATCAGGACACAGCTCAGCGCGAGCGTCAGGGCCAGCACGCCCGCCGCAATCGCGGGACCGCGCTCGGCGTCCTGCGGAGTCCCGGTGACCTCCGGTGAGGCCGCTCCGGAGATCAGGAGGAAGCCGGCCAGGGAGGCGACGAGGACCACGCCCCCGATGACCTCCCGACGGGAGATCCGGGTCCCGGCGACCCAGTGGTTGAGCACGAGCGAGAACAGCAGCGCCGTGATCATCAGCGGCTGGACGACCGCGAGCGCGCCGATGTGCAGCGCATAGACCTGCAGGCCGAGGCCGCCGACGTCCGCGAGGATCCCGCCGAGCCACAGGGGATGGGTGGCGGTGGCCGCGATGAACCGGGCGAGTTGGCGGAGCCGGAACTTCTGGGCATCCGGTGCCTGGCCGGCGCTGCGGTGCTTGAGCGCCGTGGCCAGAGCGAAGAACCCGGTCGAGCCGAGGCTGGCCGCGATGACCGAGACGGAAGGGCTCACTGGGCCGTGGGAGGAGTGCTGGTGCGGGGATAGATGACCTGCGTGACGACGAGCTGGATCGCGGCGGCCACCGGCACCCCGATCAGTGCGCCCTCGATGCCCAGCAGCGCCCCGCCGAGCAGGACGGCGATGATCGTCACGGCCGGTTTGACGTCGACGGTCCGCTTCAGGATCCGGGGGCTGAGCACGTAGTCCTCGAACAATCGGTAGACGATGGTGAAAGCCAAGTTGATCAGCGCCGCGGTCGTCGAGACCGTCGCCAGCGTAACGGTCGTGACCAGGGCTCCGGCGATGGTCGAACCGACGAGCGGGACCAGGTCGAACAGGCCGACGAAGACCGCCAGCGCGAGGGCGAAGGGCACGCCCAGTGCCCGCAGGACGACGTACTGCGCGAGGGTCGCGATCACCGAGGTGAACACATTGCCGAGGACGTAGCCGCCGGTCCGGCCGATGATCTCGTCCCCGAGGCTGGCGACGCGGGGCCGCTGCTCGAGCGGCACCAGCCGGTAGATCGCACTCTTGATGCCCGGGAAGTCGGCCAGGAAGTAGACGACCAGCACCACGACGACGATGACCTGGAACGTGTACGACACCACCGTCCGGCCGGCGTTCAGCAGCCCGCCGAACGCGTGTGACAGCTGGGTGCTGGCGAAGCTGCGGAGCTTGGCCTCGATGTGCAATGACGTGTCCAGCTTGCCGATCGTCGTGTGCTTGTCATGCAGTCGGCGCAGGTAGTCGGGGGCGTTGCTGATGAGCTGGGTCGCCTCGTTGGCGATGGGGGGCACGGCGATGGCCAGGAAGGCCGCGAGCAGGGCGACGGTGATCGCGGCGATCAGGGAGACCGCGTAGCTGCGGCGCATCCCGCGGCCGGTGAACCAGTCCACGGCGGGTTCGAGACCGATCGCGATGAAGGCGGCGACGACGATGAGCAGCAGCTCGCTCGCCACGATGAGCAGGGCCTTGGCGAGCCCGAGGGCCAGCAGGGCTCCGACGGACACCGCGAAGCCGGTGCGGACGAGGCCGCGACGGCCTGACCGTGGGGCGGGTACGCCGGTGGGCTGCTCCTGTGGGCCCTGTGGACCCCGTGGACGGGGCGCGCCGTCCTCGAGCAGGACCTCGTCCCGCGGGCCCCGCCCACGGTCCGGCTGGGGACCGCCGATCGGGTCGGGCACGACGCACCTCCGCGGCGGGCTCGCTCACCGGCTCCCTGCCGCCGCCCGTCCGGCACAGACTGACACAACGGCGCGGCCTGTTCGGCGGCCCGCCGGGTCAGGTCAGGTCAGGCCCGCGGCGGACGCGAGCGCGTCGGCGATGAGCTGGTGGCCGGCCGCGCTGGGGTGGTCGCCATCGGGGGCCAGCAGCGCCGTCCGGATGGCGCGCGGCGCGACGCCGAACGCGGCGTACAGGTCGACGTACGTCGCACCGCTGTTCCTGGCGGTGGCGGCGAGGACGGTGTTGACGCGGCGGGTCAGGGCGTCGCTGGTCTCGACGTACGTCCGCCCGAGCTGCGACCCCACGTCACCGTCGAGGAAGACGTTCCAGTAGCCGGTGACGAGGACGCGTGCTCCCGGCGGCGCCAGTGCGTGGATGCGGGTGAGGACGCTGCCGAGCATGCCGGGCAGTGCGGTCAGGCCCTGGCTGTAGCAGTCCAGGTTGGCGGCGCCACCGCAGGCCGTGGTGACGGCGAGCTCGCCGTCGAAGTCGTTCGCGCTGATGGTGACCGTGACGAGGGTGGCCTCGCGCAGGCGTTGCGCGGTGGTGGGGTCGGAGAGCTGCGCGAGCAGCCGCGAGGTGGTCAGGCCGTCGAGGGCGAGGTTCGACAGCGTGCTGGCCTGGTGGGAGCGGGCGGCCGCGTCCGAGGCGAGCAGGTCGGCAAAGCCGGTGCAGCCGCAGCCGGTGCCGGCGGCCACGGAGTCCCCGAGCACGACGATGCGCTGCGGAGGAAGGGCCGGCGTGACCGAAGGCGCGGCCGAGGGCCGGGGCTGGATCACCCGGACGAGGGCGCTCGCGCTGGCCTTCGAGGTGGACGCCCACATCCCGGCCAGGACGACGCCGATCGCGACGGAGACCGCCAGCACGTGCCACGCGCGGCGCGGGCCACGGTCGTCTCCGTGCGGCGGGCGTTCACTGTCGGTCACCCGGTCACTCTTACCGGCCAGGCCGCGCCCGGAACTGGAGAGAGCCTGGGAGTCTCCTGTAAAGAACAGTGGCCGCGCTCAGTGTCCCTTCAGGTTCGAGGCGGCCGTTCGGCCGCGGGCGACCTACGGTGGCCGGCATGCGATGGCTGGCGGGACTGGGTGCTGGGGTGCTGCTCGCGGTGGCGGCGTGCGGCAGTGGGAGCAGCGCAGCGTCGGGCACGCCGTCCGCGGCGGGCAGCGCGTCCGGCTCCACCGCTCCTCCCGTCGCGTCCGCTGGCCCGATCACCGGGCCGGCCGGTGCGGCCTCCCTCGCGACGCTGCGCTGGGCCGACGGAGCGCAGCTGCCCGTTGCGGTCAGCGAGGTGGGCGTCGCGCAACTCGGTACCCAGGTGCACGTGCTGGGCGGCTACGTCGGCGGGCAGGCCCACTCGACGACGCACCTGGTGCTGGACACGGCGACGGGCCGCTGGCGGACCGCGGCGCCGCTGCCGGTGCGCCTCGACCACGTGGGCGCGGTCGGCCTGGCCGGCCGCATCTACGCGGCCGGCGGCTACGGCTCCGCAGGGCGGCCGACGTCGGTCCTGTACGCCTACGACCCGGCCACGGACCGCTGGCAGACGAAGGCGCCGCTCCCGGTCGCCCGTACCGCCGCGGTCGCGGTGACGCTGGGCGGCCGCCTGCACCTCGTCGGCGGCAAGGGCCCGTCCGGGGACACGGGGGAGCATGACGTCTATGACCCGTCGACCGACCGCTGGAGCACCGCCGCGCCGATGCCGACGGCCCGCGACCACGCCGCCGGGGCAGTGGTGGCCGGTCTGCTCCATGTGGCCGCCGGACGCCCCGGTGGCATGACCGTGCATGAGGTCTACGACCCGGCGACCAACCGCTGGGCCACCCTGCCGCCCCTGCCGCACGGGCGGTCGTCCGCCGCCGGCGCCTCCCTGGGTGGCCGCTTCGTGGTGATCGGTGGGGAGGACGCCGCCGAGCGCGTCGTCTACACCGAGGTCGACGCGTACGACCCGACGACCCGGCGCTGGTCCCGGCTGCCCGATCTGCCCGGCGGCCGGCAGGGAATCGGTGCCGTCGTCATGGGCGACCGGCTCCTCGTGCCCGGCGGCGGACCGTCGGCCGGCGGGGCTCTGCAGTCCAAGCGGCTGCTGGTCCTCGCGTCCGGCTGACCGGCTCGTCGACCGGCCGTTCAGCACGTTCACAGGCCGGCACGGCATGCTGGTGGTCAGTACGCCGGACTTCTCCCGGTGCCGCTCCCGTCCCCAGAGGTGTTCGTGCGTCGTCCCGTCGCTGCTGTGGCCCTGCTCCTGCTCGCGACGCTGACGGCGTGCAGCGGGAGCGGGTCAGCCCAGCCGAGTGCTTCCGCGAGCCGCGCGGCCGGAGCGCTTCCGTCGGTCAGCGGCAGCTACGGGACCAAGCCGACCCTGACCTTCCCGTCCAGCGCCGCGCCGGGCTCGGTGCAGGTGCGGGTGCTGCGCCAGGGCAGCGGTCCGGTCGTGAACAAGGGTGATCTGCTGGTCGGCGACTACCTCGGTCAGGTATGGCAGGGCAAGGTCTTCGACAACAGCTACGACCGGGGCCAGGTCGCCGCCTTCCCCATCGGCGTCGGCCGGGTCATCCCGGGCTGGGATCAGACGCTGGTCGGCGTCAAGGCCGGCAGCCGGCTCCTGTTGTCGATCCCGCCCAGCGCCGGCTACGGCCCCACGGGGAACGCTGCCGCCGGCATCAAGGGCACCGACACCCTGGTGTTCGTGGTGGACCTCGTCAGCTCGTACTCCGGCAAGGCGGCCGGCGACCCGAAGGCGGCGCCGCAGAAGGCGGCCGTACCGGGTGTCACGGTCAGCGGCGCGCTGGGCACGCCCCCCGGTGTGGGTGTGGCGCCGGCGAAGTTCGCCGTGAAGACGCCGGCGATCCAGGTCCTGGCCCGCGGTACCGGCGCTCCGGTGGGCGGCGGCCTGCTCGTCGTCCAGTACCTGGCGGTCGACGCCAGCAACAAGCCGGTCGGCTCGAGCTGGTCCAGCGGGACGCCGATCGGTGTGCCGGTGACCCCGTCGGGCAAGAACGGCCTGTTCGACCTGACCCGCGGGTTGCCACTCGGCAGCCGGGTCCTCATCGAGTCGCCTGCTTCGCCGGCGACGGCGTCCCAGGCTGCGTCGCCGGCACTGGTTCTCGTCGCCGACCTCGTGGCCCAGCCGAAGACCGCGAAACAGACCGGCTGAGCCCCGGCGGCTCGTCCACCGTCCACCGTCACCCGCGGGTGACCTGAACCACCGCGAGACGCCATCAACGACACCCTGCTGCACGACATCAACAACCTGTCCGGGAACGCGTTCCTGGACAAGGTCATGATCTTCGCCGCCAAGGACCTGATCTTCCTCGTCTTCCTGGCGTTGGTGGCGCTGGCGGTGCCTGCCCTCCGGCGGCGCGACTGGCCCCGGCTCGTGGCGGTCGGCGCGTCCCTGGTCCTGTCCTTCGCGCTGGGCCTGGTGGCCGCGACGGTGCACGCCGAGCCGCGTCCCTTCACGGCGTACCCGCACCTGCACCGGCTCGTCCAGCATGCGGCCGGTCAGTCCTTCCCCAGCGACCACGCGACCGCCGCGTTCGCCGTCGCCCTCGCCGTGGGCGTCTTCCTGTCCCGGCGCGCGGGAGTGGTGCTGTTCGTCGCGGCGCTCCTGATCGGCTTCTCCCGGGTGTACGACGGCATCCACTACCCGGGCGACATCCTCGGCTCGCTCGCCGTCTCCGTGGTCGGGGTCGGCATCGTCGCGATCGTCGCAGGGCGCCTGCTGGGCCCGGTGGTCGATCTCGAGCGGCCGATCGCGCGCACCGGCCGGGCGGCCTGAGCCGTCCTGCGCCCTCCGGCCTGGCCTGAGCCGTCCGGCCGGGTGCGAGGTCTGCGAGGTCCCGCGGTCAGCGCATGTTGCCGGTGTGGCCCAGGGAGTACCGGCCGGGCTGCGGCCACACGGCCAGGCCGTGCGGCTTGTTGGGCACGTGGATCTGTCCGAGCAGCCGGCCATCCGCCGTCGAGATCTTGTAGACGGTCGCGTTGTAGCGGCCGGACAGCCACAGGACCGTTCCGTCCGGGCTGACGCCGCCCATGTCCGGGCTGCCCCCGTTCGGCAGCAGCCAGGTCGTCAGGATCCGGCGGGTGGCGAAGTCGATGACGGTGATGCTGCCGGATCCCCGGTTGCTCACGAACAGGCGCTTGCCGTCCCGGCTCGGGTAGAGGCCGTGCGCGTCCCGTCCGGTCTTGAGGAAACCGACCTCGCCGAAGGTCGCGGCGTCGATCAGGTGCACACCGCCGCGGTCCATGTCCGCGACGAAGAACGTCCGCCCGTCGGGGCTGATGCGCACGTCCTGCGGGCTCGAGCCGGGCATGTCGAGGTAGCCGGCGACGGTCTCGGTCCGCAGGTCCACCCGGACCAGCCGATGTGCGAACTCGCAGGAGGCGATGAGGAAGCTGCCGTCCGCGGAGAAGTCCGCATGGTCGACGCCGGCGCAGGTCACGTGCAGGCGCTTGTGCGGGGCGAAGCTGTGTGCGTCGTAGAAGTCGAGCTCCTGGTTCTGCTCCGCGACGACCATCGCCTGCTTGCCGTCGGGGGTGAAGTACATGTTGTACGGATCCGCGACCGGGATGTTGGGCCCGGACGGACGTCCCGTGTACGGGTCGAACGGCGTCAGGGAGTTCGCCAGGTCGTTCGTCGAGTACAGGGTCTTGAGGTCGTAGGACGGTACGACGTGCTGCGGGTCCAGGCCCGTCGTGAAGTGGGCGACCACCCGCATCGCCACCGGGTCGATGACGTCGACGCCGGTGCCCGCGCTCTCCGGGACGTACAACCGGTAGGGCACGCCCCAGGTCGCCGGGGCGAACGCGCCGGCCCCGGTGTGGGCGTAGATGTTGACGCCCGGACGGGTGCCGGACGTCAGGGGCTGCCCTTTCGCCGGCGGTGCACCCGCGTCACCGGGCGTCCGGTGCGCGGCCACAGTCGGTCGTACCGCCGTCGCCGACCGGACGAGCGAGAAGCCCAGCAACGCGACGAACGCGACGCCGACTCCCAGCACGATCCTTCTCCGACGGTAGACCTGCCGCAGGTCCTCGCGGTCGGCACCCATCAGTCGTACCCCGATCCCGGCGCGAGGGCTGACACCGCCCCTGTGGCGTACCGTGCCCCGCGCCCGGACCCCATCCTTGTGGGAGAAGGCTGAGGCGAACGTGAGAGCGGCGCCGGTGGGTCAGCCCAGCGCGCGCAGGAACCGCGCGGCCGCCGGGGCGGCGACGTCGGCACCGAAGCCGGCCTGGTCGAACTCCACCGCGAAGGCGATGGTGCCGCGGTAGCCGACGAACCACGAGTCGGTCTTCTTCGGGTCGGCGTCGCTGGCAGCGGTCTCGGCGGTACCCGTCTTGCCGGCGGTACCCGCGGGCAGCCCGGCCTTGGCCGCCGTGCCTCCCGGGCCGGGTACCGCGGCCATGAAGCCGCGCAGCGTGCTGGCCACTCCGGCCGGCAGGGCGTGGGAGGCACCGGGCTTGCTCGTGAGGACCGGCTGCCGCCAGGTGCCGTCCGCGACGGCCGCGGCGACCGAGGCCATCTGCAGGGGGCTGGCCAGGACGAGGTCCTGGCCGATCGACTGGCCGGCGGCCTGCGCCCTGTCGCGGGGCGCCGGATAGCTGCCGCCGAACGAGCGGATCGGGAGGATCCCGGCCGCCGCCTGCTGCGCCTTGGTCGAGTCGGCGTCGGTGGCGAAGCCGAACAGCGCCGCGGTCGAGGTCAGCGTCGACTGGGGGACCTTGTCCTGCAAGCGGACGAACCACGTGTTGCAGCTGTCGGCGAAGGCCTTCGTCCAGCCGATCGGGCCGGCGGCCTCGTTCTCGGCGTTCTTGAAGGTCCGCCCGTTGACCTTCGTGGTCGCGGAGCAGTCCAGCACCGTGGACGGCGGGATGCCCGCGATCAGGGCCGCGGCCGAGGTGATGATCTTGAACGTCGACCCCGGCGGCCCCTTGCCGCCGATCGCCCGGCCGAATCCGGCCGACGGGTGGTTGACGAGAGCCAGGATCTGCCCGGTCCGGGTGTCGACGGCGGCGATCGCACCGGCCTGCGGCACCGTTGCGACCGCGGCCTCGGCGGCACGCTGGATGCGCAGGTCGAGGCTGGTCGTGACGTCCTGGCCGTCGGCCCGCCGCGCGGACACGACGGTGGCCGTCGTCCGTCCGTCGGCGTCGACCACGGACAGGGCGCCGCCCGGCTGGCCCTGGAGCGTCTCGTTGAAGGCGCGCTGGAGGCCGCTCGTGCCGATGTCGTCGTCCTTGAGGAACCGCGGCCCGGCGGCCGCCGCCTCGGCGTCGGTCTTCGCCGTCGTCACCTGCCCCCGCAGGTTGCCGGCCAGGTCGGCGTCGAGGGTCATCGACTGGCCGTCGGCGACCAGGATGCGTCCGCGGGAAGGGCGCTCCCGGGTGTAGGCGAAGTGGCCGCCGTCCGTGAGGGCCGGGTGCACGACCGCGGGGGTGAAGGCCACCTTCCACGTGTCGCCGACGCGCTGCAGAGGTACGCGGCCGGTCCAGCTGGCCGGGCCCAGGCCGCGGACCTCCAGGGTCGCCCGGTACGCCGCCCCGGGGCGGCGGGTCGAGTCGACGGGTCCGGTCACGGCGTAGCGCAGGGTCACCGCGTGCATCTGCGCGCGCGTCTCACTGAGCACCGTGCTGGCCGCGGCGGCGCGGGCCGGCATCACCTGGGCGGCCGCCGCCGGCGCGTCGCCGGAGGACAGCGCGGCGAGGAAGCTGGTCACCACCGCCTGGGCCTGGGCCTGGCGGCGCTGCGCCTCGGCGTCACGGCGGTGCTTGACGAACAGGCCCGCCGCGACGAGCACGACGACCAGGATGACCACGATGACGATGACGCCGCCGGGCCCCCGTGAGGAGCGCCCCCGGCCGCCGTAGCCGCCGTAGCCGTCGTAGCCACCGCCGCGCATCGTGCCGAGTCCTGACGAGCGCGCTGGTGCCATGCGAGGAAGGTACTTGCCGACTGCGACGGTTTTGCGTGTTTCTGGGCTGTCGGGATCGACCGTCCGGTCCTGGCGCCCGCGGCGTTGACGCGTTTTGTTGCGGCGCGTACTTTCGGACTGCATCGCGCGCCCTGACGTAGCCCGAGGCGCAGGCTCGTGGTCGCCGGTCCTGCAGCGGCGCGACCCGCCACGACGCGGCGCGAGCACGGACCACGTGGCACGTCAGGCCACGTCTCATCGCGGACGTCGTGTCACCCCAGACCCTTCTGCACCAGGAGACACCATGGCAGCCACCTCGGACACCGTGCACTGGCGCGGCGTGCACCACCTGGCTCTCGTGACGCCTGACATGGATGCGACGGTGCGCTTCTGGCACGGCGTTCTCGACGCGCGGCTCGTGACCACCATCGGCACACCCGCGTTCCGGCACTACTTCTTCGAGGTCGCGGCCGGCAACACCGTCGCGTTCTTCGAGTACACGGGCCAGCACCTGGACACCTTCGCCAAGCCCGCCGGCGTCCCGTACGCCAAGGCTCCTCAGTTCGACCACCTGTCGCTCGCCCTGCCCGACGAGGATGCCCTGCTCCGGCTCCGCGACCGGCTCAAGAGCCACGGGTGCGAGGTCACGGACGTGATCGACCACGGTGTCCTGCGGTCCATCTACTTCAGCGACAACAACGGGCTGGCACTGGAGGCGTCCTGGTGGACGCTCGACCCGACCGGACGCCCCGTCGACTACGCCGACGACCGGCTGTTCTCGGACGCCGATCCGGTTCCGGCGGTGCGGGAGCTGCGCGAGACCGGCCGTCTCGACCACACCGTGGAGACGCACCTGGTGGACGGGATCACCGAGGACCTCTACAACACGACCGCGTAAGGGCAGCTCCCGTCCGTACGACGCTCGCACGGGGCGCCACCGGAGACGTTGCGACGAGGAGGCGGGTCAGCCGCCGTCGGTGCTGGACGCGCCGGCCCACCGCCGGAGCGCGGCGCCGAACGGCTGCTCGGGCCGGGCCGTGTGGGGCCCCGCCGGTGCGTGCTCCAGCAGTACGCGGTGCGGCGCGCAGCCGAGCCACATCCGGAGGGAGGCCTGGACCTCGCGGCGCTGATGGTCATGTGTGACCGGATGGAGCAGAGCTCGACCAGGCCCGGGTCCAGGGCCGCGGACCAGCTCACGGCCCTGAACCTGCAGTTCCACGTGGCGCTGCATGAGGGCGCGGGCAACCGTCAGCTGCTCAGGCAGCTGTCCGGCGTGATCCAGGCGCCGCTCGTCCGGCACACCCTTCACCGGCACACGGCCGAGGAGCGGGCCCGCAGCCGTGCGCACCACCGCGAGATCCTGCACGCCGCCGCCGCGGGGGACGCGGACCGGGCGAAGTCGGTGATGCGCTCGCACGTCCGGAACACCCGCGATCCGTTGCGCCGCGTTCGGGCGGTCGCGCGGTTGGCCTGACGCCCTCGCGGTCGTGACCTCAGGAAGGTGACCGCACCAGCGCCGTCACGTCGCCCGGCAGCTGTGCCAGGACGTCATCGAACTGCTTCGGGCTCACTGCGTCGCTCAGCGTCGACAGGACGGCGACGATGCCGTTGAAGGCCTCG
>JAOPWV010000195.1 GCA_025965475.1 Frankiales bacterium | reverse complement strand
GCGAGCGCCGGCTGTGCCTCGCCGACTTCTTCCGGTCGCAGGAGGCGGGGGAGCCCGACGTCGGCGCGTTCCAGGGCGTGACCATGGGCGCCAAGGTCTCCGAGATCACTGGGGAGATGTTCGCACGCAACGCCTACCGGGAGTACCTCGAGCTGCACGGCCTGTCCGTCCAGCTCACCGAGGCGCTCGCCGAGATGTGGCACGCCCGGGTCCGGTCCGAGCTGGGCTTCGGCGCCGAGGACTCCGGTGACCTGCAGAAGGTGCTGTCCAAGCAGGCCTACCGCGGGTCCCGGTACTCGTTCGGCTACCCCGCGTGCCCCAACGTCGAGGACCAGGACAAGGTGCAGGACCTGCTGGAGTGGCAGCGGATCGGCGTGCACCTGTCCGAGGAGTCGATGCTCGTGCCGGAGCAGTCGACCGCGGCCATCGTCGTGCACCACCCCGAGGCCAAGTACTTCGCCGCCCGATGACGACCCGCGCCTGGGATTCGCGCGACCAGCTCGTCCCGACCGGAGTACCGCTGCTGGCGCGGCTCCTGCGCCGGCGGCGCAGCGCGGCGGGGCTGCAGGCCGTGCTGTGGGACATGGACGGGCTGCTCGTGGACACCGAGCCGGTCTGGACGATCGCCGAGGTGGAGCTGGCCGAGCGCCTCGGCGGCACCTGGGGCGACGAGATCAAGGCGCAGATCGTCGGGACCCGGCTCGAGGTCTCGGTGCCGATGATGCTGCGCTGGTTCGGCGTCGAGCCCACGCCCGAGGCGGTCGCGGAGACCTCCGGGTGGCTGCTCGAGCGGATGGTCCAGCTGTTCCAGACCGAGGTACGGGTTCTTCCCGGCGCGCGGGAGCTGCTCGCCGCGCTGACCCGCGAGGAGGTACCGGTCGCACTGGTCTCCTCGTCGTACCGCGTGCTGGTCGACGCGGTCCTCGCGCAGGGGATCGGTCCGTTCACCTCGACGCTGGCCGGTGACGAGGTCACCCTTGCCAAGCCGAACCCGGAGCCCTACCTGACGGCCTGCCGGCGCCTCGGCGTCGACCCTGCTCACTGCGTGGTGCTGGAGGACTCACCCGTCGGTGTGGCGGCCGGTACGGCGGCCGGCTGCGCGGTCGTGCAGGTGCCCAGCGTGGCGGGGGTCGAGCTCGAGCCCGCGCCGCGCCGGCTGGTCGTGTCCTCGCTCGCGGAGGTCGACGTCACCGCCTTACGCCGCCTCGTCCAACCGACGTGATCATGGGCTTGCGAGGGCCGTCGGCCCAGCAAGCCCCATGATCGCGCGCAAAGGGGTGGGGGAGCGGGTCAGTCGTAGATGTCGGGGTTGTCCCGCTCGACGCGCTCCCAGATCGGCTGGAACTGGAACCAGCCGGCCAGCTCGAAGCCGATCTGACCGCGGGTCTGCCCCGCTTCCTCGTGACCGATCCGGCGCGGCGTGCCGGCGGCGTACGCCATCAGCTGCGACTGGGCTGTTCGCTCGAGGGTCAGGAACCACCAGGCGGCGCTCTCGACGCTTTCGCCGACGGTGAGCATGCCGTGGTTGCGCAGGATCACGGCCTTGTGGTCCCCGAGGGCCTGACCGATGCGCCTGCCCTCCTCCGGGTCGAGCACGACCCCGGAGTAGCTGTCGTACACGCCGAAGTCCTCGTAGAACGCGCAGGCGTCCTGGGTCAGCGGCTCGATGCCCATCTCCAGCGCGGACAGCGTCTTGCCGTACGGGCCGTGCGCGTGCGCCGCGGCGATCACGTCAGGCCGCGCCGCGTGCACCGCGCAGTGGATCGCGACGGCAGCACCATTGACGGCCCGGTCGCCCTCAACGACGTCGCCCTGGTGGTCGACCCGGACCAGGTCGCTCTGCTTGATCATGCTGAAGTGCATGCCGAACGGGTTCACCCAGTACGAGTCCGTGAACTCCGGATCCCGGGCGGTGACGTGCCCGGCGACGCCCTCATCCAGCCCGGCCTTGCTGAACATGCGGAAGGCCGCTGCCAGCCGCACCTTGCGGTGCATCCGCTCCTCCTCCACCGACGAGAAGGTGGGCGGCAGCGGCAGGTACAGCTGCTTGCCGGCCGCGGCGTTGTCGACCGCCTCGGTCACCAGCTCGTCCGCGTGCTCCTCGGCGCTGTGCTCGGTGATGCTCACTGCCAAAGCCTCCCCGTCGTAGGACTGTCTGCAGTCTGTACGACGGGGAGGCCCCGGTCACCTGTCAGGTGGCGGCGACCGCCTCGAGAACGTCGAGGCGTGCGGCCCGCCGTGCGGGGAGTGCTGCGGCCAGGATTCCGGCCAGCGCGGCCACCACGATGATCGCCACCAGCCGGCCCACCGGCACCGAGAACTCGGTCACGCCCTGGTCGTGCAGGGCCCGGACGAGGGCCCAGCCGAAGGCCGTGCCGACGGCGAGCCCGAGCAGGGCGCCGTACACCGCGATGACCACGCTCTCGACCCGGATCATCCGGCGCAGCTGGCGGCGCTGCAGGCCGACAGCACGCAGCAGGCCCAGCTCACGGGTCCGCTCGACCACCGACAGCGCCAGCGTGTTCACGATCCCGAGGACGGCGATCAGCACCGACAGGACGAGCAGGCCGGTGATGGCGTTGAGCAGCTGGTCCACCTGCGTGGCCTGCGCCTTCACGAACTGGGCCTGGTCCTGCACGGTGATGTTCGGGAACGGCTGCACCGCCCGGTCCACCACCGCGCGGGTCTCGGCCGGTACGGAGCCGGTCGCCGTACGGACCGCGACCACGCTCAGCAGCTGCTGGGCGGTGTTGGCGTCGAAGGTGGTGCCGGAGACGAGGTAGTCGCCCGCGAACTGGTTCTTCTCGAAGACGGCCGCGACCTTCAGCGGGTGCAGACCGGTGCGACCCCAGGTCACGGGAACCTCGTCGCCGACCTTGAGACCGGCCGCCTGTGCCGCGGAGGTGCTGACCGCGAGCCCGCTGCTCAGGTCCGGCAGGCTGCCCTGCACGACCTTGAGCTTGAGGACCTGCAGCAGCGCATCGGGCTCCACACCCTGGACCTGGCGCTTGCTGCTGCCGATCTTCGCTTCACCGAACCGGAAGGCGGCGACTGCCTCGATCCCCGGCTGGCCCCGTAGCGCCTTGGCCACCTCACCGCTGAAGGGCGAGAAGGTGTCCGTGTGCAGGAGGTAGTCGGCGCCGAGCGAGCTCTGGACGATCTTGACCGTGCTCGTCTTCAAGCTCGCGCCGAGCACGCTCACCGCGCTGACGAGCGCCAGACCGATCATGAGCGCGGCCGCGGTGGCCGACGTACGGCGGGGGCTGCGGACCGCGTTGGCCCGACCCAGCCGGCCAGGCACGCCGAGCTTGGCGAACGGCGCGCCCAGGGCTGACGTGACCGGACGTGCCACGAACGGCGACAGCGTGGCGACCCCCAGGAAGCTGGCCACCGCGCCCAGCCCGACGAGCTTGAGGTTGCCGTTCGACAGGCCGATGGCCAGCAGCACCACGCCGAGCAGGAGCAGGACGAGCCCGGACAGACCCCGCTTGGTCAGGGATCGGTCCTCCGCCGGGCCCGACTCGCGCAGCGCCTCGACCGGTGCCACGCGGGCCGCCTTGCGGGCCGGCATGAGCGCGGCCAGCGAGGTGACGCCGACGCCGACCACCAGGGAGGCGACGATCGTGCGCGTCGCGATCACCGTCGGGCCGGACGGCAGGTCGATCCCGAGAACGCCGAGCAGCCCGCGCAGGCCGAAGGCGACGCCGATCCCGAGGCCGAACCCGATCACGCTGCTGAACAGGCCGACGATGACCGCCTCGAGCAGTACCGAGCCGGTGACCTGCCCGCGACTGGCCCCGAGGGCCCGCATCAGCGCGAGCTCGCGGGTCCGCTGGGCCACCAGCATCGAGAAGGTGTTGAAGATGAGGAAGCCGCCGACGAACAGCGAGATGGCCGCGAACACGAGCAGCGCGGTGCTGAAGAAGCCGAGCCCCTTCTTGACCTGAGCGGTGGTCTCCGCGGTGGCGGCCGTCTGGGTAACCGCCTCGAAGCCCTTCGGGAGCACCGAGGAGACCCGCTGGGCGAGCTGCGTCTGGGTCACGCCGCCCTTCGCGGCGACAGCCAGCACTGAGTAGGCCCCCGGCGTGCCGACGTACTTCTGGGCGGTGACCGTGTCGAAGGCGGTCAGGCTCGCGCCGGCCAGGTTGTCGGTGCTGCCGAAGCCGACGATGCCCACGATCGTGAACGGTCTGGCCGGGCCCTTGAGCAGGACGGTCACCGTGTCGCCGACGTGGAAGCCGGCCTTGCGGGCCGTACCGGCATCGATGGCCACGTCCGTCGGGCCGGCTGGGGCCTTGCCCTGCTTGAGGGTCAGGGCCTGCTGCTTCGCCGAGGCGCCGTACTCGACCCCGAGCGTGGGGGCGCCACCGGTGGTGACGGCCTTGCCGTCCTTGCCGACGAGCTGGGCGTACCCCTGCACCTGGCCCACGGCCTCGGCGACACCGTCGACGGTGCGAACCTTGTCCAGGACGGCCTGGGGGACCGGCTCGGACTGCCCGTCGCCGGCGCTGCCGAGGGCGGAGACGCCGCGGACGTTGACCGCCGTGCCCTGGCTGACGGAGGCGAACAGGTTGTCGAAGACGCGGCTCATCGTGTCGGTGAGGACGAACGTGCCGCTGACGAACGCGACGCCGAGGACCACGGCGACGCCCGACAGCAGGAGGCGCAGCTTGCGGGCGAGCAGGCTGCGCAGCGTTGCGCGCAGCATCAGACGGCCGCCTGGTCCAGGGCGGCGTGCGCGGCGTCGAAGCGCTTCATCCGGTCGAGCACACCCTCGGCGGTGGGGTCACGCATCTCGTCGACGAGCAGGCCGTCGGCGAGGAAGACGACACGGTCGGCGTACGACGCGGCGACGGGGTCGTGCGTGACCATGACGATGGTCTGGCCGAACTCGCGGGCGCTGCGCTGCAGGAAGCCGAGCACCTCCGCGCCGGAGCGGGAGTCGAGGTTGCCGGTCGGCTCGTCCGCGAACACCACGTCCGGCCTGGTGACCAGCGCGCGGGCGCAGGCGACCCGCTGCTGCTGACCGCCGGACATCTCGCTGGGCCGGTGCTTGAGCCGGTCGGCGAGACCGACGGCGGCGATGACCTCGGCCAGCCAGGCCGCGTCGGGCTTGCGGCCGGCGATGGCCAGCGGGAGCGTGATGTTCTCCTCGGCGGTCAGGGTCGGCAGCAGGTTGTACTGCTGGAAGATGAAGCCGATGCGGTCCCGGCGCAGCGCAGTGAGCGCCTTGTCGTTGAGACCGACGAGCGAGGCGTCGCCGACGGCGATGTCGCCGGAGTCGAGGCGGTCCAGACCCGCCAGGCAGTGCATCAGGGTCGACTTGCCGGAGCCGGACGGCCCCATGACGGCGCAGAACTCGCCGCGCGGGACCTCCAGGCTCACGCCCGCGAGGGCGAGGACGGCGGTGTCGCCCTTGCCGTAGGACTTACGGACGTCGACGGCGCGGACGGCGATGGTGTCCACGGTCGAGCTACCGGTGGTCGAACTCACGAACTCTCCTCTGTCGGCCGCGCTGGGCGGCACTGAGCCCGCCGGGGTTGGCGGCCGGCCTCGATGCGGGGACGTCGACGACGAGGACAGGGCCTCGCAGTCCTGGTGCAGCTGTGCGGTTGCGGAGAGCACCGGCGTACACACTGCCGTGGCACGCAAGTGGTTTGGCAGTCAGTCTGCCGGTGGCAGATGTCGGGCGCGTGAAGGGAAGATGGAGCAGAACCTTCGGGCCATACTCTGCGTCCCAGAGGGCATCGGCACATCAGGGGCCGACCCTGAGCGGACCCTGACGCCTCTCGGGGTCGCCTCAGGGAGCGCCCCATATACGTGAGCGCGCGGTCCGTGCCTCGCCCGCTCGCACGCACGCCGAGTGTCGGGTACGACCCGTTTCCGGACCCCCACGGCTTATACGTCGACAGTCGGCGAGTCGGCGCGGAATCCAGCGGGTCCGGGGGGCGCCTGGATCGGCGCACGCGGGACGGCGGCCGGGCCGGGCGCGCTTGACGCCCCAGCTGCCTGCTGCTGAGCGGCTGCTCTCAGCGCGGCCTCGACCTGATGAGGGAGTAGCTCGTCGGGACCGGGCACGGCCGCGGGGAACGGCGGCGGGGTGCCGCCGAACTCGGGACACAGCGCCTGGTGGTCGCACCAGTCGCACAGCTTGCTCCTGCGGGG
This sequence comes from Frankiales bacterium, assembly GCA_025965475.1. Taxonomy (GTDB): domain Bacteria; phylum Actinomycetota; class Actinomycetes; order Mycobacteriales; family SCTD01; genus RYN-124. Next base: position 25,213 of record JAOPWV010000195.1, on the reverse strand, counting down.
GCGGAAGTCCCGCAGCTGCGTGGCCTTCTCGATGGCCTGCCACAGCGCGACAAGCTTGCGCTCCACCGCCAGCAGGTCGGACTCGTCGGGGGAGTAGCGCAGGATCTCCCGGTCCCCGAGGTACATCAGCTGGAGCAGCCGGGGGATCGTGCCGCGCGTGCGCCACAGCACCAGCGCGTAGAACTTCATCTGGAACAGCGCCTTGCCCTCGAACGCCTCCCGAGGGGCCCGGCCGGTCTTGTAGTCGACGACCCGGACGTCACCGCTCGGCGCCACGTCGAGCCGGTCGACGATCCCGCGCAGCCGCAGGCCGCCGGGGAGCACGACCTCGACGTAGGCCTCCCTCTCGGCCGGCTGGAGGCGGGTGGGGTCCTCCAGCGTGAAGTAGCCCTGCAGCAGCTCCTCCGCGCTGGTCAGCCAGGTGGACAGCTCCACCTCGTCCGCGAACAGCGTGCCGACCTGGGGCTCGGCCTCCAGCAGCCGCTCCCACTCCGGACGCAGCAGGGCGGTGGCCGCCGCGGGCGTCCGCTCGGGCGCAGGCAGGTCGAACAGCCGCTCCAGCACGGCGTGCACGACGGTCCCGCGGGTGGCCGCGGACGAGGGGGCCTGAGGCAGCCGGTCGATGGTCCGGAACCGGAACAGCAGCGGACAGGTCATGAAGTCGCCGGCCCGCGACGGCGACAGCGAACCCAGCACCGGCAGGCCGAGCTCCACGGCCCCCGCCACGACGGGGGAGCTGTCCACGGGTGCGACGGTCATGGCGGCCACGCTACGACGTGTATCCGACAGAATCCGGCTCCCGCGCCGCGCTGTGGGCCCGGAGCCGGACCCGGAGCCGGACCCGGAGCCGCGCCCCGGAGCGCGGGTCAGGACCGCCGAGGCCCGACGGTGTTGCTCACCACGCCCAGGCCTTCAACGGTCAGCGTCACCAGCTGGCCAGGGGCGATCCAGCGGTCCACGTCGAGGCCGCAGCCGCCGCCGAACGTGCCCGAGCCCAGGACGTCGGTCGGCCAGACGTCCTCGTCCCGCGACACCCAGGCCAGCATCTCGTCGAACGTCCACCGGCGGCCGGCGGTGGAACCGCGGGACCACTCCTCGCCGTCCACGGTCACCGTCATCACGTGGTCGGCCTCGGGCGACCACTCGTCCGGGGTCACGACCCACGGGCCGAGCGTCGTGGCGAAGTCCTTCGCCTTCGCCGGGCCGAGCCAGCAGGACATCTCGTCCTTCTGGATGTCGCGGGCGGACCAGTCGTTCATGATCGTGTAGCCGAAGACGTAGGCACCGGCCTCCTCGACCGGCACGTCACGGCCGCCGCGACCCACGACAGCCGCCACCTCGCACTCGTAGTCGAGCTGGTCGGTGTACGTCGGCCAGAGCACCTCGTCGTCCGGTCCGATGATCGAGCGGCGGTTGCCCTTGTAGTAGACGGGGATGCGGTTCCACGCCTCCGGCACACGGCGCCCGCGCCGGGCCGCGCCGCCCTCGACGTGGTCCTGGAAGGCGAGGAAGTCACGCAGCGAATTGGGTGTGCGGATCGGCGGGAGGTAGCTGATCTCGTCGACCCGGATCCAGCCGACACCGTCCTCCGGCGCGGACCGGACCAGGTCGGTCACCCGCTCCTGGGTGGCCGGCGAGGCCTCCACCAGGTCGACGAGGTCGGGCGGCGTCTCGGCATCGCGTGACCGGGCCCAGGCGGCGACGTCCAGGACCCGCGTGCCCTCCTCCCGGTCGCGGACCGCGCCGAGCCGCGCGTGACCGTCGGCCGTGGTCGTGGTCGTGAACGAGCACCAGCGCACGTGGAACCTCTCTTGAACCTGTCGTCGTCGGGGCACCCGACCGGCGAGATGGTCGCAGACGGCTGCGACAGCCGCACGGCAACCCGGCGCGCCGTAGTCTCAGGGGATGACGAGCAGCCCCGTGCCGCCGCAGCGCACGGGCGTCAAGCTCGGCGCCGTGCTCGGCGTCCCCGTGTACCTGGCGCCCTCGTGGTTCCTGTTCGCCGCCTTCATCGTCCTGATCTCCGCAGGACCCCTGGTGGGCCAGGTCGGCGGGGCACGGGCGTACGCCGCCGGCATCTCGTTCGCCGTACTGCTGGGCCTGTCCGTGCTGCTCCACGAGATCGGGCACTGCGTGGTGGCCCGGGCCTTCGGGCTGCCGGTGCGGAGCATCACGATCACCCTGCTGGCGGGCTTCACCGAGATCACCAAGCCGCCGCAGACGCCGGCCAGGGAGTACTCCGTCGCCGTCGCCGGCCCGATGGTCTCGCTGCTGCTGGCCGGGGTGGGCGTGGCGCTGGTGCCCGCCTTCGAGCCGCACACGCTGCCGCGGGTGATCGTCGAGGGGATCGCCCTCACCAACGGACTGGTCGCCGCGTTCAACCTGCTGCCGGGCCTGCCGCTCGACGGCGGCCGGGTGCTGCGCTCGATCGTCTGGCGGCTGTCCGGCGACGAGCTGCGGGCGACCCGCGCGAGCGCCTGGGCCGGCCGCATCGTCGCGGTCGTCGTCGTACCGCTGCTGCTCGTGGTCGTGCTGCCCGCCACCGGCTACAGCAGCAACGGTCCCGGCAACATCATCTTCGCCGCGCTCGTGGCCGGCTTCATCTACACCGGCGCGACCGCCTCGCTGCGTCGCGCCCAGGCCGAGACGCGCCTCCCGCGGGTGACGGTGGCCGCGCTCGCCCGCCCGTCCCTGCAGGTCACCGCCGACACCCCGCTGTCCGAGGCCGTACGGCGGGCGCAGGAGGCGAACGCGTACGGCCTGATCGTCGTCGACTCCTCCGGCCGCCTGGAGGGCGTCGTCAGCGAGGCCGCCGTCATCGCCACCCCCGAGCAGCGCCGTCCGTGGGTGCCCGTCGGGACCCTCGCCCGCCGCCTGGAGCCGGGGCTGCTGCTGGACGCGCGGCTGTCCGGCGAGGAGCTGCTGACGGCCATGCAGGCCACCCCGGCATCGGAGTACGTCGCGCAGGATGCGGCCACCGGCGAGACGCGGGTCCTCGTGGCCGACGACGTCGCCCGTGCGCTCAGCGCCTAGCCTCTACTTCTCGTGACCACCGGAGCCGAACGACGTCGTGGACCCCTGCGTGCCGGGGACCAGGTGCAGCTGACCGACCCCAAGGGCCGGATGCACACCATCACCCTCGCCGAGGGCAAGCAGTTCCACACCCACAAGGGAATCCTGGACCACGACACCCTCATCGGCGGCCCCGAGGGCGTCGTCGTGACCATCGGCGTGACGCAGTACCTCGCACTGCGGCCGCTGCTGTCGGACTACGTGCTGTCCATGCCCCGCGGCGCCCAGGTCGTGTACCCGAAGGACTCCGGCCAGATCGTCCAGATGGCCGACATCTTCCCGGGCGCGCACGTGGTCGAGGCCGGTGTCGGGTCCGGCGCGCTGTCGATGTCGCTGCTGCGCGCGGTGGGCGAGACCGGCCGCCTGTCGTCGTACGAGCGACGGGCCGACTTCGCGGCGATCGCGCAGGCCAACGTGGAGCGGTACTTCGGCGAGCCCCACCCGGCCTGGACCGTCACCGTCGGCGACCTGCAGGAATCGCTGGTCGACACCGACGTCGACCGGGTCGTCCTGGACATGCTCGCGCCGTGGGAGACGCTCGACGCGGTCGCCGGAGCGCTGCGTCCCGGCGGGCTCGTCTGCTGCTACGTGGCGACCACCACACAGCTGTCACGGACGGTCGAGGCGCTGCGCGAGCACGGCGCGTTCACCGAGCCGCAGTCCTGGGAGTCCATGGTCCGCGGCTGGCACGTCGAGGGCCTCGCGGTACGCCCCGAGCACCGGATGGTGGGGCACACCGGCTTCCTGTGCACCTCCCGCCGCCTGGCGGACGGGGTCGAGCCGCCACTGCGCCGCCGGCGTCCCAGCAAGGGCATGTACGGCGAGCCCGCCACCGAGTCCGCCACTGAGTCCGCCACCGAGTCCGTTGGGTCGACCGACGGGACCGCCACGAAGGCGCCGTTCCGCCCCTCACTGCCCTAGCCCGCCAACCCCCGGCAACGCGTGAGAACCGACCAGCTCCCGGAGGGATGGGACGGCGCGTCGGGGGGATGCGTGCTGCGACCCGGACCCGAGGGTGACAGGGTGAGGGCGGAAACCGTTCAGGGGCTTGCGCCGTACATAGGATGCGGAGCGACCCAGCGACGGGGGAGGTGGAGCAATGGCCGGCACACACGGAGGCGCTCCCGGGGACGACAGGTCCCGGGCCGACAGTGTCCTGGAGCTCACCGCCCAGGTCAGCTTCCTCGAGGAGGAGATCGCCGTCCTCCGGCGCAAGCTGTCGGACTCGCCGCGGCAGGTGCGCGCGCTCGAGGAACGGCTGGCGGAGGCCCAGCAGAGCCTGGCCGGGGCGGTCGGGCAGAACGACCGGCTGGTCGGCACGCTGCGCGAGGCGCGTGACCAGATCATCGCCCTCAAGGAGGAGGTCGAGCGGCTGGCCCAGCCGCCGAGCGGCTACGGCGTCTTCCTGAGCCGGCACGAGGACGGGACCGTCGACATCTTCACCGGCGGCCGCAAGCTGCGGGTCGTGGTCTCACCCGACATCGACGCCGACGAGCTGCGCCGTGGCCAGGAGGTCATGCTCAACGAGGCGCTCAACGTCGTGCGGGCGCTGGCGTTCGAGAAGCAGGGCGAGGTCGTGGCCCTCAAGGAGGTGCTCGAGGACGGCGTCCGGGCGCTGGTGGTCGGGCAGACCGACCAGGAGCGCGTCGTGATGATCGCCGACTCGCTCGCCGACGAGCCGATCAAGCCGGGCGACTCGCTGCTGCTCGAGAGCCGTAGTGGCTACGTCTACGAGCGGATCCCGAAGTCCGAGGTCGAGGACCTGGTCCTCGAGGAGGTCCCGGACATCGACTACAGCGCCATCGGCGGCCTGATGAGCCAGATCGAGCAGATCCGGGACGCCGTCGAGCTGCCGTTCCTGCACAAGGAACTGTTCAAGGAGCACCAGCTCCGGCCGCCGAAGGGCGTGCTGCTCTACGGCCCGCCCGGCTGCGGCAAGACGCTCATCGCGAAGGCGGTCGCCAACTCGCTCGCGAAGAAGGTCGCCCAGGTCACCGGCAAGCCCGAGGGCCGGTCGTTCTTCCTCAACATCAAGGGCCCCGAGCTCCTGAACAAGTACGTCGGGGAGACCGAGCGGCACATCCGGCTGATCTTCCAGCGGGCGCGGGAGAAGGCCTCCGAGGGCACGCCGGTCATCGTGTTCTTCGACGAGATGGACTCGATCTTCCGCACCCGCGGCTCGGGCGTCAGCTCCGACGTGGAGACGACGATCGTCCCGCAGCTGCTCAGCGAGATCGACGGCGTCGAGGGGCTCGAGAACGTCATCGTCATCGGCGCCTCGAACCGCGAGGACATGATCGACCCGGCGATCCTGCGTCCCGGGCGCCTCGACGTGAAGATCAAGATCGAGCGTCCCGACGCGGAGGCGGCGCGCGACATCTTCTCGAAGTACATCACCACCGGCCTGCCGCTCCACGCCGACGACCTGACCGAGCACGGCGGGTCCCGCGAGGCGACCGTGCAGGCGATGATCCAGCGCACCGTCGAGCGGATCTACACCGAGGAGGAGGACAACCGCTTCCTCGAGGTGACATATGCCAACGGCGACAAGGAGGTCCTGTACTTCATGGACTTCAACTCCGGCGCCATGATCGAGAACATCGTCGCCCGCGCCAAGAAGATGGCGATCAAGGACTTCCTCGAGAACGGCGGCAAGGGCCTGCGGCTGCAGCACCTGATGACCGCATGCATCGACGAGTTCAAGGAGAACGAGGACCTGCCCAACACCACCAACCCGGACGACTGGGCCCGGATCTCGGGCAAGAAGGGCGAGCGGATCGTCTACATCCGCACGCTCGTCACCAGCGCGAAGGGCTCGGAGACGGGCCGTTCCATCGACACGGTGGCGAACACCGGCCAGTACCTCTAGCCCCGGTCCGTGCCGCACATCAACCCGACGTGGCAGCTCGCCGTCGGGACGGCTGCCGGGCTGCTCCTGGTCGCTCTGCTGCTGCAGTTCGCGGGCTGGGCGAAGTCGGCGGCGGCCGCCCGGGAGATCACCCTGGTGGCCTCGCTGTACGCCGGCTGGCAGCTGATCGGGACGGTGACGCAGCGCAACGTCGACGGCGCGACGGCCAACGCGCAGCGGGTCTGGGACGTGGAACAGGCGCTGCACCTGCCCAGCGAACTCGCGCTGCAGCAGGCGATCCTGCCGCACCCGTGGCTGGTCCAGCTGTGCAACGGCTACTACGTGTACGGGCACTTCAACCCGGTGATCGGGCTGCTCGCCTGGATCTGGCTGCGGCACCGGGCGGCGTACCCGCGGGTCCGTCTGCTGCTGGGGCTGCTGACCGCGTCGGCGTTCGTCGTGCACTTCGTCCCGGTCGCCCCGCCCCGGCTGATGCCGCAGCTGGGCTTCCGCGACGTGGCGCTCGAGTACGGCCAGTCGGTCTACGGCTCGTTCGGCGCGGGCATCCCCGGCCAGCTGCTCGCGATGCCCTCGCTGCACGTCGGCTGGGCGGTGCTCCTGGCGTACGTCGTCGTCACGACGACCCGTAGCCGGTGGCGCTGGCTGGCCCTGCTGCACCCAGTCGCGATGACACTCGACGTCGCCGTCACCGCCAACCACTGGTGGGCGGACGGCGTCGTCTGCGCGGTCCTGTTGGCCCTGTGCGTGGCCGCCGAACGGGCCGGATCGGCCCTGTGGCTGCGCCGGCGCCCGGTGCCGCTCGCCGCACTGGAACCCGTACAGGCGTGACCGCGCGCGGACGCGCCGTCCCCCGACTTACTCTGAGGACATGAGCACCCGCCGGGTCATGGGCACCGAGACGGAGTACGGCGTCTCCGTGCCTGGCCAGGCCGGCATGAACCACATGGTGGCCTCCAGCCAGGTCGTGAACGGCTACGCGGGCGGCACACCCGAGGGCAGGGCCCGCGACCGGCGCACGCGCTGGGACTTCGAGGAGGAGAACCCGCTGCGTGACGCGCGCGGGTTCGAGGTCGGCGCGGGTCTGAGCGACCACGGGGACGACGACGACCTCGGCCTCGCCAACGTCATCCTGACCAACGGCGCCCGGCTCTACGTCGACCACGCGCACCCGGAGTACTCCACGCCCGAGGTGACCGGGCCCCGCGACTGCGTGCTGTGGGACAAGGCGGGAGAGCGGATCATGGCGCTCGCGGCCGAGCGGGCCCATACGGTGCCGGGGAGCCCCCCGATCCACCTGTACAAGAACAACACCGACGGCAAGGGCGCGTCGTACGGCACGCACGAGAACTACCTGATGGCGCGCGCCACGCCGTTCGCCGAGATCGTCCGGCACCTCACGCCGTTCTTCGTCTCCCGCCAGGTCGTGACCGGCGCCGGGCGGGTCGGGATCGGCCAGGACGGGCGGGGCGAGGGCTTCCAGCTCTCCCAGCGGGCGGACTTCTTCGAGGTCGAGGTCGGGCTCGAGACCACCCTCAAGCGGCCGATCATCAACACCCGCGACGAGCCGCACGCGGACCCGGAGAAGTACCGCCGCCTGCACGTGATCATCGGCGACGCGAACCTGTCGGAGATCTCGACGTACCTCAAGGTGGGCACCACCGCGCTGGTCCTGGCGATGATCGAGGACCGCTGGCTGAGCGACAACGCGGTGGACCTGACCGTCGACGCGCCGGTCTCCTCCCTGCGGGCCGTCTCGCACGACCCGTCGCTGACGCACCTGCTCACGCTGCGCGATGGGCGGCGGCTCACCGCGGTGCAGCTGCAACTGGAGTACCTCGAGCAGGCCCGCAAGTACGTCGAGGACCGGCTCGGCACGGACGTCGACGAGCAGACCGGAGACGTCCTGGCCCGCTGGGAGTCGGTGCTCACCCGGTTGGAGACCGAGCCGATGTCCCTGGCGGGCGAGCTCGACTGGGTCGCCAAGCTGTCGCTGCTGGAGGGCTACCGCGAGCGCGAAGGTCTCGGCTGGGACGCCGCGAAGCTGCACCTGGTGGACCTGCAGTACTCCGACGTACGCCTCGACAAGGGTCTCTACAACCGCCTCGTCGCCCGCGGCTCGATGCAGACCCTGCTGTCGCCGGCGGAGATCGACCGGGCCGTGACGGCGCCGCCGGAGGACACCCGGGCGTTCTTCCGGGGCAGTTGCCTGGCCAAGTACCCCACCTCCGTCGCCGCCGCGTCGTGGGACTCGGTGATCTTCGACATCGGGCGGGAGTCGCTCCAGCGCGTGCCGACCCTCGAGCCGCTGCGCGGGACGAAGGCGCACGTCGGCGAGCTGCTGGACAGCTGCGACACCGCGCTGGCGCTGGTGGAGCGGCTGGCCGGCCGGCGTTAGTCGCGCCGCAGCCGGTCGAGTGCCGCGCGCGCCTTCTCCGCAGCGTGCTGGGCCTGCTCCACCGCCCGGACCGCCTTGTCCGTCCGGCGGCCGGTCCGGCGTCCCTTCTCGTCAGCGAGGTCCCGTCGCTCCCGCGCCTCGCGGAGCCTCCGCTCGGCCTCGCTGACCTCCTGCGCGGCCTCCTGCGCCTCCCGGTCGGCGGCCTCGTGCTCACGGGTCGCCCGCTCGCAGACCCGCACGGCGTCGTCGAGCGCCCCGGCCGCCTGGTGGGCCGCTGCCTCGGCGGCAGCGATCCGCCCGGCGCGGGCTGCTGCCGCGGCACGGTCCTCGGTGTCGGCGTCCACCTTGGGCCTGGCCGCCCGAGAGCTGGGTCGCTGCGTGGGCGTCGGGCCCGCCACCGCACCGTCGAGCTCGACCCCGCCGAACCCGGCGTACGACAGGCTGCGGGTGAGCCGTCCGGAGCGGACCGCCTCCGCCGTCGCGCCATCGGCGAGAGCCGCCTCCAACGTGGACTCGACCTCCTGGCGGGCCGCGGCCGAGTCGGCGCGGCCGGCCGCCTCGAAGGCCTTCGCGGTCACGGCGGACACGAGCCGGCGGCGCTGGTCGCCGAGCTCGCGCAGCGCGTCGCCCTGGCCGCTGTTCTGTGCGTCGGCCAGGGCCGGCCCGAGAGCCAGCAACTGCTCGAGCAGCTCCGGCTCCGCGCGCGCCAGCGTGTTGACCAGCCAGGCACCCACGGTGGGCCGCTTCAGCGCGGCCACCTCCTTGGCCAGGATGCGGTCGCCCGCCTTCTTGGCCTCGGCGGCGGCGGCGGTGCGGGCCGCCGTGAAGTCCTCGGGAGGCAGCGCGTACAGCCGGTCCGCCGTCTGTTCCAGATCCACCCGCGACAGCCTGCCCGAGCGGCGGCCGGCCTGGTAGCCGGGCCCGGTAACCGGACCTGGCCGCCGGTTCCCTGGGCCGCGCCGGGGAAGGGAGCCGGACTCCGCGCTGAAGTCACCTGGCGGGGATAGGGTCGGACTCTCGACGACAGGAGCACGCGATGCCCACGAAGGACACTGGCGGCGGCCAGGACAAGGCCTCCCGACGCCCGGAGGAGGTCGAGGAGGTCGCGGTCGAGGAATCGACCGACGTCCAGGACCGGGTCGGGAAGCTCACCGACGACGTCGACTCCCTGTTGGACGAGATCGACGACGTCCTGGAGGAGAACGCCGAGGAGTTCATCCGCGGCTACATCCAGAAGGGCGGCGAGTGACCGGGCGGGCGTTTCTGGGCTAGATCACGAGCGCCTGAGAGGCGGGGGAAGGCGTGTGCTGTGCTCTTCCTGCAGCCGGGGCTCGGCGCGTTCCCGATGGAGCCGGCACCCGGCGTACCGCGACCGACTACTTGGAGACCAGCAGATGGCAGAAGTCCCGGGTTCACACGGGCGTCTACCGGCTCACTTCACCGCACCCGGCAGTTCCTCGTTCGCGCAGTTCCTGGGCGCTGCGGCCCCTGACCTGCTTCCGTCGCGGCGGCAGGACCTCCCGGCCGGCATGATCGACGCGCCGCACGGCACCACCATCGTGGCGGTCACCCACGCGCGCGGCGTGGTGATGGCCGGCGACCGGCGCGCGACGATGGGCAACATCATCGCCCAGCGTGACATCGAGAAGGTCTTCCCCGCCGACGAGTACTCCTGCGTGGGCATCGCGGGCACGGCCGGGCTGGCCGTCGAGCTTGTCCGCCTGTTCCAGGTCGAGCTGGAGCACTACGAGAAGCTCGAGGGGAACACCCTGAGCCTGGACGGCAAGGCCAACCGTCTGTCCGCGATGATCCGCGGCAACCTCGGGATGGCGATGCAGGGCCTGGCCGTCGTCCCACTGTTCGCCGGCTACGACCTCGACGGCGACATCGGGCGGATCTTCTCGTACGACGTGACCGGCGGGCGCTACGAGGAACACAGCTTCCACAGCGTGGGCAGCGGCAGCGTCTTCGCCCGCAGCGCGCTCAAGAAGAGGTACAAGGAAGGCGTCGACGAGGCCGGCGCGGTCCGGCTGTGCGTCGACGCGCTCTACGACGCCGCTGACGACGACTCGGCGACCGGCGGCCCCGACCTGACACGGCGCATCTACCCGATCGTCATGTCGGTGACCGACGAGGGGCTGCGCCGCCTGCCGGACGACGAGGTCGGCGCCGTGGTCGAGTCGATCGTCGCCGAACGCATGGTCAACCCGGGCGGAGGGCCGACGTCATGACCATGCCGTTCTACGTCTCACCTGAACAGGTGATGAAGGACAAGAGCGACTACGCCCGCAAGGGCATCGCCCGGGGTCGCTCGGTGCTCGTCCTGCAGTACGACGACGGGATCCTGTTCATCGGGGAGAACCCGTCCAAGGCGCTGCACAAGGTCAGCGAGATCTACGACCGGATCGCGTTCGCGGCGGTCGGCAAGTACAACGAGTTCGAGAACCTGCGGCTGGCCGGCGTCCGCTACGCCGACCTGCGCGGCTACCAGTACGACCGCCGCGACGTCACCAGCCGTGGGCTGGCGAACGCCTACGCGCAGACCCTGGGCACGATCTTCACCGAGTCCGGCAAACCGTACGAGGTCGAGCTGGTGGTGGCCGAGGTCGGCGACAGCCAGGACGAGGACCAGGTGTACCGGCTGACGTACGACGGGTCGGTGGCCGACGAGCACGGCTTCGTGGTCATGGGCGGCAACAGCGAGCCCATCGCGGCCTTCGTGACCGCGCGGCACGACCCCACCTCCGATCTGGCGACGGTGATCAACCTGGCCGTCGATGCGCTCTCCCAGCTCGGGCCGGACGGCGAGCCGCGCACCCTGGTCGCCGACAACCTGGAGGCCGCGGTGCTCGACCGCACCCGGCCACGTCGCGCGTTCAAGCGCCTCGTCGGCGGGCCGCTCGAGCGTCTGCTCGACCAGGACCGGCCGGCCGCCCCCACCCCCGCGAGCGACGGGCCTACGTGAGACGACTGCTCGTGGCCACCGTGGTGGCCACGTGTCTCAGCGCGTGCGGATCGGGCGGTACCGCAACCCTCGGCAGCGGCCCCGGACCGGGCGCCTCGCCTACGGGCGGATGCGCGACCAGCCCGCCGGTGGCGGCCTCCGTCCTCGGCACCGCCGACCTGTCCAAGAAGCCCGCGATCGAGGTGCCCGACGGCCCCGCGCCCTGCGGGCTCGTCGTCGGCGACCTCGTCCAGGGCACGGGCCCCGCGGCAAAGCCCGGCGATCAGCTGACGATGAAGTACGTCGGGGTGCTCTACGCCGACGGCAGCCAGTTCGACGCCTCGTGGGACCGGGGCTCGGACTTCCCCTTCCAGCTCGGCGCGGGCCAGGTCATCGCCGGCTGGGACCGGGGCCTGGTCGGCATGAAGGCCGGTGGCCGCCGCCAGCTCGTCATCCCGGCGTCCCTCGGCTACGGCGACCAGGGCCAGGGACCGATCCCGCCAGGGGCGACCCTCGTATTCGTCGTGGACCTCGTCAGGATCGGCTGACCGTTTTTCCGCGGCTCCCAGCGGGAATGCCGCCCCCATGCCCAAGACCACCAGAGGCGGAAGCGCCAAGCAGGAAGAGCTGCCGGCCACCCTCAAGCGCTCCCCGGAGAAGGCCCAGCGCACCTTCACGAAGGTGCACGACGCGGCCGCCGAGGAGTACGGCGAGGGGGAACGGGCCCACCGCACGGCGTACGCCGCGGTCAAGCACTCGTTCGAGAAGGTCGGCGACCACTGGGAGCCCAAGGACCACAAGGGTCCGAGTGATGCCCAGGACGCCAAGACCGGCGCGGCCGCGCGCGAGAGCAGCACGCCCACCGCAGGGGGAGTGGACGCCAACGCCAGCAAGAAGCACCTGTACGAGCTGGCCCAGCGCCTCGACGTCCCCGGCCGGTCGAGCATGAGCAAGGACGAGCTCGTCGACGCGCTGCAGAAGGCGAACGCGAAGGCCACGCGGGACGCCCACTAGGTGAAGCGCAGCCGTTTGTGTGGCGAGAACGCGCGTCCAGCACACAAGCTGGCCCGCGGAACCACACAGCTGCGCGTGCCGCGACGTCCGGTAGAGGGACTTCGTGTGTCGGCGGGCAGCCGCTGAACACACCAAGCCCCCCTCACGAGCCCGGGATCACCCCGTCAGCTGCCAGGTCGGCCAGGTCGCCCTCGGTGAAGCCCCAGTCGGACAGCGCCGTGCGGGTGTCGGCACCGGGCGGCCGCGGGGGAGTCGGCACCGCCGCCGGGGTCCTCGAGAACCGGGGCGCCGGAGCCGGCTGGACCACGCCGTCGACCTCCACGGTCGTGCCGCGGGCGGCCAGGTGCGGGTGCGCGGCGACCTCGCCGAGCCGCAGCACGGGCGTGACGCAGGCCGGGTGACCCTCGAAGGTGGCGGCCCACTCGTCGCGGGTCCGGGTCCCGAACGCCGCGGTCAGGCGCTCCCGCAGCGCCGGCCACTGGGACACGTCCCACTGGGCCGGCGCGTCGTGCAGACCGAGCACCTCGACGACCTCCGCCCAGAACTGCGGCTCCAGCGCGCCGACCGCGACGTACTGCCCGTCCGCGCAGGCGTACGTGTCGTAGAACGGCGCCCCGCCGTCGAGCAGGTTGCTGCCCCGCCGGTCCTGCCAGGCCCCGCCCGCGCCCATCCCGTAGAACATCGTCATCAGCGAAGACACGCCGTCCACCATGGCGGCGTCCACGACCTGCCCGCGGCCGCTCGTGGCGCGCTCGACCAGCGCGGCGAGGATCCCGGCCACGCAGAACAGCGACCCGCCGCCGAAGTCGGCCACCAGGTTCAGCGGCGGCACCGGCTTGCGGTCCGGCTCCCCGATGGCCGCGATCGCGCCGGTGAGCCCGGCGTAGTTGATGTCGTGGCCGACGTACGACGCCCAGGGACCGTCCTGGCCCCAGCCGGTCATCCGGGCGTAGACCAGCCGCGGGTTGCGCTCCAGGCAGACGTCCGGGCCGATGCCGAGGCGCTCGGTGACCCCCGGCCGGTTGCCCTCGACGAGGACGTCGGCGGACTCGACCAGCCGCAGCACGGCCTCGGCGGCTGCGGGGCGCTTGAGGTCGAGCGCGACCGAGCGCCGCCCGCGGGCCAGCAGGTCCGGGCCGGGCAGGTCCAGCGCCCCGCCGCCGGGGCGGTCGATGCGCAGCACCTCGGCGCCCAGGTCGGCGAGGAGCATGCAGGCGTACGGCCCGGGCCCGATCCCGGCCAGTTCGACGACGCGCACACCCTGCAGAGGTCCCGGCATGCCGGCGAACCTAGCCCGTAGGGTCCGGCGCACGACCGATCCGCACTTGGGCCAGGCCGGCTATGAGCTGTGGTTCAAGCAGATGCTCCACGAGCTCACCGCCGCCCGGGACCGGCTACTGGTTCCGCGAGCACCGGTGCGGCGGCTCGACGAGCCGAGCCTGTGGGACGCGTTCCCCAGCCTGCCCGATCAGCGTGGTCTGCCGGTGGCCGGCGGCGACGAGCGGCGCGCCTCGTTGCTGCGGATCGCGCGGGACCAGACGGCGTACGCCGACCTCTGGGACCTCGCGGAGGGCCTGCTCGAGCACGACTCCCGCGCCTCGCAGTGGCGTTCCCGGCATGTCGACATGGTCGAGCGGGTGATCGGTACCAGGTCGGGAACGGGTGGTTCGTCGGGCGCTCCGTACCTGCGTGGTCGCCTGGCCCTGCGGTACTACCCGGAGCTGTGGGAGTTGCGTTCTTCGCTGTGACAGGGTGAGTGCATGGAGCGCCGCATCTTCGGCCTGGAGAACGAGTACGGAGTCACGTGCACGTTCCGCGGTCAACGGCGCCTCTCGCCGGACGAGGTGGCGCGCTACCTGTTCCGCCGGGTGGTGAGCTGGGGCCGCAGCAGCAACGTGTTCCTCAAGAACGGTGCGCGGCTCTACCTCGACGTCGGCAGCCATCCCGAGTACGCCACGCCCGAGTGCGACAACGCCATCGACCTGGTGACCCACGACAAGGCGGGGGAGCGGACCCTCGAGGGCCTGCTCATGGATGCCGAGCGGCGCCTGCGCGAAGAGGGCATCGCCGGCGACATCTACCTGTTCAAGAACAACACCGACTCGGCGGGCAACTCCTACGGCTGCCACGAGAACTACCTGGTCGGCCGGCACGGCGAGTTCTCCCGGCTGGCGGACGTCCTGATCCCGTTCCTCGTGACCCGGCAGATGATCTGCGGCGCGGGCAAGGTGCTGCAGACCCCGCGCGGCGCCGTCTACTGCGTGAGCCAGCGGGCCGAGCACATCTGGGAGGGCGTCAGCAGCGCCACCACCCGCAGCCGCCCGATCATCAACACCCGGGACGAGCCGCACGCGGACGCCGAGCGGTTCCGTCGACTGCACGTCATCGTCGGTGACAGCAACATGAACGAGGTCACGACGCTGCTGAAGATCGGCACCGCCGACCTCGTGCTGCGGATGATCGAGGCCGGCGTGATCATGCGCGACCTGACGCTGGAGAACCCGATCCGGGCCATCCGCGAGGTCAGCCACGACATCACCGGACGCCGCAAGGTCAAGCTGGCGAACGGCCGGGAAGCGAGCGCGCTGGAGATCCAGCGCGAGTACTTCTCCAAGGCGAACGACTTCATCGACCGTCGGGGCGGGGACGCGACCGTCCGGCGGGTCCTCGACCTGTGGGGCCGCACCCTGACCGCGATCGAGACCGGCGACCTCGGCATGGTCGACCGGGAGATCGACTGGGTCACGAAGTACCAGCTGATCGAGCGCTACCGGGGCAAGCACGACCTGCCGCTGTCCTCGCCGCGGGTCGCCCAGCTCGACCTGGCGTACCACGACGTCAACCGCAACCGCGGCCTCTACTACCTGCTCGAGCGCAACGGCTCCGTCGCCCGGGCGACCACCGACCTGGCGATCTTCCAGGCGAAGTCGGTGCCGCCCCAGACGACCCGGGCCAAGCTGCGCGGGGAGTTCATCAAGCGGGCGCAGGAGAAGCGACGCGACTTCACCGTCGACTGGGTACACCTCAAGCTCAACGACCAGGCTCAGCGCACCGTGCTGTGCAAGGACCCCTTCCGGTCGGTCGACGACCGGGTGGACAAACTGATCGCATCCATGTGATCCACAACCCCAGGAGAGACGTTGTCTGACAAGCCCGCCGTCGAGATCCCCGAGGGCGACCCGCCGACCGACCTCGTCATCGAGGACCTCACCGTCGGCGACGGAACCGAGGCCGTCTCGGGTACCCAGTGCACGATGCAGTACGTCGGGCACAGCTGGTCCACGGGCAAGCAGTTCGACGCGTCCTGGGACCGCGGCGAGCCCTTCACGTTCAAGCTGGGCGCCGGCCAGGTCATCGGCGGCTGGGACCAGGGGGTGGCCGGCATGAAGGTCGGCGGCCGCCGCCGGCTCACGATCCCGCCGGAACTCGGATACGGCTCGCGCGGAGCCGGCGGGGCGATCAAGCCCAACGAGACCCTCGTGTTCGTCGTCGACCTGCTCGGGGTCCGTTAGCCGTACGACGGGCAGGTCCGCCGCCGTTCCGGCGGGCCTGCCCTCACGGCCCGTCCGGTCCGGGCTCTGCTCGCGACCGGAAGGCCGTCCCCGCCTTCGGGGAGCTCCACAGGGTGACGTGCACCGCCGAACCGGGCCGCCGCACCTTCCTCGCCCGGGGCGCCAGCATCGCCGCGGACGCCTCCGGCGTCGTCACGAACCGCTGCAGCAGCCGGGCGCCGGCACTGGCCCGCCCGAGGGACAGCGTGCTGGCGCACCACAGCCCCGCGACCGGGGTGCCCTCCACGTCGAGCCGCACCAGTTTCCCCCCGCGCAGCGCCTCGCGGGCGACCGCCGCCAGGGCCAGCATCACTCCTTCGCCGGCCTCGGCCGCCGCCAGCGCCTCCCGCTCGCTGGGCAGCCGGACCAGGTCGGGCTGCCGGTCCTGCTGGACGAGCCAGCGCCCCTCTTCGGTCAACTCCTCGACGCCGGCCGGCCCGGTCAGCCAGGGATGTGACAACAGGACCGCCAGCGGCACGCGGGCGCCGGACCGGGCGAGTGGGTGGGCGGGCGACGCCACCACGATCCGCTGGTAGCGGAGGAACGGGACGACGTCCAGCACCACATCCGCGACGGCCTGGGGGCGCGGCCCCAACGCGATGTCCGCCGACCGCCAGATCAAAGACGGCGTGAAGCCCGAGCCGGACCGGACGTCGAGCTGCACGCGTGAACCCGGCGTACGACGGGTGAAGGTCTCCAGCAGCGCGCCGGCGGCGTGCTCCTCGAAGGCGGGGCTCGCCACCACGCGCAGCGACGCGATGGCGGTTCCCGCCTCACCGACCTCGCGGCGGAGCTGCTCGGCCAGCCCGACGATCTCGTCGGCACGCGCGGCCAGGCGCCGGCCGCCCGCGGTGAACGAGATGCCGCTGCCGGTGCGCACGAACAGCGGATCGTCGAGGTCCTTGCGCAGTGCGGCGAGGGCCGCCGAGACGGCCGGCTCGCTGATACCCAGCGCCAGAGCAGCCGCATGCAGGGACCCCAGCCGCGCCACCAGGGCGAACGTGCGGAGCTGACTCAGCGTCATACGACCGGGCCCATGAGCGCCTCATAACCCAATGGTTATCGGCATCTTGACGCTCGTTGCCTCGCGGAACAAGGTCTGGCCCCAACCGGGGGGTCATCTCCTGTCGAAAGCAGATCCTGAGGGTGGTGGGTTTCGTGCAGATCTCGGCCCCGTTCGACTACGCCCGCGCCGAGAGCGTGGACGACGCGATCGCGCTGCTCGAACGGCACGGGCCCGAGGCCCGGGTACTCGCCGGCGGCCACAGCCTGCTGCCGATGATGAAGCTGCGGCTGGCCAGGCCCGAGTGGCTCATCGACATCAACGACCTGGCCGAGCTGGACTTCATCACCGAGGCACCCGACATGGTGCGCATCGGGGCGATGACCCGTCACACGACGCTCCTCGAGTCCCCGGTGATGGCCCGGCTCTTCCCGATCGTGGCCGACGCCGAGCGGGTCATCGCCGACCCCGTCGTCCGCAACCGCGGCACCATCGGCGGCTCGCTCTGCCAGGCCGACCCGGCCGAGGACCTGTCGACGGTGTGCGACGTCCTGCGGGCCAAGGCCGTCATCCGCGGAGCCGCGGGGAAGCGGGTCATCGAGATCAGTGAGCTGCGCCGTGGCCCGTACGAGACCTCGGTCGCCCAGAACGAGCTGCTGACCGAGATCCGGCTGCCGGTCCGCGCCCGCTCCGGGAGCGCCTACGAGAAGGTCGAGCGCCGGGTCGGGGACTGGGCGGTCGCCGCCGCGGGCGCGAGCGTGGTCCTGGCCGCGGACGGCCGGATCGAGGACGTCGCGATCGGCCTGACGGCAGTCGGTCTGGAGGGAACCGCTCACCGCGCGGAGGACTCCCTGCGCGGTCAGGTTCCCTCCGAGGAACTGTTCACCGCGGCCGGCCGGCTCGCTGCTGAGGACTGCAACCCGGTCGAGGACCAACGCGGACCGGTCGACTACAAGCGACACCTCGCGGACGAGCTCACTCGCCGCGTCCTCCGGCGCGCGTGCGCCCTCGCTGCCCAGAGAGGTTGAGCCGTGCAGATCACGATGACCGTGAACGGCAAGGAGATGACCCGCGAGGCCGAGCCGCGCGTCCTGCTGGTCCACCACATCAGGGAGGGCCTCGGTCTCACCGGCACGCACTGGGGCTGTGACACCAGCAACTGCGGCACGTGCGTGGTGCTGATGGACGGGCAGCCGGTCAAGGCGTGCACGGTGCTCGCGGCGATGGCTGCTGGCCACGACATCCGCACCGTCGAGGGGCTGGCCAACGGCGCGACCCTCGACCCGGTGCAGCAGGGCTTCATGGAGGAGCACGGACTGCAGTGCGGGTTCTGCACTCCCGGGATGATGCTCACCGCGCGGGCCCTGCTGGACAAGAACCCCGACCCCGACGAGACCGAGATCCGCGAGGCCATCTCCGGCCAGATCTGCAGGTGTACCGGCTACGCGACCATCGTCCGCTCCATCCGTTGGGCGGCCGAGCACCCGGCCACCGAGGAGGTGTCGGTATGACCCTGGTCGAGGAACGCGAAAGCAACCCGGCCGCTGGCGACGCCGCACGGCCGATCGGCTTCGGACGCCTGCAGCGCAAGGAGGATCCGCGTTTCGTCCGGGGCAAGGGCCACTACCTCGACGACATCGTGCTGCCCGGAATGCTGCACGGTGCCATCCTGCGGTCACCGGTGGCGCACGCCCGGATCCGCTCGATCGACACGACCGAGGCGCTCGCCCATCCCAAGGTGCTGGCGGTCATCACCGGCAAGGACCTCGAGGGCCTCGGGCTCGCGTGGGCCCCCACCCTGTCCGCCGACGTCCAGGCCGTGCTGGCCACGGACAAGGTCCGCTTCCAGGGCCAGGAGGTGGCCTTCGTCGTCGCGGAGGACAGGTACGCCGCCCGCGACGCCCTCGAACTCATCGACGTCGACTACGACCTCCTGCCGGTCGTCATCGACGCGCGCAAAGCCCTCGACCCGGACGCAGCCGTGGTGCGGGACGAGATCGAAGGGCGAACCGACAACCACATCTTCGACTGGGAGGCCGGCGACGCCGCCGCTACCGAGGCCGTCTTCGCGAACGCGGAGGTCGTGGTCTCCGAGGAGGTCGTCTACCCCCGCGTGCACCCGGCACCGATGGAGACCTGCGGTGCGGTCGCCGACTACGACGCGGTCGACGGCAAGCTGACGCTCTACGAGACGACGCAGGCACCGCACGCCCACCGCACGCTGTTCGCCATCGTCGCCGGAATCCCGGAGCACAAGATCCGCGTGATCTCGCCCGACATCGGCGGCGGCTTCGGCAACAAGGTCGGGATCTACCCCGGCTACATCCTCGCGGTGGTCGGGTCGATCGTGACCGGCCGGCCGGTGAAGTGGGTCGAGGACCGTTCCGAGAACCTCATGTCCACCTCGTTCGCCCGCGACTACATCATGCGGGGCGAGGTGGCTGCCACGAAGGACGGCCGGATCCTCGCCGTACGCACGACCGTCCTGGCCGACCATGGCGCGTTCAACGCGACCGCGCAGCCGACGAAGTACCCGGCCGGGTTCTTCCACATGTTCACCGGCAGCTACGACCTCCAGGCCGCGCACTGCAAGGTGACCGGGGTCTACACGAACAAGGCACCCGGCGGCGTCGCGTACGCCTGCTCGTTCCGCGTCACCGAGGCGGTCTACCTCGTCGAGCGGATGGTCGACATTCTCGCCGACAAGCTCGAGATGGACCCGATCCAGTTGCGGATCAAGAACCTGATCAGGCCCGAGCAGTTCCCGTACGCCAACAAGACGGGCTGGGAGTACGACTCCGGCGACTACGAGCCGACCATGCGCCTGGCGATGGAGATCGCCGGGTACGACGAGCTGCGTCGCGAGCAGGCCGAGAAGCGGGCGCGCGGCGAGCTGATGGGGATCGGCGTCGCGTTCTTCACCGAGACCGTGGGCGCCGGACCGCGCAAGCACATGGACATCGTCGGGCTCGGCATGAACGACGGTGCCGAGGTGCGTGTGCACCCCACCGGCAAGGCGGTCGTCCGGCTGTCCGTCCAGAGCCAGGGCCAGGGCCACGAGACGACGTTCGCGCAGATCGTGGCCGAGGAGATCGGCATCCCGCCGGAGGACATCGAGGTCATCCACGGCGACACCGACAACACGCCGTTCGGGCTCGGGACGTACGGCAGCCGGTCCACGCCGGTCAGTGGCGGGGCCGTGGCGCTGGCCAGCCGCAAGGTGCGCGACAAGGCCCGGCTCATCGCCGCCGCGATGCTCGAGACGCGCCCCGAGGATCTCGAGTGGGAGAAGGGCCGCTGGTTCGTCAAGGGCGACCCGGAGCAGGGCAAGACGATGGCCGAGATCGCCTTCGCCACGCACGGCACGCTGACGCTGCCGGAGGGGGTGGACGGCAACCTCGACGCCGAGGTCACCTACGACCCGCCGAACCTGACCTTCCCGTACGGCGCCTACATCTGCGTCGTCGACATCGACCCGGGCACCGGGCATGTGAAGGTGCGCCGGTTCATCGCCGTCGACGACTGCGGCACCCGCATCAATCCGATGATCATCGAGGGCCAGGTGCACGGCGGGCTGACCGACGGGGTGGGCATGGCGCTGATGGAGATCATCTCCTTCGACGACCAGGGCAACTGCCTGGGCGGGTCGTTCATGGACTACCTGATCCCCACCGCCATGGAGGTGCCCGACTGGGAGACCGGCTTCACGGTCACCCCGTCACCGCACCACCCCATCGGCGCCAAGGGGATCGGGGAGTCGGCCACCGTCGGCTCGCCGCCGGCGGTCGTCAACGCGGTGGTGGACGCGCTGCAGCCGTTCGGGGTGACCCACATGGACATGCCGTGCACACCGGCCCGCGTCTGGGCCGCGATGCAGGGACGGGCGACGCCGCCGATCTGACGGTACGGCGACACCCCAACCAGGAGCGAGGAGGAGACGGTCGTGCGGGACGCGGTGGCAAGCAGAGCGACGGAGCTCACCCGTGGACGGGTGCCGTTCGTGCAGGCGACCGTGGTGCGCGCCCAGCATCCGACGAGCGCGCACGCAGGTGACGTCGCGCTGATCCACGAGGACGGTCGGATCGAGGGCTTCGTGGGCGGTAGCTGCGCCGAGACCTCGGTCCGCGAGTACGGCCTGCGGGCCATCTCGACCAAGGAGCCCATCCTCCTGCGGATCGTGCCCGGGACGGTGCCGGGCCCCTCCGACGAGGGTGCGGTCACCGTCGCGAACCCGTGCCTGAGCGGCGGGACCCTGGAGATCTTCCTCGAGCCCCGCCTGCCGGCGCCGCACATCGTCGTCGTGGGGGACTCGCCGGTGGGCCGGGCGCTTCTCGCACTCGCCGAACCCCTCGGGTTCGCCGCCGAACCGGCGGACGGTGAGGACGCCGCCCCGCGGCAAGACGACGCGGCGCTGATCGTCGCCTCCCACGGCCGGGGCGAGGAGCCGGCCCTGACGGCGGCGCTGCTGGCCGGGGTGCCGTACGTCGCGCTGGTTGCGAGCCGCACCCGGGGCGCGGCGGTGCTCGCCTCGCTCGACGTGGACGAGGAGCTACGACGTCGGGTGCACAGCCCGGCCGGGCTCGATGTCGGGGCCCGCACTGCCCCCGAGATCGCGCTGTCCATCCTGGCCGAACTCGTGGCCGAGCGATCCCGCCGGCAGCCGGAACTCGTGGTCACCCGGACGGCCCTCGACCCGGTGTGCGGGATGACGGTGCCCATGGTGGATGCCGCGCCGCATCTGGATCTCGAGGGCCGGCGACTCTGGTTCTGCGGCACCGGCTGCAGGGACGCCTTCGCGGCGGCTCCGGAGCGGTATGCCGTCGGACTCTGAGCAGCGGGCCGCCGTGCTCGTGCTGGCTGCGGGCAGCTCGCAGCGGCTGGGGCGCCCCAAGCAACTGCTGCCGTACCGGTCCGGCGTCCTGCTCGACGCGGCGCTGGACACCGCGCGAGAGGCGGGCGTCGCCCAGATCGTGGTGGCCCTGGGCGGGGCGGGTGACGAGGTCCGTGCCCGGGTGGACCTGACCGGGTGCGACCTCGCCGACAACCCGGCGTACGGCACCGGTTGCTCGTCCTCGATCGCCGCAGCGCTGCCGCGGCTTGCCCCGGACATCGCGGTCCTCGTGCTGATGCTCGGCGACCAGCCCGGGGTGGCGGCGGAGACCGTACGGCGGCTGCTGGCCGGCCGGGGCGACGCGGCTCTCTCCGTGTGCCGCTACGACGACGGCATCGGCCACCCGTTCGCGTTCGGCCGCGCGATGTTCGGCGAGCTCGCTGACATGCACGGCGACAAGGCGGTGTGGAAGCTGCTCGACCGGCACGTCGCGGACGTCGTCGAGGTGCGGGTACCCGGGCCGATCCCGTGGGACGTCGACACGGAGGAGGACTACCAGCGGGTGCTGGCGGCCACCGGGAAGCCGGAGCGGCCGGCGTGACCGACGACGCGGACCTGGACGTCCGGCTGCCGGATGCCGCCGCCCTGACCAGGGCCCTCGACGAGCAGGACTACCTCACCGACCTCGGCCTCGCGACGGCGCTGTTCCTCGCGGCCCGGCTCCGGCAGCCCCTGCTGCTCGAGGGCGAGCCGGGCGTCGGCAAGACCGAGGCCGCGAAGGCGCTGGCGCGCGTCCTCGACACCCCGCTGTTCCGGCTCCAGTGCTACGAGGGCATCGACGCGGGGGAGGCGCTCTACGAGTGGAACTACCCGCGGCAGCTGCTCGGGATCCGGCTCGCCGAGGCGCACGACACCAGCCTCGAGCAGGCCGAGCTGTTCGGCCCGGACTATCTGCTCCGGCGTCCGCTGCTGCAGGCGATCGAGCACCCGGGTCCACGGCCCGCCGTCCTGCTCCTCGACGAGATCGACCGTGCGGACGCGGAGTTCGAGGCCTACACGTACGAGCTGCTCGCCGAGTCCACGGTGACGATCCCCGAACTGGGCACCATCCGCGCGACCCACCCGCCGGTCGTCGTGCTCACCTCGAACCGCACCCGCGACCTGCACGACGCCCTCAAGCGCCGCTGCCTCTACCACTGGATCGACTACCCGAGCCCCCGTCAGGCGGCCGAGATCGTGCGCCGCCGGGTGCCGCGCAGCGCCGAGCCGCTCGCGGTCGGTGCCGCCGACGCGGTGGCCAGGCTCCGGTCGCTGGACATGGAGAAGCCGCCCGGGATCGCCGAGACGATCGACTGGGTCTCCGCGCTGACCCTGCTGGGGGTCCAGCGGCTGGACGCCGACGCGGCCGCCGCGACCCTCGGGTCGATCGTCAAGGGCCGCGACGACCTCGACCTCGTACGCACGCGTGGCCTGTCCTGGCTGGCCGGCGCCAGCCATGCGTGAGGACCCGGCCAGCATCGTGCCCTTGGAGCTCGCCGTCGGGCTCACCACCCTGCTGCACCAGGGCGGCGTGCCCGTCACCCCCGAACGGGCCGCCCGGTTCGCCGAGGCGCTGCCGCTCGCGCCGCCGTACGGCCGGCAGCAGCTGTACTGGACCGCCCGGGTCACCCTGGTCTCGGACCGCAGTCAACTGGCGGTGTTCGACGCGCTGTTCGCGGCCGTGTTCGACGGGCGGCTCGATCCCTCGGACAGCCGGGGCGACCCGACCGCGCCGCCCGCGATCGGCTCCGAGCCCCGGGAACGGCCGGCCGCTCGCGACAACCGGCCCGTCGGCGGGCCGGGCGACCTGCCGGAGCCGACGCCGAGGGTGGCGTCGCCGGGCGCGGAGCATGCCGACGAGGACGGACCGGAGCGGGAGGCCGTGCTCGCCGCCGCCTCCACCGACGAACGCCTCCGCGAGACCTCGTTCGCCGACCTCGATCCGGAGGACGTCGCCGGGATGCGGCGGCTGGTGCGGCGGCTGGTGCTGTCCACGCCGCTGCGGCGCACCCGTCGCAGCCAGCCGCTGCACCACGCCGGGGAGCGGCTCGACATGCGGCGGACCGTACGGGCGGCCCAGCGGACAGCCGGGGATCCGGCGCACCTCGTGTACCGCCGGCGCCGTCGGCGGCCTCGACAGCTCGTCCTCCTGTGCGACGTCTCCGGCTCGATGGAGCCGTACACCCGGGTGTTCCTGTCGCTGCTCCAGGGCGCCGTCACCGGCGCGGGGGCGGAGGCCTTCGTGTTCTCCACCCGGCTGACCCGCCTGACCCGGCAGCTGTCCCTGCGCGACCCGGACCAGGCCCTCACCCGGGCCGGGGCGACCGCGCCTGACTGGGCGGGCGGCACGCGGCTGGCCGACAGCCTGCACCGCTTCCTCGACTCCTACGGACGGCGCGGGCTGGCGCGCGGCGCCGTCGTGGTCATCCTCTCGGACGGCTGGGCGCAGGACGACCCGGAACTCGTCTCGGCCCAGATGGCGCGCCTGCGCCTGCTCGCCCACCGGATCGTGTGGGTCAACCCGCGCAAGGCGGCCCGCGGCTACGCCCCGCTCGTCGGCGGGATGGCCGCCGCCCTGCCCTACTGCGACGCCTTCGTCAGTGGCCACAGCCTCGCAGCGCTGGAAGAGGTGGTCGCGGCAGTCGGTGCCGACGACTCGTGGCACGACGAGAGGAAGTCCTGATGCGGCTCGACAGCCAGTTCTCGGTGGACGCACCCGTCGACCGGGTGTGGGAGACCCTCATGGACTTCGAGAAGGTGACGGCCTGCCTGCCCGGCGCCCAGGTACTCGACAAGATCTCCGAGGACGCCTACCAGGTCGGGATGAAGGTCAAGCTCGGGCCGGTCAGCATGCAGTACAAGGGCCAGCTGGACGTCGTCGAGCGGGACCCGGTGGCGCACCGGGCCCTGCTGCGCGGCACCGCCAAGGAGCTGCGTGGGCAGGGGACGGCCGCGGCGACCGCGGAACTGTCGCTGGTCGAGGAGGGCGCTACGACGCGGGGCACCGTCCATGCCGACGTCAACCTGTCCGGCAAGGCCGCCGCCATGGGGCAGAGCGTCATCGGCAGCGTCACCGACCAGATGATGGTCACGTTCAGCGCCAACCTGCAGGCCATGCTCAACGGGAGCGACACGCCGGCAGCCGAGGAACCGGCGCGCGCGGCAGCCGATCCGGCGCCGCAACCGGCACCGGTCCGGGAGGAGAGCCTGGACGCGCTGGGCTTCGCGGGAGCCCTCGCCAAGGGCAAGCTCGCCGAGCCGCGCACGGTCCTGGGGCTCCTCGCCGTCGTGGCGGTGCTGGCGTTCGGGTGGGGGCGGCGCAGCGCGCGCCGGGGCCGCTGAGCCGATGGACGCCGCCGCGCTGATCGGGCTGACCGGGCCGCCCGGACCGGCGCTGGCCTGGGGGCTTGGCGGCTCGACCCTGCTCGCCGCCGGGACCGTCGCCGGTACCGCCGTGCTCCGACGCTCCGTGCAGCCGGCGCTGGCCCTGACCGG
>JAOPWV010000148.1 GCA_025965475.1 Frankiales bacterium | reverse complement strand
GGGACCGGCCCGCCGCCGATACGTAGCGTTCCTCGCAGCACGGACTGGACGTCCTGCACGGTCTCGCGCCGCGCGGGCGGCAGCGAGGGTGCGCAGGGCCTCGGGAAGCAGCCGCCTGCCCCCCTCGGTCAGGTCGACGCGCCGCGTCGCGTCGTACGGGCGAACAGCGGGGAGCCCAGCTCGCGTTCACGTGCCCTGATGGACGTCGAGAGACCGGACTGGGCGATGTGACACCGCCCTGCGGCCCGGTGAAGTGCCGTTCCTCCGCCACGGCGACGGAGTGTTGGAGCTGACGCAGTTCCACCCGCCACCATCCGAACGGGGCGCGCCCGGCAGGAATCGAACCTGCGACCAAGTGCTTAGAAGGCACCTGCTCTATCCCCTGAGCTACGGGCGCTTGCTGCGGGTGACCGCGTCCACCAGCAAGGGTGGCACAGGTGCCGGCTCAGGACTGCGGTTCGTGTACCCCGTCGCGCTCGATCGTCTGGTCGCCGCACGTGACGGTCTGCGCGGAGGCGATGAGCTTCGCGTCGCGTGACTGCGTGGCCCGAAGCGTGTCCATGGCGCCGTTGTGCGCCCGGTTGCCCTGCTGGACGACGGACGTGCGCTTGATCGAGTACGACGTGCCGTCCGTGCCGTTCGCCTGCAGGCCCGTCAGACCGGCGCCTGCGGGGCCGAGGCAGCCGACACCGGTACCGGTGCCGTACCGGTTGCCCAGGTCGAACACGTACGGCGTGCCCTGCGGGTTGAGCAGCTGTTGGACGCTGCACCCGGCGACGACGAGCACCTGGACACTGCGGCCGTCGTCCACGAGCAGGTCGACCGGCCCGCCAGGGGCCGGGCGGGCAGCGAGCACGGAGGCCGCTACCGGGCTGGCACTGCGGACCGTGGTGCCGAACGTGGTGCCGGCGGCCGTGGTGATGCCGGTCCGGCGTACGCCCTGCTTGGAGGACAGCCAGAGGGTGTCGGGCCTGCCGTCGCCGTCGACGTCGATCGTCGGGCGGCTGACGGCACCGGCCGGGACACCGCCGCTGGCACAGCCGGCCCCGACCGCGGAGGCCGAGGCGGACGCCGAGGCGGCTGCCGACGGCGACGTGCTGGCGTCGGGGGTGGCCGAGGCGCCGACCCCGGAGGGGCTCGGGGTGTCGCCGGGCAGCGCGGCTGTCTTCGACGTACCGCCGCCACCGCCCGAGCAGGCGGTCAGCAGCAGCAGGCCGGTCAGGGCCGCCAGCGGCAGGTGGCGCCTCATGCGTTCGGGGCCTGGTAGCCGACGAGGTCGGCGACAACGTGACTCATACCGCCAAACATACTGATAGTGACCTGGCGGCCCCCGGCGATGCCCGTCACGACCAGGCCTGTCTGCGACTGTCCGCGGGTGAAGTTGATCGCGGTGGTGGTCGCCTCCCGGCCGGCCGCCGCCACCCTGAGGTAGCCGGTACCGGTGGGGTCGACGGTCGAGACGTTGAGTACGACCCCGGTGGCCGCCGCCGGTACGACGGCCGGAAGCGTGATGGTGAGGACGCGGGCCTGCCCGGAGCCGAGCCGGCTGCGGGTGTCGAGGAAGCGCTGCGGCGTGGTGCCGACGTAGCTGCTGCCAGCGCTGGACGCGCCGTCGTAGTAACCGATGAGGTCGATCACGAGGTGGGCCGGCCCGCCGAGGACCGAGAACGTGACCTGCCGGCCGGCGGCTGCGGTCATCACGAGGCCGGTCTGCGACTGGCCGCCGTGCACGTTCAGGGCCGTCGTGGTAGGCGCGGTGCCGGTGGGGGCGATCCGCACGTACGTGTCGTGTACGGCATCCACCACCGACACGTTCAGGACAGCGCCGCGGGCGTTCTGCGGGACGCCGGCCGGCAGGGTGACGGTGACATCGCCATTCTTGGTGCCGCCCGCGGTGCCCTGGCCGATGCGGCTGTCGACGAAACGGGTGGGCGGGCTGGCGACCCAGTGGCCACCGGATCCCGCGGCGGTGTCGTAGTAGCCGACGACGTCCACGACGAGGTCCGTGGGGCCGCCGGCGACCGTGAGCGTCGCCTGGCGGGCGGCGTCGGTGCGCGCGACCACGAGGCCCGTGTACGACTGGCGGGCGACGAAGTTGAGCGCCGTGGCGAGAGGAGTGGAGCCGGCCGGCGCGGCCCGGAGATAGCCCGCGCGGGCGGGGTTGACGGCGGAGACGTTGAGCACGACGCCGCTTGCGTCGGTGGGCACCGAGGCCGGAACGGCGACGGTGAGGGGCCCGGAGACCTGGCCGCGCCGCGCGCCGAGGCCCGTCCGTGTGTCGACGAACCGGCTCGGGGTGACCGCCGTGTAGCGCGACGGCGGCGAGATCGCGACGAGAGCGGGCGGAGTGACACCCGTCGGGTCCTCGGTGGGCGCGGTGGGCGCGGTGGGCGCGGCCGGCGCGCTCGCCCGGGCCAGTTGCGCGAGCTGCGCAGAGGTGCCGTTGAAGCGGTTCATGTCGACCCGGCCGGAGATGCCGGGCACGGTGCCGGAGGACGAGTACTGCCAGAACGCGTACGTCGTGAAGCCGGGCGTCGACGGTGCGGGAGCGCCCGTGTAGTGCGCGATCCACAAGGGGTAGCCGCGCAAGGCGGTCGTGGAGCCGAGCGAGTTCTGCAGGAACGACGGGAAGCTGTAGAGGATCGGCGTACGGCCCGTGAGGGACTGCAGGGTCGTCAGGAACGTCGAGGTCCAGCCGATCAGCTGGTCGCGGTTCAGGCCGCCGGACTGCTCCAGGTCGAGCACCGGTGGCAGCATCCCCGCCCTGGTCTGTGGGCCGATGACCGAGGCGAAGAAGCGGGCCTGCTCGACGGCGGAACCGGCGCCCAGGGACGGCCGGGCGAAGTGGTACGCCCCGCGGTACAGCCCCGCGCCGGCCGCGGCGGCGTAGTCACTCGCGAAGTGCGGGTTGGTGTAGTTCACGCTCTCGGTCGCCTTGATGAACGTGAACGACTGGCCGCTGGACTTCACGGCCGACCAGCTGATGGGCGTGCCGTTCGGGTGCTGGTAGCTGGCGACGTCGGTGCCGGCTATGTCGGCCAGAGCCGGACCGGCCGCGACCACGACCAGGGCGAGGGCAGGCGCGAGTGCACGCCGGAACAGGGTCTTCACGAGAGCGGTCCTTCCGGACACCTGCGGACCGTCTGCTGTCGGGTTCGGGCTCCGTCGCCCGGCCGGCTGCTGCCGGCTCCACCCCGAGGACCGCGTACGGCGGTTCCGGCGTGCTTGCAGTGGTCCGTCCCTGCCGGAAGGTGGGGGCTCGGCACACGGCGGCAGGGCTCGGCGTTCCGTGTGGAGATCCCGCGTTCGGGACGTGACATCGAACCTAGGAGCCGGCGACGCCCTTTGGTGGCGAATTGCCACATCCGTCCTGTCGGCTACGTCTCAGCAGTAAAAGCTCAGGTATGGGCGGTTCCTGCCGGGACGGGATCCACAGTCGGCCCGACCGTCCACAGCGGCCAGTGCCAGGCGGGGAACGGTCGGTCCGTGGCCGCACGGTGTCCTCGACGCCGGCGGACAGAGCCACCGGCCGGACCCCGGGAGGACCTGTGCTCGAACCCCTCATCACCGTCGTCGGCCACGTCGGCCGGCCGCCGCGCCAGCGCACCTTGGCAGGCGGCACGGTCGTGGCCGATTTCCGGCTCGCATCGACGCCCCGGCGCCTGGACAAGGCCACCGGGCAGTGGTCGGACGGCGAGACGATCTGGTTCGGCGTCACCTGCTGGCGGGCGCTGGCCGAGCACGCGACCGCCTCCCTCGGCAAGGGGGACAAGGTCGTGGTGACCGGCCGGTTGCTCGCGACCTCCTGGACGACCGACCAGGGGGAGGTGCGCACGGGTCTGGAGATCGACGCGAGCGCCGTCGGCCTCGACCTCTCGCGCGGTCCGGCGACCCAGCAGCGCCCCGAGCGGGTGGGCTCCGCGGGCAACCGCCCGGACGGGCCGGACGGTCCCGGCGAGGACCAGTGGAGCGAGGGCGTGACCGCCGACCCGACGACCGGTGAGGTCCTTCCGCCCGTGCCGCGCCAGGTCGCCGCCTGACCGTCCTTGCCTCGGTCCTTGCCTCGGTCCTTGCCCGGCCGCTGCCGCGGCCCCGCTCGCGCCCGCCGCGTGCCGAGCGTCGAGTCGGGAACCGTTGTCGAGCCGGAACTGGGTCGCAACTCGACACTCGGCGGGGGAAGGCGCCGGATGTTCCGTCCTGGCGCGGGCGCCCGGCGTCGCCTCAGCCGGCCGCCCTCGCGCTCCCGCTCGCCCTGCACGGCCGCCCGGCCGGGGGCGACGACTAACCTGTCTTCCTATGGCGCAGTTCATCTATTCGATGCAGAAGGTCCGCAAGGCGGTCGGCGACAAGGTCATCCTCGACGACGTCACGCTGTCCTTCCTCCCCGGCGCGAAGATCGGCGTTGTCGGCCCGAACGGCGCCGGCAAGTCGACCGTGCTCAAGATGATGGCCGGGCTCGACCAGCCCTCGAACGGCGACGCGAAGCTGTCGCCGGGCTTCACCGTCGGCATGCTCATGCAGGAGCCGCCGCTGGACGAGACGAAGACCGTCCGCGAGAACGTCGAGGACGGCGTCAAGGCGATCCGCGACGTGATGCTCCGCTACGAGGAGCTCAACGAGAAGATGGGCGCCCCGGACGCCGACTTCGAGGCGATCATGGCCGAGCAGGCGCCGCTGCTCGACGCCATCGAGGCCGCGAACGCCTGGGAGCTCGACAGTCAGATCGAGCAGGCCATGGACGCGCTGCGCTGCCCGCCGCCGGACGCCGACGTGAGCGTCCTTTCCGGTGGCGAGCGCCGCCGGGTGGCGCTGTGCAAGCTGCTGCTCGAGGCGCCCGACCTGCTGCTGCTCGACGAGCCGACCAACCACCTCGACGCCGAGAGCGTGGAGTGGCTGGAGAACCACCTCGCCCGCTACCCCGGTGCGGTGCTCGCCGTGACCCACGACCGGTACTTCCTCGACAACGTCGCCCAGTGGATCCTCGAGCTCGATCGCGGCCGTGCGTACCCGTACGAGGGCAACTACTCGACGTACCTGGAGAAGAAGCAGGAGCGCCTGGCGGTCCAGGGCAAGAAGGACGCCAAGCTCAGCAAGCGGCTCAAGGACGAGCTCGAGTGGGTGCGCCAGAACGCGAAGGGCCGCCAGACCAAGAGCAAGAGCCGTCTCGCGCGGTACGAGGAGATGGCCGCCGAGGCGGAGAAGACGCGCAAGCTCGACTTCGAGGAGATCCAGATCCCGGCCGGCCCGCGCCTGGGCAGCGTCGTCATCGAGGCCAAGGACATGACCAAGGGCTTCGGCGACCGGGTGCTCATCGACGACCTGAGCTTCGACCTGCCGCGCGGTGGCATCGTCGGGATCATCGGTCCGAACGGTGTCGGCAAGACGACGCTGTTCAAGACCATCGTCGGCATCGAGCAGGTGGACGACGGGTCGGTGCGCGTGGGCGAGACCGTCAAGCTGTCGTACGTCGACCAGAACCGCTCCGGCCTCGACGCGGCCAAGTCGGTCTGGGAGACCGTGTCGGACGGTCTGGACTACATCCAGGTCGGCCAGCAGGAGATGCCGAGCCGCGCGTACATCGGTGCGTTCGGCTTCAAGGGCCCCGACCAGCAGAAGCCCACGGGAGTGCTCTCCGGTGGTGAGCGCAACCGCCTCAACCTGGCGATGACGCTCAAGGAGGGCGGCAACGTCCTGCTGCTCGACGAACCGACCAACGACCTCGACGTCGAGACGCTCGGCTCGCTGGAGAACGCGCTGCTCGAGTTCCCCGGCTGCGCGGTGGTCATCAGCCACGACCGGTGGTTCCTCGACCGGGTCGCCACCCACATCCTGGCGTGGGAGGGCACCGACGAGAACCCGAGCCGGTGGTACTGGTTCGAGGGCAACTTCGAGTCCTACGAGAAGAACAAGATCGAGCGCATGGGCCAGGACGCGGCGCGGCCGCACCGGGTCACCTACCGCAAGCTCACCCGCGACTGAGTTCGTCGCCTGAGTCCGACGCCTGACGCAGCACCCGCCCGCCACCTGGCCGGCGGGTGCTTCGTCGTGGTCGTCCTGGTCAGCCTGTACGTCCTGTTCTCGCCGAACCCGGGCGCGGGACCGCTGTTCCCGCAGTCCGACAAGGTCGTGCACGCCGCCCTGTTCGCGGCGCTCGCCGGTGCCGGCCGCTGGCGCTTCGGCCCCCTCCGGGCGGTGCTCGTCGCCGCGCTCGCCTACGGGGCGCTCTCCGAGGTCGTCCAGTGGCTGGCTCTGCCGCACCGCAGCGGCGACGTCCTCGACGTGCTCGCGGACTCCGTGGGTGCGCTCCTCGGCTGGCTCCTCGTGGGCGGCCTGCTCCGCCGGCTCATCCGGGTGTGACTAGCCCATCCGCGTGTGGTCCGCATGGTCACGATCTGTCCGAAATGACCTTGAAGAGCCATGTGCGGCCGTACGCCTTTCGGAGACCCTCGACCATGTGACGACCCCCGCGGAACGGCCGGCGCTCAGCGCCGAGATGAGCGCCCTGCTGGAACGGCACCTTCCGCTGGTCCGCGCCGTCGTCGCCTCGGTCACCGCCCACTACCCCCGGCACACCGATCGCGAGGAGCTGGTCCAGGCCGGCACGCTCGGCCTGGTCGAGGCCGCCCATCGCTTCGACCCGGACCGGGGGGTGCCGTTCGAGGTGTGGGCCAGCAGGCGCGTCCGGGGTGCCGTGGTCGACGCCGTCCGGGCCCGCGACTTCGCGCCGCGCACGCTGCGGTCCAGGGCCCGTGCCGTCGACACCGTCCGCGCCGACCTGGAGGTCGAGCTGGGTCGCGTGCCCACCTCCGCGGAGACCGCCGAGCGGGCCGGCCTGAGTCTCGCCGAGCTGGTCGGCCTCGAGGGGCGGCTGCACCGCAGCCTGGTGCTCTCGCTGGACGCGCCGCTCGAGGAGGTCGACGGCGAGCAGTTCACGCTCGGGACCGGGATCGTCGACCGGGGCGCACCGGAACCGCTGGCCCTGCTGGAACGGCGGGAGCAGCACGGCTACGTCCGGGACGCCCTGTCCTGCCTGCCGCCGCGACTGCGTGCGGTCGTCGTCGGCTACTTCCTCGACGGCCAGAGCAGCGTCGAGCTGGCCGACCGCCTCGGCATCACCGAGTCGCGGATCTCGCAGCTGCGGTCCGAGGCGCTCACCCTGCTGCGGCAGGGGATCGCAGCCCAGTACGGCGAGCAGCCGGACGCGACGAGCACGAGGCGGGTGACAGCGTTCGCGGGCGAGCTCGCCAGGGCGTCGACGTACCGGGCCCGGATGACCGCCCTCCCGGCCCGGGGCGCCCCGGTCCTCCGCGCCCAGCGCACCCCGGTCCTCCCCGCCCAGCGCACCCCGCAGGCCCTCGCCGGCATCGCCTGACCCGAGAGGGCGGGACGCAGCCGGCTACGAGTGGCCGGGTGCGTTCATCAGCGAGTGCGCGGCGCCCATCAGGTAGTCGGTGAGCTGATCGCGTGCCTCCTCCGGCACGTCGAGCTGGGCCACCGCGGCGAGCATGTGCGAGAGCCAGGCCTCGCGCTCTCGCGGCCCGATCTGCCATCCGGCGTGCCGCATCCGCAGGCGCGGGTGCCCGCGGTCGTCGGAGTACGTCGTCGGCCCGCCCCAGTACTGCATGAGGAACAGGGCCAGCCGGTTCCGCGGGCCGCCACCGGGGCCGAGGTCCTCGTCGCCGTACAGCGGCAGGAGCACCGGGTCGTTGGCGACGCCGTCGTAGAACAGATCGACGAGTCGCCGGAAGACCGGCTCACCCCCGACGTCGTCGTACAGCGTGGTCATGGAGCCAGTCTAAGAACGGCCCTGGAACCCCCGGGCGTGGCGCAACCAGACGGCGTCGGCCAGACTGGCGTCCAGAGGAGGTCCGCATGGCGACTCTCGACAGCGCGGCACTGGTGCTCAACGCCTCGTACGAGCCGCTGTGCGTCGTGCCCAGCAGACGTGCGGTCGTCCTCGTGCTCACGGCCAAGGCCTTACCGGTGGCGGAGGGTGACGGGGTCGTCCACAGCGCCCGTACCGATCTCGCGATCCCCTCGGTGGTGCGACTGACCCGGTTCGTGAAGGTGCCGTTCCGGGCCACGGTGCCGCTCACGCGCAAGGCCGTGTTCGCCCGCGACGGCGGGCGCTGCGTCTACTGCAACGCCACCGCGACCAGCCTCGACCACGTCGTCCCGCGGAGCCGGGGCGGCTCCCACACCTGGGACAACGTCGTGTCCGCGTGCAGCCGGTGCAACCACGTGAAGGCCGACCGCGGCATCGCGGAGCTCGGCTGGCGGCTCGGCCGCAAGCCGGTCGCCCCGACCGGCGCGGCCTGGCGGGTCATCGGGGCACGCCGGGTCGACCCACGCTGGCGGCCCTGGCTCGGGGACCTGCCCTACGACCCGAGCGAGGAGGCGCTCGAGGAACCGGCCTGACCCGCTAGCGTCCGAGCATGCCGCAGCTGCACGACCTGTCCGCGCTGGAGCAGGCAGCCGCCATCCGGACCCGGGAGACCTCCTCGGCCGACCTGGTGGAGCACTACGCCGATCGGATCGCGCGATACGACGCCTCCGTCGGCGCCTTCGTCACGCTGACACTGGACGCCGCGCGGGCACGGGCCGTCGAGGCGGACCGGGCCGTCGCGGCGGGCGGGGACCTGCCGCCGCTGCACGGCGTGCCGACGGCGATCAAGGACCTCAACTTCGTCGAGGGAATTCCTGTCAAGCTGGGCTCCAAGGTGTTCGACGACTTCGTCGCACCGTTCTCGGACCACGTGGTGGACAAGCTCAGCGCAGCGGGCACGATCAGCCTGGGCAAGACCAACACCCCCGAGTTCGGGCTGCCCTGCTACACCGAGTCGGAGGTGGCCGCGCCCGCCCGGACCCCCTGGGACCTGTCCCGGTCGGCCGGCGGGTCGAGCGGCGGAGCCGGGGCGGCCGTCGCGGCCGGGCTCGTCCCGTTCGCGCAGGGCAGCGACGGCGGCGGCTCGGTCCGCATCCCGGCCAGCGTCTGCGGCTTGTTCGGCATCAAGGTCTCGCGCGGCCGGATCAGCCGCGGCCCGCTGCAGGGCGACATCACCGGGCTGTCCTGGGACGGCCCGCTGGCCCGGACCGTCCGCGACGCGGCCGCGATGCTCGACGCCATGGCGGGGCCGATGCCCGGCGACCCGCACTGGGCGCCGCCGCCGGCCCGGTCCTTCCTGTCCGCCGCCGACGCCGCGCCCGGCCGGTTGCGCATCGGCCGCACCCGGGAGCCCGTGGTGGCCAGCGCCGACGTGCACCCGCACGTCGTCGAGGCCTACGACGCGGCCAGCGTGCTGCTCGAGCAGCTCGGCCACGAGGTCGTCGACATCGCCCCGCCGTACGACGGATCGCTGACGCCGTCCTTCGAGATCCTGTGGGCGGTCAGCGCGGCCGGGGTACCCGTCGCGCCGGAGCGTGAGCAGCTGCTGCTCCCGCTGACCCGCTGGCTGCGCGAACGAGGCCGGGCGATCACGGCTACCCAGTTCACCGCGGCCATGGGCGCGCTGCAGGCGGCGTCCCGCAGGGGCATCACCGCGACGGCCGGGTACGACGTCCTGCTGACGCCCACCCTGGCGCAGCCGCCCGCCCCTGTGGGGTGGTTCCGTGAGGTGGGCGACGCGGCAGCCGAGTTCGAACGCATGAAGCAGTGGACGCCGTTCACCGCGGT
This sequence comes from Frankiales bacterium, assembly GCA_025965475.1. Taxonomy (GTDB): domain Bacteria; phylum Actinomycetota; class Actinomycetes; order Mycobacteriales; family SCTD01; genus RYN-124. Next base: position 15,717 of record JAOPWV010000148.1, on the reverse strand, counting down.
GTTCAACATGACGGGCCAGCCCGCGGTGAACGTGCCGCTGCACTGGTCGCCGGACGGGCTGCCGATCGGCGTGATGCTGGTCGGCAGGCCGGCCGACGAGGCCACGCTCATCGCCCTGTCCGCCCAGCTCGAGGAGGCGCGCCCGTGGCGTCCACGCCACCCGGCCATGTGGTGACCCGGCTGCGGCCGGCCCGCGAGGAGGAAGCCGCGCTGCTGGCGGCCTGGCGGGCGGACCCGCAGAGCGAGTTCGAGGACTGGGGCGAGCCGCCGCCGGACACGCCTCGCGGATCGCGGATGCCGCCGCCATCGGGGCCCGGCGAGCTCGTCGTCACCGACGGACAGGACGTGCCGCTCGGGACGGTCAGCTGGATCCAGGTCTTCAACGGTCCGAACGTCGGGTCCATCGCGCTCAACATCGGGATCGGCCTCCGGCCGGAGGCCCGTCGTCGCGGGCACGGCAGCCGGGCCCAGCGGATGCTGGCGGAGTACCTGTTCGCGACCTTCCCCGTACACCGGCTGCAGGCCTCGACGGACGTCACGAACGCCGCGGAGCAGAAGGCCCTGGAGCGGGCCGGGTTCACCTGCGAAGGGGTGATGCGCGGCGCCCAGTGGCGGGCCGGCGCGTGGCACGACCTGATGGCCTTCGCACGGCTCCGTACCGACGCGTGACGTCGGCCCCGCGGGGCAGGGACGCCCCCATGAACAGCCAGGACGACCAGCCGGAGGAGATCGACGAGGCGCTCGCGCGGCTCGCCGACGCGCACGGGGTGGCGACGTCGTACGAGGACTGGTCGCGCACCTGCGTGCCGGTGGCGCCCTCGGCGGTGATCGCCGCCCTCGCGGCGGTGGGCGTCGACGCGACGACTCCCGAGACCGTGACGGCGGCCCTGGCCGAGGTCGAGGAGGCGCCCTGGCGGCGCCTGCTCCCGCCGTCGGTCGTCGTCCGCGGCCCCGCCGAGGTCGTCGTCCACGCGGTCGAGGAGCCGACGCTCGAGGTAGTCCTGGAGGACGGCGGCACGGTCCATGTCGACGATCACGCACGGGCCGGCGAGCGCCGCGGGGACCGCAGCGCCTGGACCGTGCAGCTGCCCGCCCTCCCGCTCGGCTGGCACACGCTGCACGCGGCCTCGGGCGGCGAGACGGACCAGGCCGTGCTCGTCGTGGCACCCGACCGGATCGAGCTGCCGCCGGACCTGGACCGGGCCTGGGGCTGGATGGTGCAGCTGTACAGCCTGCGTAGCCGGGACTCCTGGGGCGTCGGGGACTACGGCGATCTGCGCACGGTGCTGGACCGCACCGCGGCGGATGGAGGCGGGGCCGTGCTGCTCAACCCGCTGCACGCCGAGACGCCGGTGACCCCGCTCAACCCGTCGCCGTACTCGCCGTCGAGCCGGCGCTTCCGGTCGCCGCTCTACCTGCGGATCGAGCACGTCGCGGAGTACACCGCGGCCGCACCGGAGGTCCGCGAGCAGGTCGACGCGCTGCGGCCGCCGACGAACCCCGACCGGGTGGAGCGCGACCCCGCCTGGGAGGCCAAGCTGGCCGCGCTGCAGCTGCTGTGGCCGGCGCACCGGGCCGGGGAGCTGGCCGCCTTCCGGGCCGAGCACGGTCAGGGTCTGGACGACTTCGCGCTGTTCTGCGCGCTGGCCGAGCGGCACGGCGTGCCGTGGCAGCAGTGGCCGGCCGACCTGCAGCGACCCGACGGCCCCGGTGTCGAGACGTCGCGGGCGGAGCTGGCCGACCGCGTCGCCTTCTGGTCCTGGCTGCAGCTGCTGGTCGACGAGCAACTGGTCGGGCTCGGTGCCGGTCTGGTGGTCGGCGTCATCCACGACCTCGCGGTAGGGGTGGACGCCGGCGGCGCCGACGCGTGGGCCCTGCAGGACGCCATGGCCCTGGGCACCACCGTCGGTGCGCCGCCCGACTCGTTCAACCAGCAGGGCCAGGACTGGGGACTGCCGCCGTGGCGGCCGGACCGGTTGCGCGAGCTCGGCTACGCGCCGTACCGCGACGTCGTCCGCGGGGTGCTGCGGCACGCGGGCGGGCTGCGGATCGACCACGTCATGGGGCTGTTCCGGCTGTGGTGGGTGCCCGCGGGCGCGTCCGCGGCCGAGGGCACCTACGTGTCGTACGACGCCGACGCCATGCTCGGCGTCCTGGCCCTGGAGGCCACCCGGGCCGGGGCCCTCGTCGTCGGCGAGGACCTCGGGACCGTCGAGGACCGGGTGCGCCGCGACCTCGCCGCGACGGGCGTGCTGGGCAGCGCCGTGCTCTGGTTCGAGCGGGACGAGCAGACCGGCGCCTTTTTGCCGCCGGACCGGTGGCGGCCGCTGGCGCTGGGCACGGTGACCACCCACGACCTGCCGACAGCGGCCGGTCTGCTCGCCGAGGAGCAGGTGCGGGTGCGGGCCGACCTCGGCCAGTTGGGCCACTCGCTCGAGGAGGAGCAGAAGCGGGTGCGGGCCGAGCGCGCGGCCCTGGTCGAGATGCTGACGGACACCGGTCTCCTCGACCTGTACGACGGCGATGCGGCCCTCGCCATGCACGGCGTGCTCGCGGCCGCCCCGACCCGCCTGGTGCTCGCCGCCTTCGGCGACGCGGTGGGTGACCTCCGGCAGCCGAACCTGCCCGGCACGGTGGACCAGTACCCCAACTGGCGCCTGCCGGTGGCGGACGGTTCAGGGCGCCCGATGTTGCTCGAGGAACTGCTCGAGGCGCCGGGTGTGCGCAGACTCACGGGCCTGCTCGCCGAAGGGGTGGGAGGGGTCCGATACCGTGACCGGGACCTGCCCCCCGATGCGACAGCGAGGCAAGAGTGACCCGCCGCTCCCTGTGCAGCGCCGTGCTGGCCGCGCCATTGACGGTGCTGCTCACCGCCGGACCTGCCCTGGCCGCCAATCCGGTCGGCCCCTCCGAAGGCGCCAACCCGGGTTCCGGGCTGTCCATCGGCGCGACCATCGCCCTGTACGTGATCGTGCCGGCCTTGATCATGGGCGGCATCGCCGCTCTCGTCTGGCTGCCGGGCATGGTGGGCGGCACCCGGTACCGCCCGGCTCGCGGCTGGGACGCCGAGCCGGTGTGGTTCGCCGGGCCGCCGGAGCCGGTCAAGGCCGTCGCCTCCGCGCAGGTGGGCACCGACGTGAGGGGTGGGGCAAGTGGCAGCTGGTGAGACGGTGACGGGGGAGACGGTGACCGCCGTTCAGACCGGTCAGACGCAGGCGCCCGGGTCCACGGTGGCCGTGGGCGGTACGGCGGCGGCCCGCCCGGTGCAGCACCAGGCGCACGCGGCAGGTCTGCCGGACCGCGCGCAGCACCGCATCCAGGACGCGATCGAGACGAGCCGCCGCGAGAACGGGCTGGACGTCTCCGTCCTCGTCGGTGACCTCGCCGTCGACGACGTGTCGCAGTTCCGGGCCGGCGCCGAGCGGCTGCACGCGGCACTGGGTGCGCGCAGCGCCAGTGCGGTGCTGATCGTCGTGGCTCCCGGCCAGCGCAAGGTCGACATCGTGACCGGACCGAACGTACGGCGCCGGGTGCCCGACCGGGTCTGTGCGCTCGCCGTGCTGTCGATGACGACGGCGTTCAGCGGCGGCGACCTCGCCGGCGGGATCGTCGACGCCCTCCGGCAGATCACCGACGCGGCGGGCCGCCGTCCGGCGCTGCCGGACATCGAGGACAGTCACGGGGCGCCGGCCGGCCACGACCAGCACGCCCTCGCGGGCCACTAGCCCTCAGGCCCGCCCTCGAGGGCTACCCGGCGTCCTGGTGCCGGCGTAGCGTCGTCTTCATGGCCAGCACCGAGCGTGCGTCCCTGATCGTCCTCGAGGTCTCGGTCGGCGTGGCCAACATGGACGTGTCGACGGACGACGGTGTGGTGAGCGGCAAGGTCGTCGTCCAGGAGATCACCGCGGTCGACCGCGAGTCGCAGGAGTCGCGCGAGTTCCTGCTCCTCTACGACGCGGAGAAGGTGCCGGACGTCGCGGACGCGCTGCGCACCGCGGCGGAGCGGGCCGCCTCGGCCGACACGTAACCCCGGCCCGTCAGCCCGCGACGGCGTCCCGCGCCCGGGCCCGCAGCGCCCGTACCACGCCGTCCCGGCTCTCCAGCAGCAGCCGGCGCAGCGGGCTCGGCACGTCCTCCTGCTGCAGGTACCGGTCGGTCCGCTCGACGACCCCCGGCTGCACGAGCAGCGTCGGGTACAGCCCGACCACCACGTTCTGTGCCATCTCGGTCGTGCGGGTGCGCCAGACGTCGCCGATCGCCTCGAAGTACCGGTCGACGTACGGCTCGAGCAGCGGCAGCTGCTCGCTGTTCCAGAACCCGCCGATGACCGCGGCCTGCACGGCGTTGGGCAGCGCGTCGTCCTCGACGGCGAGCCGCCAGGCCTCGGCCTTGGCCTCGGGGGTCGGCCGGGCGGCCCGCGCGGACGCGGCGTGCCGCTGACCCGCGGCGGTGGGGTCGCGCTGCACCTCGGCCTCGATCGCGTCGTCCCCCGCCTCCCCCAGCACGACGAGCCGGTGCAGGAGGTGCCAGCGCAGCTCGTCGTCGATCGCGAGCCCGGGCACCCCGCGGGTGCCGTCGAGCAGCCCACGCAGCAGCGCGACCTGTTCGGAATCGCGGGCCAGGGTGCCCAGCGCCCGTGCCCAGGCGAGCTGCAGGTCGCTGCCCGGCTCCGCGGCGTGCACCGCGTCGTACGCCGCGCTCGCCAGGGCTGCCCGTCCGGTCGGGGCCCAGGCCGGATCGGCGAACAGCGTGACCGCGGACTGCGCCTGGCGCAGCAGCGACTGGACGACGCCGATGTCGTCCTCCCCGCCGATGCCGGCCAGGACCAGCGCGACGTAGTCGCGGGCGGCCATCTCGGCGTCGCGGGTCATGTCCCAGGCCGCCGCCCAGGACAGCGCCCGGGGGAGCGACTCCTCGACGTCACCGACGTGCTCGACGAGCGTTCGCAGCGACCGGTCGTCGAGGCGGATCTTCGCGAAGGTGAGGTCGTCGTCGTTGACCAGCACCAGGTCGGGCTGCCGGCGGCCGACCAGCGCCGGCACGTCGGTCTTGGCTCCGACCACGTCGAGTTCCTCCCGACCGGACCGGACGAGCTTGCCGTCGACGAGGTCGTACAGACCGAGGGCGACCCGGTGCGAGCGGAGCGTCGGGTGCTCGGTCGGCGCCTCCTGCAGCAGCGAGAACGACGTGAACCGGCCCTGGTCGTCGGTGTCGAAGGACGCTCGCAGCGTGTTGACGCCCGCGGTCTGCAGCCACTCCTGCGCCCAGTTCGACAGGTCACGGCCGCTGGCCGCCTCGAGCTCCACGAGCAGGTCGCGCAGGACCGTGTTGCCGTACTCGTGCTTGGTGAAGTACGTCCGCAGCCCGGACAGGAACGCGTCCTGGCCGACCCAGGCCACCAGCTGCTTGAGGACCGAAGCGCCCTTGGCGTACGTGATCCCGTCGAAGTTGACCTTCACGGCCTCGATGTCGGGGATGTCGGCCGCGATCGGGTGCGTGGAGGGCAGCTGGTCCTGCCGGTACGCCCACGTCTTCTCGGTGTTGGCGAAGGTCGTCCAGCCGCCCTTGTAGCGGGTGGCCTCGACCTGGGCGAGCACCGACATGTACGTCGCGAACGACTCGTTGAGCCACAGGTCGTCCCACCAGCGCATGGTCACGAGGTCGCCGAACCACATGTGCGCCATCTCATGCAGCACCGTCTCGGCGCGCCGCTCGTACGCCGCGTCGGTCACCTTGGACCGGAAGACGTAGTCCTCGAGGAAGGTCACCGCCCCGGCGTTCTCCATTGCGCCGGCGTTGAACTCCGGGACGAAGAGCTGGTCGTACTTGCCGAACGGGTACCGGTAGCCGAAGACGCGGTGGTAGAAGTCGAAGCCCTGCTTGGTGACCGTGAACAGGTCGTCCTGGTCGAGGTGCTGGACCAGCGACGCGCGGCAGTAGATGCCGAGCGGGATGTCGTCGTGCTCGTCGTGCACGTGGGCGTACGGCCCGGCGATGAGGGCCGTGATGTACGTCGACATCGGCGCGGTCTGCGCGAACCGCCAGGTGCCCGGCTCGCCGTCGGCCGGCTGCTCCTCGGCCACCGCGTTCGACACGACGACCCAGCCGCGCGGAGCGCGGACGGTGAAGGTGAACACCGACTTGAGGTCCGGCTGGTCGAAGCTCGCGTACATCCGGTGCGCGTCGAAGGTCTCGAACTGCGAGTAGAGGTAGACCGAGCCGTCGACCGGGTCGACGAAGCGGTGCAGGCCTTCGCCGGTGCGCGTGTAGGCGCCGCGGGCCTCGACGACCACCTCGTTCTCCGCGGCCAGCCCCGGCAGCTGGATGCGGTTGCCGTCGAACACGGTCGCGACGTCGAGCGGCGCCCCGTTGAGCGTCACGCGGCTGACCGAGGGGGCGGTCAGGTCCAGGTACGTCGACGCGCCCGGCTCGCTGGACGTGAAGCGGATCGTCGAGGTGCTGCCGAAGGTGTCCTCGCCGGGCACCTCGCCCCCGCCGTCGGTGAGGTCGAGCTGCACGTCGTACGAGGTGACCGTGAGCAGGCGGGCCCGCTCGGCGGCCTCGGTGCGTTCGAGGTTGTTGACGCTCACGTGCTGGTGCCCTTCCCGACGGTCTGTCCGGTCAGCCATCCTCCCACGCAGGGCAGGGGGTCGGCGTGCGCCGGCGCGGTGGCTGGGCGAGGATCGTGGCATGGCAACCGAGAACACGACCGTGGACTTCTGGTTCGACCCGCTGTGCCCCTGGGCCTGGATCACCTCGCGCTGGATGCTCGAGGTCGAGAAGGTGCGCCCGGTCCAGTTGACCTGGCACGTGATGAGCCTTGCCGTGCTCAACGACGGCCGGGAGCTGTCCCCCGAGTACACCGACATGATGAAGAAGGCGTGGGGCCCGGTCCGGGTCGTCATCGCCGCGCAGCAGGCGCACGGCGACGACGTCGTCCTGCCGCTCTACACCGCGCTGGGCAACCGGCTGCACCTCGACAAGGTCCCGCTCGACGACCCGGCGCTGCTCACCGCCGCGCTGGAGGAGGTCGGGCTGCCGGTCGGGCTGGCCCAGGCCGCCACGAGCACCGAGTATGACGAGGCCCTGAAGAAGAGCCACCACGCCGGCATGGACCCGGTCGGCTTCGACGTCGGCACGCCGGTGATCCACGTCGACGGGACCGCGTTCTTCGGCCCGGTGCTCTCCCGCATCCCGCGCGGCGAGCAGGCCGGGACGATCTGGGATGGCACCCGGCTGCTCGCCGAGTTCCCGCACTTCTACGAGCTCAAGCGGACCCGTACCGAGGACCCGCAGTTCGACTGACCGCAGGCGCTCCGGCCGACGTAGGGTCGGCCGGAGCAGGGGTGGAGCAGTCGGATCTGGCGGACCAGGCGGAGGCAGCTGTGCAGCACAAGGACTCCTTCTTCATCGGCGGCACGTGGGTGCCCGCGACGGGACGCGCGCCGATCCCCGTGATCGACCCGTCGACCGAGGAGCAGGTCGCGAGCGTCCCGGCGGGGGAACCGGCGGACGTGGACGCCGCCGTGTCCGCCGCCCGACAGGCGTTCGCCGGCTGGGCCGCCCTGCCGGCGGACGAGCGGGGCCGGCTGCTCGGCGCCGCGGCCGACGTGCTGGAGGCCCGGACCGACGAGGTCGCCGGGCTCATCAGCCGCGAGATGGGAACGCCGCTGGCGTTCAGCAAGGCGGTGCAGGTCGGCAACCCGGTCCGGGTGCTGCGCTCGTACGCCGAGCTGCTGGCGACCTATCCGTTCGAGGAGCAGATCGCCAATTCGCTGATCGTGAAGGAGCCGATCGGCGTGGTCGGGGCGATCACCCCGTGGAACTACCCGTTGCACCAGGTCGTGGCCAAGGTGGCGGCCGCCCTGGCGGCCGGCTGCACCGTGGTCCTCAAGCCCAGCGAGGTCGCGCCCCTGTCGGCGTACGCCCTCGCCGAGATCTTCGAACAGGTCTGCCTGCCGGCCGGCGTCTTCAACCTCGTGACCGGGCTGGGACCGGTCGTGGGGGAGCGGATCGCCGCGCACCCGGACGTCGACATGGTCTCGTTCACCGGCTCGACGCAGGCCGGGAAGCGGGTGATGGCCGTGGCCGCGGGCACGGTGAAGAAGGTGGCGCTCGAGCTCGGCGGCAAGAGCGCGTTCGTCATCCTCGACGACGCGGACCTCGGCAAGGCGGTCAAGGTCGGGCTGGCCAACTGCTTCATCAACGGCGGCCAGACCTGCACCGCCTGGACCCGGATGCTCGTGCCGGCCGACAAGCAGGACGAGGTGATCGAGCTGGTCCGCGCGGCGGCAGGGAAGTACCCGGTGGGGCCGCCGACCGACGAGGGCACCCGGATCGGCCCGCTGGCGAACGCCAACCAGTACAAGCGCGTCGTCGGCTACATCGAGCAGGCCCTCGCCGACGGGGCCACCCTCGTGACCGGCGGGCCCAGCCGGCCGGAGGGGCTCGACAAGGGCTACTACGTGCAGCCGACCGTGCTCGCCGACGTACGCCCCGGGTCGCGGGTCGAGCAGGAGGAGGTCTTCGGACCGGTCCTCGCGATCATCCCGTACGCCGACGAGGACGAGGCGATCGCGATCGCGAACGGCACGCCCTACGGCCTGGCCGGCGGGGTGTTCTCCGGCGACCAGGAACGGGCGGTCCGCGTCGCCCGGCGGATGCGGACCGGGATGGTGGACGTCAACGGCGGGCGCTTCAACCCGCTCGCGCCGTTCGGCGGCTACAAGCAGAGCGGCAACGGGCGCGAGCTCGGCGAGTACGGCCTCGAGGAGTTCCTCGAGGTCAAGTCCCTGCAGCTGTAGTCCCCGGTTTCGCCGGGTGTCGAGTGGTGACCCGTCAGGCGCGCGGAAACGGGTCATGACCCGACGCCCGACACGCGGCGCTGAGGGCGGTGGGTGGCCGGCGCGGCGCTGAGGGTGGCGGAGTCAGAGGACGATGCGCATCGGTACGCCGCGCTCGTCGGGCTCGCCGCCGAGCACCTCCGCGTCGCCGGTGAGCCAGCGCCGCGCCGTCCACGCGCAGGCGAGCGCGTCCAGCGCGTCGTCCGCGCGGGCCGGTCGCGGGGGCTCCGGCCAGCCGCCGGGCAGCCATGCGCGCAGCGCCTTCTCCCGCAGCTCCCGGCCGGCCGCCTCCCGTTTCGCCGGCAGGATGCCGGCCAGCCGCGCGAACACCAGTTCCGGGTGGACCTCGACGACCCTCTCGTGGTCGGCGGGCCGCAACGCGGCGTCGAGGTCGGCGATCCGGTCGGTGATGTACCAGGTCTGCTTCGACAGCGCCCGACCCGACACCGCGCGGGAGCGCCGGCACGCCTCGTCGTACGTCCCCGCGCCGAGCACCGCCCGCACCGGTGCGGGGAAGACCGAGGTGCGGCGCGGTCCGAGGCGGCACCGGGCCGTGACGTCGCAGGCCCGGGGACCGTTCGAGGGCAGGCCGATCGGCATGTCGATGCCCACCGCGACGGCGGGTACGGCGAGCACCGCGGCCGCGTCCGGGATGAGCAGCCACCGGATGTCCGACCCGGTCAGCAGGGCCCCGATCCAACCCCCCGGGCACCCGTCGACACCGAGCACGGCATCATCGAGCGCCATGCGCGTCCACCTCGGTTCAGACCACGCCGGCTTCGACCTGAAGGCCCGGCTCGTGCAGCGTCTCATCGAGCTCGGCCACGAGCCCGTCGACCACGGCCCGGAGACGTTCGAGCCCCTCGACGACTACCCGCCGTTCGTCCTGCGGGCCGCCGCGGCCACGGTCGCCGACCCGGGCAGCCTCGGCATCGTCATCGGTGGCTCCGGCAACGGGGAGGCGATCGCCGCGAACAAGGTCAAGGGCGTGCGCTGCGCGCTCGCGTGGAGCGAGCAGACCGCGACGCTGGGACGCGAGCACAACGACGCCAACGTGGTGAGCGTCGGGGCCCGCATGCACGACGAGGTGACCGCACTGCGGCTGGTCGAGCTCTTCCTCGCCACGCCGTTCAGCGGCGAGGCGCGCCATGTCCGCCGTATCGAGATGCTGGCCGAGTACGAGCACACCGGCGAGCTGCCCCCGCTCGGCTGATCCCGCCGGAACTCGCCCGACCACAGGAGGCCCCGTGCCCGAAGGGCACACGATCCACCGCCTCGCCCGCGAGCACCGTGCCCTGCTCGTGGGGCGCCCGGTCGGCGTGCAGAGCCCGCAGGGCCGGTTCACCGCCGGGGCCGCGCTGCTCGACGGGAGTGCGGTCACCCGGATCGACCCGTACGGCAAGCACCTCTGGTACCGCTTCGAGGGCGACCAGCTGCTGCACGTCCACCTCGGGCTGTACGGGAGGTGGACGGGCGGTCTGCTGCCCGCACCCGATCCGCGCGGGGCGCTGCGGGTCCGGCTGACCACCGACGAGGCGTGGCTGGACCTGCGCGGCCCGACGCAGTGCGAGCTCGCGACGCCCGGGGAGCGGACGGCGGTGCTGGCCCGGCTGGGCCCCGACCCGCTGCGGCCGGACGCCGACCCCGGGCTGGCCTGGGCGCGTCTGTCGCGCAGCCGGACGACCATCGGGCAGCTGCTCATGGACCAGTCGGTGCTGGCCGGGTCCGGGTTCGACCCTGAGCACTCTACCCGGAGGGCGGCTGTCGCCTCGGTCGTCTTACTTGGAGTCCCGGATCGCCCAGACCACATCGCACGGGCAGTCGTCTCCGCAGAGCACCTTGTGCGCGCCGACGTCCAACGTGGCGATGACGACCGAGTCACCGAGCGTGAGCACCTCGCGGATGAAGTCCTCCAGCGTCCACCCGGCGCGCTCGGCCAGCCGCCAGAGCGGGTTGGGTAGCTGGTCGTGACCGGACAAGGCCCTGTAGGTGATGACCGCCTTGGCGATGTCGTACTCAGCCACTCGGACTTGGTGGATCTCACTGTCCGAAGGTGCGTAGCTGTGGGCATGCATGGGGGTAGTCATGGCGTGCCTTTCAGGGGCGCGGGGTACCGCACGTCAGCTATGCAGGATAGGCGATGTGTGCTAGATCATGCGGAGATGTCCGGTTTTGGGTAGCCCGGAAACACAAGAGCCCCGCCACCTCCCGGAGGGGAGATGACGGGGCCTTGGGGTTAACAGGAGCAGCCGGGGTGGCGCAGTGCGCCGTCGAGCCGGTAGCGGCTCACTCCCAGACTCCGACGCACACGAAGCGGCCCTCGGCGTCGAAGGTGAAGACGCACTCGAAGCCGCTGTAGCCCTCCACGCCACCGTGCTTGGCGGCCACGACGACGTCGTGCGGGTCGCGCATCTCGAAGTCCTCGACCGGGGCAGGCGTGATGCCGAACTCCGCGAGCAGGGCCAGCAGGCGCTCGCGCTGCGTCATCGGAGCACCTCGACGATGTCGTCCGCGTGGACGTGCAGGTCGGTGATCGTGGAGCCGTTGATGACCGTTCTGTCCGCCGGGTAGCCGTCGAGGTCGGCGGCGAGAAGCTCCGACGAGTGGGGCTCGGCGGCGAGGGTGACGCCCGGTCGGATGACGCGGACGAGGACGCCTCCGCGCCTCTTGATCCACTCGTACTCGTTCGGGAAGCGGACGTCGGTGATGACGACCGGTCCGGGGGTGGCGGAGACCTTGGCGTCGGTGATGCCGAGCCAGGAGTCCTCGCCGAAGATGTCGCGGCCGACCTCTGTGCCGAGGCGCTCCAGGGTCCGGCGGACCTCGGGGTACTCCTCCTTGGCGCGGTCCCAGCCGACGCGGGCGACGACCTCGGAGAGGCGCTCGGTGAAGATGCCGCCCCACTCGTCGCCTGCGTCGTAGACGTTGACGATGGGGTCCAGTGCGAGAGCGGCGTCCCGCATCGGGTCCGCGAGGGCGAGCCGGGTGAAGCCGTGCTCGGCCACGAGGCGGGCGGCGTAGGTGTCCTTGCCGGACCGCTTGAGGCCGATGAGGCCGATGAGGGTGGTTGCCATGCTGCTCCTTGGTCGGGGGTGTCACGGCCAAGGACGGGCAGATGAGCGGGTCGTGCTCAGACGCGAGAAGCCCCGCCGCACCGGGAGCCATCGGTGCGACGGGGCTAGGTCTCGCGGGCGGGACTACTCGGAGGCGGTGACGCCCTCCGGGGCGACCTGCTCGGCGACCGCGACGGGGCGCTTGGCCTTGTCGGACTTCGCCGGGGTGCCCTTGCCAGCCTCCGGCTCAGCGCCGGGGACGGGCTCGCCCTCGTGCCGGGCGGTCGGGTTCTTGTCGTTCGGCCCGCCGGGGAGCCGAACGTCCTTGCCGAACACGTTGAGGTTGTGGGTGTCGGTCATGTCTCTCCTTTGTGGGGGACGACGGACCTAGCAGAGGTGCAAGGTCCGGCAGAGCGGGGGCGTGATCGGGGGCAGCGTCGGCACGAGTGGCCGGATTACGGCCGGAGAGGGCGCAGGGGCGACCGGCTCGAGTGGCCGAGCACATGCCCAGTGCTCCCTCATCCTTTCTCCACTTCCCGGAGTTGCCCAAGGGCGCCAGCGGCAAAATCGATCTTAACCTTTTGGAGCGACTGGCGGGGCTCGCGGCGGTCGACGGGGGCACCGGTGGTCCCTCGGGCCTCTCAACGGCGGGGACGTTGAGCTTAGTTGCCCTGGTTCAGCGCGTTCTTGGCGAGGTATTGGGCGACACGCTAGAGGGTGACTCACACTTCATTTCCGCCGGAGGAACGTCGCTCTCCGCCACCACGCTGGCGGCCCGTCTGGGGGCGGAGACAAGCCGCACGATAACGGCGGCGGACGTGCTTAGGTCTGGGACTGTGGCGGCTATAGTGCGCCACCTCGAGCAGGCTCAGTCCGACAAAGCCTGCGAGGTGGCGCAAGTACCAGAAGGCAGAACGCCTCGTGGCTCTTCTGACGCCGTGCACGTGACTACCTTTGAGGTCGTGGGTGACCTGGACGAGGGTGCGCTCGCGGCGGCCATCTGTGACGTCGACCGAACGCACAGCACCATCGCCCCACTTGCGTGCGGCGACGATCTTCCGATCGGCGGGGCCCTAGATTGCGCACATCGCATAGCGGCCCTTCAGGTGCTGGCTGCCGTCGAGGACGCCTCGGAGCTCGCGGCTTCAGCTGCGATACGCCCGAGCAGCGGCGGGCCGGCTTGCCTGATAACGGTCGCCCCCTGCCGGACCTTCGCGGCGACGTGGGGCATCAGCTTGGTAACGCGTGCCGCAAACATCGACGCCTGGTCCCGACGCGTGCTAATGCAGGACTTGAGTGAAGCATATAGTTTCCACGTGCGGGCCAATCACGACCGGCCCATTGGAGCAGAACTCGCCAAGTCGCCGGCCCTGGACCGGCGGCTGAGCCACCCGTTTCAGCACGTCCTGCGCCAGCTGTCGGCCACGCAAATGACGTCAGGGAGTTCGTCCGGCACGGACGATGCGGCGCGCATCAAGTACCGACTCGCACTCGAGGCGGATGTAATCCTCTTTGCACGCCGTCAGAAGGTAACCATCACGGCCGTGCTGCTCGCCGTGCTGGCGAAGGGCCTCGAAAGGGCACTCGGCCGTGATGACGTCTCCGTGGCCGTGCCAGTCTCGCAGCGCGACAAGCCCGGCTCGTCGCGCGTCGTGGGTGCTCTGGATGCGACCGCGGTGGTTCGGCTTGGCGCCTCTGCAGGCGGCTTGGCTGAGAGGTCGCGGACCGCCCAAGATCGCCTCCTTGAGGCAATGCAGTCGGGCCCTGTTGGTGCCGAGGCGCACGCATGTAATGCCGAGCTGCGACGCCACCTGCATACGCGGTCAACGCTTGAGTTAGCTGGCACCAGAAGTCAGCCGATATCCGACTCGCCGCCCCCCAGTGCCCTGCCCATCGTGCTTGAGGCCTGGCCCAGCAGCACGGGACGGCCATGGCAATTGCGCCTCGTGATTGACCGGCAGATGGTCGGCCAGGCGGTAGGCGATGTCATCCGCGACACCGTGACCGCGCAGTTTGCCCACGCCAGTGAGCATGACGCGACATGAGTAGCGACGAGGCGTCGGCCGCTCAGCGAGCCGATCACGTCGATGAACCCCTGCTGGCCGAACTTGAGCGCTTCTTTGATGCAGTGCCGCGCAATGCCGCGGTGGTTGAGAAGTACGGTCCGCTGACGCTGTTCGTGAGGCAAGGCGCAGGTTGGCCGTTCTACGCCCGACCAACGCTCGGCAACGTGACGGAGGCGCGCGCCAGTGATGTGAAGCGGGTACGGGCTCGTCAGCGGGAGCTCGGCGTTCCGGAGGCCTTCGAGTGGGTGGCCGAGACGCACCCGCGTCTAGGAGCCACCCTCAGGGCGATGGGCTTCGTCGTGCGCGAGGTGCCGCTGATGGCCCACGACGCAGCCAGCGGGCAGCCCAACACCCGCCCGCCACTAGATGCGCGGACCGTCCGGGTCCTCGGTCCTGACGACCCCGCGCTGCCTTGGGCGTTGGCTCTACCTCACGTTGTATTCGGTGCACAGCATGACGGCCTCGCGCGTCAGCACGACGTCGCGGCGGCGGTTCGCGAGCGCGCAAGCGACGGGAGCCTCGAGCGCGTCGCCCAGCGCATTGCTTCTGGGCTAACAAGCGTGGTGGCCGCCTTGAGCAAGGGAGGCGACGTACTCTGTTCCGGCCAACGTCACCAGGTCGGGGCTGTCAGCGAGATCGTCGCCATGGCTACGTTGCCGCACGCACGGCGACAGGGACTGGGCACTGCGGTTACAGACGCCTTGGTCAATGACGCCTATCTGCGCCGTGCGTCGACGGTCTTCCTTTCTGCCGAGAGCGAGGACGTGGCGCGCTTGTACGCACGGTCGGGCTTCCGTCGAGCCGGCACCGCAGCGATGGCCGAGCCGCCGGCCGTCATGTCCGACTAGAGCGACCGGGTGAGCATGAGCGCAAGATGCACGGATTCGGTGGACCCCTTCGAAAGCATCAATCTGATCAACCCGAATACTCACGCGTCGGACCTGAGCCAATTTTGGCGGAACCTCCGTCAGGAGGCACCGCTCGCGTGGCATGCGGCGAGAGATGACATGCCGGGCTTCTGGGTCGTCTCGCGGTACGCAGACATCGTGCGGATCTGCAAAGATTCACAACGCTTCACCTCGGCGCAGGGCAACATGTTGGGCACGGCACTACGCGGCGGTGACCCCGCCGCTGGCAAGATGCTCGTCGTAACCGACGGCCCACGGCACAGCGCGCTTCGTCGACTCCTTGCCCGAGGAGGCGCGGGCGCGGGCGCTGGAGCGACCGGCTTGGGTGCAGGCGCAGGGGCGACCGGCTCGGGGGCGACCGGCTTGGGCGCGTCCGTGGCTTGAGGGGTCGCCGACCTGTAGACCGGCCGGGACGTGGCGGGGTTACCGAGGGTGACGACGCCGGGGCCGTAGACCGTGTCTAGGAGGGCCTGGAATCGGGACCTCTCGGTTGCGTTCGCCTGGTCGAGAAGGCCGATGACGACGGAGTTGGCCTTGCTCTGATTCCGGGCCTCGTGCGCGGCCTCCTCGGCGGACTTGGCAGCCTGGATCGTGTAAACGAGGCACGCGACGAGCAGAGCGAACATCAGGCAGACGCCGGTCCAGAGGAGGACCTTGAGGCGGGCCTCGGCCTTGGCCTCGCGGATCTCCGCCTTGACGGCAGCTTCACGAGCGGTCACGGGGTCACCTCCTTACGCCGGGTGGGCGCGGTGGACATGGCGGAGACAAGGAAGGTCAGTTCCGTGTGCTGCGCCTTGACGAGGTCCGTGAGTTCGCGGATAGCGGATGCGCCGGTCGCAAGATCCTT
>JAOPWV010000143.1 GCA_025965475.1 Frankiales bacterium | reverse complement strand
CCCGGCGCCCGTACCCCCGCCCGCCGCCGGCTTCGACTGGCCCGGCACGGCCGTCCCCTCCCCGGCTGCCTCCACGACGCCGGCAGCGGCGGCCGTCCTGGACTGGCCGGCACCGAGCCGACCGGCTACGACGCGTCCGGCGGCGGCAGCTCCGACAACCGCCACCACCAGGCCCGTGGCGCCCGTCGTGGTGCAGCCCGGCGACACCCTCTGGGGCATCGCGGCCGGACAGCTCGGGCCGGCGGCCGGCGAGCGCGCTGTCGCCCAGACCTGGCCTGCCTGGTGGGCGGCCAACCGCGAGGCGATCGGCCCCGACCCCGACCTCATCACGCCCGGGCTCCGGCTCGAGCCGCCTGACCCGACCACCACGTCCTGACCGACGCATCCTTCGAGGAGCACCCATGACCGCTGCTCAGACCGAGCGCCCGCTGGCCCTTCCCACGCCCGACATCGCCGCCCTCGCCGGGCTCCGCCTCCTGCCCGCCCCGGACAGCGAGCCGCCGTACGACGACGAACGCCCCGGTGGCCGGCCCCTGCCGCTGCGGGCCACCGGGCTCGCGGCGACCGCCCCGCGGCCGCTGCGACTGGTGCCGTCGCCGTTGCTCGACGAGGACGACCGGTGGGACGCGGTGCAGCGGACCCGCACCAGCGACCTCCCACCCGCCAAGGCGTTCGCGCACGCGCTCGTCCAGCGCCTGTTGGAGGTGTGCGCGGGAGTGCGGCCGCTCGCGCAGTTGCAGCGGGACACGACCTTGGCCGTGTACGACGCGCTCGAAGGCCAGCTCAGCAGCCGGCCCCGGCCGACCGGCGCCCGGCCCGACGGACGGGCCGTGCGCAGCGTGCACGTCCAGGAGCGCCCGGACGGGGTCGCCGAGGTGTCTGCCACCGTCCGGCGGGGCGGCCGGTACGCAGCGGTGGCCTTGCGACTGGAAGGCATCGAGGGCCAGTGGCGCTGCACGGAGCTCGTCGGCGCCTGACGCGGCCGCATCGGCCGCGCGAACGCCGACGGCGCCCCCTCCAGTCGGAGGGAGCGCCATCGGATGTGTCCGTCGTACGTCAGGTGCTAGCGGTTCTTGGGATCACCGTGGCAGCGCTTGAACTTCTTGCCCGACCCGCAGTGGCAGAGCTCGTTACGGGACTGCTCGCCGACGGCGGCCTGACCCGGGTGGCCGCCTTCACCGACGGCGATCGCGGAGGACGGCCCGGTCGAGCGGTGCACGCCGTCGCCGTCCAGCGCGGGGGCGGTGTACTCCAGCCGGCTCGGGCGGTCGGGACGACCGAAGCCCTCCGGGAGGACCGAGGCGGCGGGCTGCGGGGCAGCCTGCTCGGACTCCGGTGCCGGCTCACCAGCGGCGACCATCGGCTCCACGACGACCTCGCCGGGCTGCTCCCCGGGCCCGGTGGCGACCAGCGCGTTCATGTCGAGGACGGGCGGGCCAACCGGCTCCTCGACCTGCACCTCGACGTTGAACAGGAAGCCGACCGACTCCTCCTTGATGCCCTCCATCATGGCGTTGAACAGGTCGAAGCCCTCGCGCTGGTACTCGACCAGCGGGTCACGCTGACCCATCGCGCGCAGCCCGATGCCCTCCTGCAGGTAGTCCATCTCGTAGAGGTGCTCGCGCCACTTGCGGTCCATGACCGACAGGAGCACGCGACGCTCGAGCTCACGCATGACGGGCTCGCCGTCCGGCGCGGTGCCGAGAGCGGCCTCGCGACGGTCGTACGCCGCCTGGGCATCGGCCTTGAGCTCCTCGACGAGGAACTCGGGCGACAGCACCGAGCGGTCCTCGTCGACCTCCTCGAGCGGGATCCCCACGGGGTAGAGGGTCCGCAGCGCGCTCCAGAGCTGCTCGAGGTCCCACTCCTCCGGGTAGCCCTCGGCGGTCGCCGCGAGCACGTAGCCCTCGATGACGTCGTCGAGCATGTGCCGGATCTGCTCGTGCAGGTCAGCGCCGTTGAGGACCTTGCGGCGCTCGTCGTAGATGACGGTGCGCTGCCGGTTGAGGACCTCGTCGTACTTGAGGACGTTCTTGCGGATCTCGAAGTTCTGCTGCTCGACCTGCGTCTGCGCCGAGCGGATGGCGCGCGAGACCATCTTCGACTCGATCGGGACGTCCTCGGGGATGTTGAGGCGGTCCATGATCGTCTCGACCGCGCTCGCGTTGAACAGCCGCATGAGGTCGTCGCCGAGCGACAGGTAGAACCGTGACAGGCCCGGGTCGCCCTGGCGACCGGAGCGGCCACGGAGCTGGTTGTCGATGCGGCGGGACTCGTGCCGCTCGGTGCCGAGCACGTAGAGGCCGCCTGCCTCGACGACCTCCTCGTGTTCGGCCTTCACCGACGCGGCAGCCCGCTCCAGGGCGTCGCCCCAGGCCGCCTCGTACTCGTCGGGGGTGTCGAGCGGCGACAGGCCGCGCTCGCGCAGCTCGGCGGCCGCGATGAACTCGGGGTTGCCGCCCAGCATGATGTCGGTGCCGCGGCCGGCCATGTTCGTGGCGACGGTGACGGCACCCTTGCGGCCGGCCTGGGCGACGATCGCGGCCTCGCGGTCGTGCTGCTTGGCGTTGAGGACCTCGTGCGCGATGCCGCGCTTGCGCAGCAGCTGCGACAGGTACTCGGACTTCTGGACGGACACGGTGCCTACGAGCACCGGCTGACCGGCCTCGTGCTTCTCGGCGATGTCCTCGACGACGGCCTCGAACTTGGCCTGCTCGGTCTTGTAGACGACGTCGGCCTCGTCGAGGCGGCGCGGGTCCCTGTTGGTGGGGATCTCGACCACGCCGAGCTTGTAGGTCTGGCTGAACTCGGCGGCCTCGGTCATGGCCGTACCGGTCATGCCGCTGAGCTTGTCGTACAGGCGGAAGTAGTTCTGCAGCGTGATCGTGGCGAGAGTCTGGTTCTCGTCCTTGATCGCCACGCCCTCCTTCGCCTCGATGGCCTGGTGCATGCCCTCGTTGTAGCGCCGGCCGGCGAGGATGCGGCCCGTGAACTCGTCGACGATGAGCACCTCGCCGTCCTGGACGACGTACTCCTTGTCCTTCTTGTAGAGCTCCTTGGCCTTGAGCGCGTTGTTGAGGTAGCCGACCAGCGGGGTGTTGACGGCCTCGTAGAGGTTGTCGATGCCGAGCTGGTCCTCGACCTTCTCGACGCCGCTCTCGAGGATGCCGATCGTCCGCTTCTTCTCGTCGAGCTCGTAGTCGACGCCGACGACGAGCCGGGGCGCGATCCGGGCGAACTCCTGGTACCACTTGGTCGCCTGGTCGGCCGGGCCGCTGATGATCAGCGGAGTGCGGGCCTCGTCGATGAGGATCGAGTCGACCTCGTCGACGACCGCGAAATTGTGGCCGCGCTGGACGAGCTCCTCGTTGGACCACGCCATGTTGTCGCGCAGGTAGTCGAACCCGAACTCGTTGTTGGTGCCGTAGGTGATGTCGCAGGCGTACTGCGGACGCCGCTGCTCGGGCGTCTCGTTGGCGAGGATGACGCCGACGGTGAGCCCGAGGAACTTGTGCACCCGGCCCATCCACTCGGCGTCGCGGCGGGCGAGGTAGTCGTTGACCGTGACCACGTGCACGCCCTGGCCGGACAGCGCGTTGAGGTAGGCCGGCAGCACGCTGGTGAGGGTCTTGCCCTCACCGGTGCGCATCTCCGAGATGTTGCCCAGGTGCAGGTTCGCCCCGCCCATGATCTGGACGTCGAAGTGCCGCTGGCCCAGGGTGCGCCGGGCCGCCTCGCGGGCGACCGCGAACGCCTCGATCATGATGTCGTCGAGGGTCTCGCCGTCGGCGAGCCGGGCCCGGAACTGGTCGGTCTCGGCCCGCAGCTCGGCGTCCGAGAGCGCGCGGATGTCGTCCTCGAGCCCGTTGACCGCGTTGGCGATCGACTTGAGCCGGCGGAGGGTCTTCCCCTCGCCTGCACGGAGCAGCTTCTGCAGGACCACGCGTAGGACTCCCTAGCCTCGGTACAACCGCTGACCATCGTAGGCGCAGACCCCTTGCCCAACGGCCGCCCGACCTTATGGGTGCCCGGCGGCGCCCGATACCCGGTCGCGCGGCCGCGGCCGGGCTGGGCAGGATGGGCCGATGGACCCCCTGGAGATCACCGCCGGCCGCCTGCACCTGCGGCCCTGGCAGCCCGGTGACGCCGCAGTGCTGCATGCGGCCTGCACCGACCCCGAGGTCCAGCGGTGGACCACGGTGCCGGTGCCCTACACGGCGGAGCTCGCCCGCGCCTTCATCGACCAGATGCAGCAGGGCTGGTCGGACGGCACCGAGTGCAGCTTCGCGGTCTGCGACAGCACGACCAGCGAGGTGCTGGCGAACGTGTCCCTGCGCCGGCGGTACCCGGACGTCTGGGACGTGGGCTACTGGTGCGCCCCCGCTGCACGGGGCGGCGGCGTGGTCGGCGAGGCGCTCGGAACGGTGTGCCGATGGGCGTTCGCCGAGCTCGGCGCGCAGCGCATCGAGTGGTACGCCGAGGTGGGCAACTGGGCCTCGCGGCGGGCGGCGGAGAAGGCCGGCTTCCGGGTCGAAGGGGTGCTGCGCGACGGCCTGCTGCAACGGGACGGGCGGGCGGACGCGTGGGTGGGCGCCCGGCTCCCCGGCGACCCCGAAGGCGACACCAGGCGACTGCCGCCGTTCACCGAGCTGTCCGACGGCGTGGTCACACTGCGCCCGTGGCGGCCCGGCGACGCCGCGGCCCTGACCCGGAGCTGCGACGACCCCGAGGTAGCGCGCTGGGTGCCGTTCCCCCAGCCGTACACCGAACAGGACGGCGCCGCGTACGTCGGGCACGCCTCGCCGTTGGGCTGGACCGACGGGACCGCGGCGAACGTCGCTGTCGTGGACGCCGCTACCGATGAGCTGCTCGGCGGGGTGTCGATGCGGCTCCATCCGCGCGGACTGGGCGTCGGCGAGGTCGGCTACTGGACGGCCCCGTGGGCCCGCGGCCGGGGCGTCGCGGGGCGGGCGGCGGCACTGCACACGCAGTGGGCGCTGGACGAGCTCGGGCTCAACCGGGTCGAGCTGCTCACCGATGTGGAGAACGCCGCCTCGCAACGGGCCGCCGAGAAGGCCGGGTTCGTGCGCGAGGGCGTGCTGCGGGCGGCCCGGCCGGGCCGCGACGGCGCACCCCGCGACATGGTCGTCTGGGGCCGCACCCGCTGACCCACGGCCGGAGACGCCAGAAGGCCGGCACCCCCGGGTGCCGACCTTCCGATTTGCGCTCGCTGCTAGGTGATCTCGAGCAGCTTCTCGCGGACGGCGTAGACGACCGCCTCCATGCGCGAGTGCAGCTGGAGCTTCTCCAGGATGTTGCGGATGTGGTTCTTGACCGTGTTCTCGCTGATGAACAGCTGCTTGGCGATGTCGCGGTTGTTCAGCCCCTTGGCGACGAGCTTGAGGACCTCCATCTCGCGGTCCGTCAGTCGCGGCGTCGGGACCTGCTGGCGGTCATCCGTCCGCTTGATCATCGAGGCGAACTCGGTGAGCAGCTTGCTCGCCATGGACGGGCTGATCAGCGACTGGCCGCCGTGCACGGCCCGGATGGCGCTGGCGACCTCCTCGATGGAGATCTCCTTCAGCAGGTAGCCCATCGCGCCGGCCTTGATGGCGTCGTAGAGGTCCACCTCCTCGTCCGAGATCGTCAACATGATGATCTTGGTCGAGGGGACGGTCTCGTGGATCGAGGTGCAGGCGTCGATGCCGCCGCGCTTGGGCATCCGCACGTCCATCAGGACGATGTCCGGCAGGGTGTCCGCGGCCTTCTGCACCGCCTCGCTCCCGTCGCTCGCCTCCCCGACGACCTCGATGTCCGGCTCCTGCTCGAGCACCATCTGCAGCCCACGGCGGAACAGCGCATGGTCGTCGACGACGAGGACACGGATCGGCTCGACCTGCAGCCCTCCGGTACCCGGGCCGGGTGCAGCCGCCTGGGGCTGGTCGGTCAAGAGGACCTCCTGCTGGGAACACGCCGGCGCGCGGTGACGTCGTGCGGGCCGCGAACAGGCACATAGGGCCCTATGTACCGGGCCAGATCATGGCATGCCCCGGAACGGGCGGACGACCCGTCCGCCGCCCCGGGGCAGCCCTGCGGCAGCGTCCGAGTGCCTGCTGGGTCAGGCCATCGACAGGCGGATGACGC
Organism: Frankiales bacterium; assembly: GCA_025965475.1. GTDB lineage: Bacteria > Actinomycetota > Actinomycetes > Mycobacteriales > SCTD01 > RYN-124. The sequence goes on along the minus strand of JAOPWV010000143.1, from coordinate 15,612 downwards.
CGTACGCGTAGCCGTGTCGCCGGTACACGACGCTCGGCAGGTTCGTGTCCGCGTCGCTGAACAGGAAGAAGTCGTGCCCCACGAGCTCCATCTCGTGCAGCGCCTGCATCGTGCTCATCGGCTCCGCGGTGTGGGTCTTGTCCCGCGCGATGAGCTCCATGGTGTCGTCGTCGAGCTCCTGGTCCGCCCGGTCGAGCACGGCGACGGTCTCGTAGGCGGTGTCGGCTCCCCGGCCGTTGCGGCTGACCATCACCTCCCGTTCCGACCGGAGGTCGGTCGCGAGGTCGGTGGCGAGGTCGGACGGCAGGGCGGCCGTGGCCTCCGCGACGGACGGCGGGTTCTTGCTGCCGTGGTGCACACGCCGGCGGTCGTGGGCCTTGCGGAGGCGCGCCTCGAGTCTCTGGGCCGCGGCGTCCAGGGCAGCGTAGAAGTCGGCGGCACAGGCCTCGGCGCGGATCACGGGACCCTTGCTGAGGCAGGTGATCTCCACCCGTTGACAGGCCGACGACTGGCGTGGGTTCTTCTCGTGGGAGAGCTCGACGTCGAGTCGGAAGACGCGGGCATCAAGGCGTTCGGCGGACGACAGCTTCTCCGCGACGTGCTCCCGGAAGTGCTCCGGGACCTCGACGTTCCGGCCTTTGACGACGATGTCCACGCAGGTCCTCCTGGGGTCTGGGGATGCTGTCCGGCGCGGCCGCGAGAGCGGCACGAAGTGCGCTGAACCCCTCCTTCCCGGGCGGCGACCGCCGGCAAACGCCGTCTCACCTGGCGCTTGTATCTGACGGTAGACCTCCCCCTCGCGGACCGACAGGGGGGTCCCCGCCCCGCCTTGCAGCGGTGCCCGCGCCGGCACAGGACGGCCCCGGCGCGGCCGGCCGAAGGAGCCTCGAGGCCACCACGGGAGGGCGGCGCGACGTCGCTGCCACGGTCGCCGCGCCGTGGACCACGCCGCCCGCGGCCGCCAGCGCGCGGGCCGCCTCGGCGAGGGTGGCCCCGCTGGTGACGACGTCGTCCACGACCACCACGACGCAGCCGTCGAGCCGCCGGCGGCAGCGCAATGCCCCAGCCAGGTTCGCGGCCCGCGCACGCGCATCGAGCCCGGACTGGTCGGCGACGACCCGTGCCGGGACCAGCACGTCCGCGGTCCGGGCCGCGACGCCACAGCGGCGCAGCCGCCGGGCAGTGGACCGCGCGAGGCGCCGCGCGTGGTCGTGACCCCGGGCGCGGACTGTCCCCGGGTCGGACGGGACGGGCACGAGCAGCACCCCCGGCGGTGGATCAAGGGTGCGCACCGCCGCAGCCAGTGCCGCCGCCAGCGGCCGGACGAGACCGAGCCGGCCGCGCTCCTTGTGGGCCAGCAGTGCCCCCCGGACCGCACCCTCGTATCTGGCTGCCGCCGCCGCGACCGGAAAGCCGGGCGGCTGCGGATCGGGAGAGGTCCGGCCGAGCGGCACCCGGGCGGCCGACGCCAGCACGGCGACGCAGCGCCGGCACCACCGACTGCCGCCCGCCCCGCAGCCGGCGCAGCGCTGCGGCAGCACGAGGTCGAGCAGCGCGTCGAACACTTCCCGCACGGCCATGGGCAGAAGCTGACCGCCGGCGCCGGGTGCGATCACCGGAGAACGGCGCGGCTGTGGACGGCGGCCGCGCCGGTGGACGGCATCGCTCGTCCGTCGTACCCCTGTGCCGCTGACCCCGTGCCCGGTCAGCCCGGGTAGAAGGGCGCGTAGCCGGCGCCGTCCTCGCGGACGTAGAGCCGGCCGTTGTCGCGGAAGAGCACCGCGGTGCCGTCCGCCACCGTCGCGCCGATCACCAGCTGGCGGCCGGGGGCGCCGGCGACGGTGTTCGGGGTGCTGTTCTCCAGGCCGATCCTGATGACGAGCGCGACGGAGGAGCCGTCCACCGCCACCCGGATCGGAGCCGACACCCCGCTCAGGCGGCCGAGCACCACGAGCGACGTCGCGGTGTCCCAGGTCAGGTCGTGGACGTCGGACACCGTGGGCGCGACGTCGCGGAGCCCGGTGATGCGGACCCGGCCGGTCATCGTGCTGACCCGGCCGACCACGAGGCGGCGGTTCGCACCTGACCCTGCGATGAGCCCCACCCGGGCGCCGTCGCGGGAGACCCGCAGGCCGCTGATAGGCCCGTACTGCGCGAGGCCGTCGACGGGGACCACGGCCGGCGTACCGGTGCTGCGGGCCAGCATGACCCGACTGCCCTGCAGGAACCACAGCCCCTGCTCGCCGCTGCCCCACGACGGTGACGCCAGGGCGGGCGCCCGCTCCCGGACGAGGAACGGCCCGCTGACCGGACCGGTGCTCAACTCCCACGAGCGGCCGACCCGGGTGAGCAACGCCAGCGTCCGGCCGCGCGGGCTGGTGGCAGCGACGTCGACCAGCTGCCGGTTGCCGTCACCGGCCGCCTCGCTGGCGACCAGGCCGCCGTCGAGACTGCGCAGCTGCCGCCCGCTGATGTAGAAGGCCGGAATGGGCGGCTGCAGCCCGTCCGGGTCGTACGCCGGCCAGTCGTCGCGGGCCTGCAGTCCGTCCGGACCGGCCGCACCGACGCGCACGATCCGGCCGTCGCTGAGCAGGCGCAGCTTGGTGAACCCGCCGGACACACTCCGCAGCGTCCAGACCAACTGCGCGGACAGCCGCTCCCGTTGCTGGACCGGCGCCGCCAGGACCTGACCGGACAGGTCGACGGTCACGACGCCGGCCGCGTCGGTGCGCACGGGACTGCGCAGGCTGGTCCCGGGCGGGACCGCCGTCCCGACCGAGTCGTTGAGCGCGGCGGACGGCCCGACCAGCAACCGGCGTACGAGCGCGTCGGCCGGGTCCGCCGTGACGGGAAGGAAGGCGGGGTCCGGGACCAGGTGCGTGGTCGGCGAGATCTCGCCGGACGTCGGCGCGAGGAAGTAGACGTTGCGGGCCCGGAAGGACCGGTCGCGGTCGGCGGTCGACAGCAGCAACCCGTCCGGCACGTCGGTGAGGACCCATCGGCCCCGCTCGGCCTGGCGCAGGCGGACCAGCAGCGCGACGGTGCTGTCGTCCCGGGAGTAGGAGCCGTCGTCGCCGATCCGCCCGACGCGGTGCCCGCCGACCCGGTAGCTGCCGGGGTCCCCGTCGACGGCCGTCACGGTGAGGGCTCCGTCGAACACGCTGACCGGCCCGCCGTCCTTCCACACCGTGGCCTTCTCGGGCGCCAGGAACTCGCGCGCGCGTCCGTGGCCGCTGTCGGGGTTGCTCTGCGCGCCGAAGAAGTCGCGCACGACCTGGTCGGGCGGGGTGTCGTCGCGCGGGCCCGGCGGCAGCACCTGGATGTCGCCCGGTTGCTGCTGCTCGGCCGTCACCGGACCGGGCTCCTGCACGGTGCCCGGTAGCGGCAGGCCGCACCCCGAGAGCAGGAGTACGGCGGCCAGCACCACCACGGTCGCCGGGCCGCGGCTCATCCGCCACCGTCCGGCCGCAGCGGCAGGGGGCTCGCGTCGACGATGGCGCCGGCCCTGCGCGGCAGCGTCATCCGGAAGGCCGCGCCGACCCCGGGCTCGCCCCACGCCTGCAGCCAGCCGCCATGCAGGCGCACGTCCTCGAGGGCGATCGCGAGCCCCAGTCCGGTTCCACCGGTGGTCCTGGCCCGCGACGGATCGCCGCGCCAGAACCGGGTGAACACCAGGCCCGCCTCGCCCGGCCGCAACCCGATCCCGTGGTCCCGGACCAGCACCGCCACGGTGTCGTCGTCGCCCGCGACCGAGATCTCGACCGGCCGCCCTTCGCCGTGCTCCACCGCGTTGACCAGCAGGTTGCGCAGGACCCGCTCGATGCGCACGTGGTCGAGTTCGGCGACGACCGGCTCGGCCGGCAGGCCGGCCAGGTCCAGGAGGCTGCCCTTGCGCTCGGCGAGCGCGCTCGTGCGCTCGACGACCCGGCGCACGAGCGGCACGAGGTCGACGGGGTCCGGTTCGATGGTCGCGGCTCCCGCGTCGTACCGGCTGATCTCCAGCAGGTCGACGAGCAGCTCCTCGAACCGGTCCAGCTCGGCCTGCAGCAGCTCCGCGGAGCGGGCCGCGGCCGGCGGGAAGTCCGCCCGCCCCTCGTGCAGCACGTCGGCCGCCATCCGGACCGTCGTCAGCGGCGTCCGCAGCTCGTGCGAGACGTCCGAGACGAACCGGCGCTGCACCCGGGAAAGGTCCTCGAGCTGGCGGATCTGGCGCTGCAGCGCCTCCGCCATCGAGTTGAACGTCGAGGCCAGCCGGGCGATCTCGTCCTCGCCACGGACCTCCATCCGCTCCTCGAGCCGGCCGCTGGCCAGGCGTTCCGCCGTCCGCGCGGCCATCCGCACGGGCGAGACGACCTGGCGCGTGACCAGCAGCGCGATCAGTGCGAGCAGCGCCACCAGCAGCAGCCCCGCGACGGCGGCCGTCCGGCGGACGAGTGCCAGCGTCCGCTCCTCGGCCGTCAGCGGGAACACGTGGTAGACGCGGTACTGGCCCAGGCGTGGCGCCGACACGACCGACCCGACGACGAGCAGCGGCGGCCGGCCGGGTGGGTGGCTGTAGGCGTACGCCGACGGCTGGCCGGCCATCAGCCGGGCCGTCAGCCCGGGCGGGACCACGTCGGCACGCAGACCGGGGGAGGCGAACCCCTTGGTCTGGTCGGAACCCTGGACGAAGACGCTGTACAGGTCACCGGTCGCCCCCCGGTCCGACAGCTGCTGGGTCAGGGTCTGCAGCTGGCTCTGCACGCAGTCCGGGTCGCCGCAGGACGTCGTCGCCAGCTGCGTCTGGACCTGTGCCACGCCGAGCTGCGCCTCCGCGAGCGCCGAGCGGCTCTTGGCCTCCACGAGCCCCCGGCCGACCTGGTCCAGCACCAGTGTCGCCAGCAGCAGCACGACGACCCCGGACACGACCAGGGTCGTGACCACGACGCGGGTCTGCAGGGACCGGCGCCACCGGTCGCGCGCGACCTGCCACGCCGGGCCGCGGGCCGCGGTACGGCGCGCGATGACAGCCGGAAGTGCCCCGACGGCCGCATCACCAGCGGCCGACGGGCCGCGTGCGACCTCCACCGTCAGGGCGGCCCGGCCTTGTAGCCGACGCCGCGGACCGTGACGACCACCTGTGGCGTCTCCGGGTCGCGCTCGACCTTGGCGCGCAGCCGCTGCACGTGCACGTTCACCAACCGGGTGTCCGCGGCGTGCCGGTAGTGCCAGACCTGCTCGAGCAGCACCTCGCGGGTGAAGACCGTGCGCGGCCTGCGGGCCAGCGCGACGAGCAGGTCGAACTCGAGCGGCGTCAGGGACAGCTGCTCGGTCCCCCGGACCACCTGGTGACCGGGGACGTCGATGGTCACGAGGTCGTCCGGCGGCCCGATCGTCAACGTCTCCGGGGCGGCGTCCTCGCGGGAGCGGAGCCGGGCGCGCACCCGGGCCACCAGCTCCTTGGGCTTGAACGGCTTGACGACGTAGTCGTCCGCGCCGCTCTCGAGGCCCAGGACGATGTCGACGGTGTCGCTCCTGGCGGTCAGCATGACGATCGGCACGCCGCTCTCGGCCCGGATCTGCCGGCAGACCTCGATGCCGTCGGTGCCGGGCAGCATCAGGTCCAGCAGGACCAGGTCCGGCCGTTCGCGCCGGAAGGCACCGAGAGCTGCATCCCCGTCGGACACGAAGGATGGCTCGAAGCCCTCACCCTTGAGCACGATGCCGAGCATCTCGGCCAACGCCGGGTCGTCATCGACGACCAGGACCCGCCCTCTCACGCCTGGCGCCCGGAAACCGCACTGTGGTCCACCGGCCCCATGGTGTCACTCCGTCAGCCCCGGCGAGGCCGTTGCGCCGCGATGCGTGCCACGATGCCGGGCATGAGCGACTCGCCGCGTGGGTGGACGTCACCGGCCGGCGGAGCCACCCCGCAGGGCCCGACCCCGCCCGCACCGGCCGGACCGCCACCCGGCTGGGAGCCGCCGCCCGGGTGGGGCGGGCCGCAGGGGCCGGCGTACGGCGGCTGGGGCGCGCCCCGGCCTCCGGAGCCGCAGCCGGGAGTGATCCCCCTGCGCCCGCTCGGACTCGGGGAGCTGCTCGACGGGGCGGTCGGCGTCGTCCGCCGCTATCCGCGGCCCGCCCTGGGCATGTCGGCCGCGCTCGCGGTCGTCACGACGCTGCTCAACCTGGTCCTCGCCGCCACGCTGTTCCGGTCCCTGCTGTCGCTCGACACGCAGTCGCTCACGTCCGGGTCCACGAGTGCCGCCCAGCTGCAGGACGCCCTCGGCGGCGCGGGCCTCGGCGCGGTTGCCAGCAGCGTGGTCGGGGCGCTGGCCACCCTGATCCTCACCGGCATCGTCACGGCCATCGCCGGACGGGCGGTGCTCGGCAAGCCGATGACGCTCGGCGAGGCCTGGGTGGAGGTCCGGCCGGCACTTCCCCGCCTGCTCGGCGTCGCGGTCCTGACCGGCCTGGCGGTGTACGGCACCGTCGCGGTGGGCCTGGCGCTGGCGGGCCTGCTGGTCGCCACGGCTGGCACCGTCGGCATCGTGCTCGCGGTCCCGCTGGTCCTCGCCTCCCTCGCCGGCGCCGTCTACCTGTACTGCCGGTTCGCCCTCGCCCCCTCCGTGGCAGTGCTGGAGAAGGCCGGCGTCATCACCGCCCTGCGCCGGTCCGGCGTGCTGGTCCGCCGGTCGTGGTGGCGGGTGCTCGGCATCCTCCTGCTGACCTTCGTCATCGCGAGCTTCGTCACCCAGGTGCTCCAGGTGCCGTTCCTGCTGTTCGGTGTCGCGCCGATCGGCCTGCCGGGCGACAGCGGCAGCGGACTGGGCGGTCAGACGACCCGGCTGATGATCCTGAGCTACATCGGCGCCGGGATGGCCCAGACCGTCGTGGCGCCGTTCATCGCCGCCGTCCGCGCCCTGCTGTACGTCGACCGCCGGATGCGCGCCGAGGGCCTGGACCTGGCCCTGAGCGCGGCGGCGGCACAGCCCAGCCCGTGAGCGTCGGGGTCCTGCTCGCGGGGGTCGACGACATCACCCGGGAGGCTGCCCGCCGGGCGGCCCAGCAGGAGCTGCGCAAGCCCGCCTACCAGGACGCCCAGCCGCCCCTGCTCCAGCGGCTCGCCGATCGGGGCATCCGCGCGTTCCTGGGCCTGCTGGATCGGGCGGCGGGCAGCGTGCCGGGCGGCCGTCTCGGTCTCCTCCTGTTCGTCCTGCTGCTCGCCCTGGTCGCCGGGGTCGTGCTCGTCAAGCTCGGCCCGGTCGGCCGGCGCACCGCCGCCCCCGCGTTGTTCGGCGCTGGCGGCACCCTGACCGCCGAGGAGCATCGAAGGCGCGCCGAGCACGCAGCGTCCGCCGGCGCCTGGGCGGACGCGGTCCGCGAGCGGCTGCGGGCGGTCGTCCGCGAGCTGGAGGCCCGCGGGGTGCTCGACCCGCGACCCGGCCGTACCGCGGGCGAGGTGGCGGAGGAAGGCGGCCTCGCGGTGCCCGCGATCGCCGGTCCGCTGCGCCGGGGCGCCACTGTGTTCGACGAGATCTGGTACGGCGGACGGACGGCGGACGCGTCGTCGTACGCCGTGCTCGTCGACGTGGACCGGGCCGTCACGGCTGCGCCTCTGGTGCTCGCGTGACGACCGTGCCCGAGGTACCCGCGACGGCGACGGGGCCCACGGCCGGCTCCGTGGTCCGTGGCAGCCGGGGCCCCGTCCTCGTCGTCCTCGCGCTCGTCCTGACCGGCCTGGTGGTCGCGGTGGTCTCCGCCACCGGCCCGCGCGGCTTCCTGGACCCGAACGCCTCCGACCCCAGCGGATCGCATGCCATCGCGCAGCTGCTGCGGGACCGCGGGGTGGCCGTACGGCGGGTGGAGTCGGTCGAGGCGGTCGTCTCGCATCCGGCCACCACCGTGCTCGTGCCGTTCCCGGAGGCACTGTCGGCGGACGAGCTGAGCCGGCTCACAACGAACGCCGGCGAGCTCGTCGTGATCGGCGCAACGGGCGCCGGCCTCGACGCCCTGGCGGCCGCCGTGACGGCGGGCTCACCCGTGCCGGTGGAGGGGCGCCGGTCCGTCTGCGGGCTCCCGAGCGCGACCCGTGCGGGGGATGTCACCCTCGGCGGCACCACCTACAACCCGACCGGAGCGGCGGACGCGATCGGCTGCTACGCCAGCGGTGGCCGGGCCACCCTGCTCCGCCTGCCCGGGCAGCGGCTGACCCTGCTGGGCTCCGGTGACCTGCTGACCAACGGGCTGCTGGCCGAGCGCGGCAACGCAGCCCTGGCCCTGGGCCTGCTCGGCAGCGGCCGGGACGTCCAGTGGCTGCTGCCCCGGCCGGGCGCGCGGAACGTCCAGGGCGAGCGATCGCTGGGCGACCTCGTGCCGACCGCCTTGAAGCTGGCGGTACTCCAGCTGTTCGTCGCCGTCGGCGCGCTGGCCCTCTGGCGGGCCCGGCGGCTCGGCCGTGTCGTCGTGGAGCCGCTGCCCGTCGTCGTACGGGCTGCCGAGGCGGTGGAGGGCCGCAGCCGGCTGTACCGCGCGGCCCGGGCGCGGGACAGGGCCGGCGAGGCGCTGCGGGCCGGCGCCCGTGACACCGCGGGCCGCAGACTGGGGCTGCCGGCCGAGACGGGGCAGACAGCCCTGGTCGACGCGGTGAGCACCCGCACGGGTCGCCTCCCCGGAACCGTGAACGCTCTCCTGTACGGTGCCGCTCCGGGCGACGACGCCGCTCTCGTGCGCCTCGCCGACGACCTCGACACCCTGATCCGGGAGGTGGCCGGCACGTGACGGCACCCGCTGACGCTCGCCCGTCGCGACCGCGCAAGGCGGCCGCGAAAGCTCCGGCGCGCCGACGTCCGGCGCCGGTGCGCAAGGCGCCGTCACCGGACGAGGCGCGCGAGGCCTTGGCAGCCCTGCGCAGCGAGGTCGGCAAGGCCGTCATCGGCCAGGACGCCACGATCACGGGTCTGGTCATCGCCCTGCTGTGCCGGGGCCACGTGCTGCTCGAGGGCGTCCCCGGGGTGGCCAAGACGCTGCTGGTCAGGGCGGTCGCCGCGTCCCTGCAGCTGGAGACCAAGCGGGTCCAGTTCACGCCGGACCTGATGCCCGGCGACATCACCGGCTCGCTCGTCTACGACGCGCGCGCCTCCCGGTTCGACTTCCGGCCCGGGCCGGTGTTCACCAACCTGCTGCTCGCGGACGAGATCAACCGCACGCCACCCAAGACGCAGGCCGCGCTGCTCGAGGCGATGGAGGAGCAGCAGGTCTCCGTCGACGGGGTCTCGCGGCCGCTGCCCGACCCGTTCATCGTGTGCGCGACCCAGAACCCGGTGGAGTACGAGGGCACCTACCCGCTCCCCGAGGCGCAGCTCGACCGCTTCCTGCTCAAGTTCACCGTGCCGCTGCCCGGCCGGGAGGACGAGGTGGCGGTGCTCGCCGCCCACAACACCGGCTTCGACCCGCGGGACCTGTCGGCCCTGCGGCCGGTCGCCGGAACCGCCGACCTCGACGCCGGCCGCGACGGCGTGCGCGCGGTCTCGGTGGCCCCGGAGGTCCTCGGGTACGTGGTGGACGTGTGCCGGGCCACCCGGACCTCGCCGTCGGTGGCGCTCGGCGTCTCGCCGCGCGGTGCCACCGCCCTGCTCGCGACGAGCAAGGCGTGGGCCTGGCTGTCCGGCCGCGACTACGTGACGCCGGACGACGTGAAGGCACTGGCCAGGCCGACCCTGCGGCATCGCGTCAGCATCCGGCCGGAGGCCGAGCTCGAAGGGGTCACCCCGGACGGCGTGATCGACGGCGTCCTCGCCTCGGTGGCCGTCCCGCGCTGATGGCCCTCACCGGCCGGGCCTCCCTGCTGGCGCTGGCGGGGGTCCTCCCCGTCGTCCTGCTCCCGTACGGCGTGACGCTCCTCGCCGTCCTGGTCCTGCTCGTGGCGGCGATCGCCGCCGACGTGCTGCTCGCCGCGCCGGTCTCGTCGCTGCAGCTGGCCCGGTCCGGCGCCGTCACCTGCCGGCTCGGCGAGGAGGCGGAGGTGCGGCTGTCGGTGGTGAACACCGGTACCCGCGCGGCCCGCGGCCTGCTGCGCGACGCCTGGGTGCCGTCGGCGGGCACCCGTCCACGGGTCCACCGGCTCGACGTCCCGCCCGGCGAACGGCGGGTCCTGACCACGGTGCTCCGCCCGACCCGGCGCGGCGACCGGCGCCCGGACCGGGTGACCGTCCGGACGATCGGACCGCTCGGCATCGCCGGACGGCAGGGCCGCCACGAGCTGCCGTGGCGGGTGCGGGTCCAGCCGCCGTTCACCTCGCGCACCTTCCTGCCCGAGCGGCTCGCGCGCCTCCGCCAACTCGACGGGCTGGCGGCTGCCCGGGTCCGAGGCCAGGGCACCGAGTTCGACGCGCTGCGCGACTACGTCGACGGCGACGACGTGCGCTCGATCGACTGGCGGGCCACCGCGCGGCGGTCCGGCCTGGTCGTGCGCACCTGGCGGCCGGAACGCGACCGGCGCGTACTGCTGGTGATCGACACGAGCCGCACCTCCGCCGGCCGGGTCGGCGACATGCCACGGCTGGACGCCGCCCTGGATGCGGCCCTGCTGCTGACCGCGCTGGCGAGCCGGGCCGGTGACCGGGTCGACCTGCTCGCGATGGACCGCGAACTGCGCGCCGCTGTCGAGGGCGCCCGCCGCGGCGAGCTGCTGCCGCGAATCGTCGACGCGATGTGCCAGCTGGAACCAGCGCTGGTCGAGAGCGACGGCCGCCGGATGGTCTCCGAGATCCTGCGCCGGGCCCGCCGCCGGTCCCTCGTCGTGCTGTTCACCTCGCTCGACGCCGCCGCCCTCGAGAGCGGGCTGCTGCCGGTCCTCGGGTCGCTCACCAGCCGGCACACCGTCGTCCTGGCCGCCGTCGGCGACCCGCGTGTGGAGGAGATGACCCGCGGCCGCGGCGAGATCTCGGCCGTCTACGGTGCGGCCGCCGCCGAGCGCGCGCGGGAGGAGCGTCGCCGTATGACAGCCCTGCTCCGCCGGCGCGGGGTCGAGGTGGTCGACGCGCCCCCCGACACCTTCGCGCCGGCCGTCGCCGACAGGTACCTGTCCCTGAAGCAGGCCGGCCGGTTGTGACGTCGTACGGTCGGCCGATGACGTCCGTCCTCCCCGGCACCGCCAGGCAACTGCTCGCCCACACCGCCGGACTGCAGCGGGAGGGGCGGCTGCCGTCCCTCGTCGCCGGCGTGGTCCGCGACGGCGGGCTGGCCTGGTGGGCCGGCCGGGGAACCGTCGAGGGCCGCGAGCCGGACGACGACGTGCAGTACCGGATCGGCTCGATCACCAAGACCATCACGGCGGTCGCCGCGATGCGACTGCGCGACGAGGGCCTGCTCGGGCTGGACGACCCGGTGGACCGGCACCTGCCCGGCACGCCGTACGGCGACCGTACGGTCGGGCAGCTGCTCGCCCACGGAGCCGGCCTGTCCGCGGAGAGCCCGACGGTGTGGTGGGAGCGGGCCCCCGGCGCGGACTGGGCGGACTTCACGCAGCAGCTCACCCCGGGCGACCTCAAGCACCCGGCCGGCCGCCGCTTCCACTACTCGAACCTCGGCTACGGCGTGCTCGGCGAGCTCGTCGCCCGGCTGCGCGGCCGGCCCTGGGCCGACGTGGTGCGCGACGAGGTGCTGCTGCCCCTCGGCATGACCCGCACGACGCCCCGGCCCGATGGCGACGCCGCGCAGGGCTACGCCGTCCACCCATGGGCCGATCTGCTGTTGCCCGAGCCCGAGCACGACGCGGGCGCCATGGCACCGGCCGGGCAGCTCTGGGCGACGCTGGCCGACCTCGGCAGGTTCGGCGCCTTTCTGCTCGGCGACACCGGCGGTGTCCTCGCCGAGGACACCCTGACGGAGATGACCCAGCCGGCCGGCGTCGACGCCGCGAGCCCCGGCTGGTCGGCGTACGGCCTCGGCCTGCAGGTCGTCCGCGTCGACGGGCGCACCCTCGTCGGGCATGGCGGCTCGATGCCCGGTTTCCTGGCCGGCGTCTTCGTGGACCGGAAGGAGGCGACCGGCGCCGTGCTGCTCACCAACGCCACCAGCGGGCTCGCCCCGAACGCCGTGCCCACCCTGCTCGACATCCTGCGGGCGGCCGAGCCGCGGGCCGTCGACGCCTGGCAACCGCTGCCCGAGGTGGACGACGAAGCCCTCGAACTCACCGGCACCTGGTACTGGGGGACGACGGCGTACGGCCTGCGGCTGCGCGGCGACGGGGTGCTGGACCTGCTGGGGCTGCAAGGCGCCGGCCGGGCCAGCCGGTTCCGGCGCGAGGGCCGCACCTGGGTGGGGCTCGACGGCTACCACGCGGGCGAGACGCTGCGGCCGGTCCGCGAGCAGGGCCGGCTGGTGGCCCTCGACCTCGGCAGCTTCGTGTTCAGCCGGGCACCGTACGACCCCGCCGCGCCGATCCCCGGAGGCGTAGACGAGAAGGGCTGGCGGGCCGGGCCCGCCTAGTCGTCCCTGCGACGGCGCCGCAACCGCCTGCGGTCGAAGGGCTGTACGGCATCCCGCAGCGCCTGCCGCGGGCGTTCGGTGACCGGCGCCGGTCGCCACGGCTCGTCGGCCGGCCGGATCGCCGCCTCCACCTCGACCCGGAGCCGGTCGACGGAGGCGAGCAGCGCCCCGTGCTGTTGCCAGGCGGCGGCATCGGCGTACGGATCCGACACGGTCAGGAGCAGCCCGGCCAGGCGGTCCCGCCGACGATGCAGCTCCGACAGCTCGGCGCCGGCGTCGTCGAGCGCGTCCTGCCGCGGCCCGGCGGCGGACGTGTAGACCCCGACGCTGCCGAGCGCGCGGGCCGCCTCGTCGAGCACGTCGGCGAGGGCGAACCGGACCTCCTGGGTGTACGCGTCCCCCGGCTCGGTCTCCGGGACGTAGTACGTGCGGTCGAGCAGGGCGCGGCACAGGCTGCGCAGCGACACATAGGCGTGCTCGAGCCCGGTCAGGCCCGTGCGCAACCGGGGCTGCGCTTCGCGGGCCCGGCCGGCGCGCGGGTTGAACAGGGCGCTCTCCTCCGCACGGGCCAGCGTCCGGTCCGCCCGGTCCACCTCGTCGGACAGTTCCCGTGCCCGGTCCAGCGCACGGTCGGCCACTTCCCGCGACCACTCCCCTCGCAGGTCGTCGGCGAGACCGCTCACGCACGCCGCCAACCGGGAGGCCAGCTCCCCGAGGGCCTCCGAGGCGGGCTGGACGTACAGCGGCGGGGCGATCGCGATGTTGACGACGACACCCACGGCCGCGCCGATCAGCGTCTCGTAGACGCGCCCGGCGGCGAGGTTCGCGTTGCCGCCGACGGCGAGCACGATCATCGCGCTGATCGGCATCTCCATCAGGTGCTGGCCGAGGCGCAGCAAGCGGCCCACGACCAGGGAGATCGCGACCACCGCGCCGAGGCTGTACCAGGTCAGCCCGACGAAGTCGGCCACGCCCACGGCGACCAAAACCCCCGCGAGCACGCTTGCGATCCGGCCCACGCCGTGCGCGACCGTCTCGTACAGCGTCAGCTGGACGACGAGCAGCGCGGTCAGCGGCGCCAGGATCGGCGCCTCGCTGGTCCCGAGCTTCTCGGCGATGACGAACGACAGCACCGCCGCCAGCGTGGTCTTGGCCGTGCGCAGCCCGGGTTTGCGGCCGGGGCGGACCAGCGTCGGCGCGATGCGCTCGACGTGCCGCCGCCAACCGGTGATCACCGGACCGTCGCCCCGACGAGTGGAGCGGGTGAGTCCGTGGGCGCCACGTCACCGCGCAGGTCGTCGTGCAGGTCTCCGGTCACGCCTGCTGCGGCGGCCCGGCGGCCGAACACGAACACCCACGCGAGGAAGGCGACCTCGGCCAGCACGCCGATGGCGATCCGGGCCCAGGTCGGCAGCCCGCTCGGCGTCACGAAGCCCTCGATGCACCCCGACACGAAGAGCACGACCGCCAGGCCGAGCGCGCCGACCACGAGGGTCCGACCCTCCTCCGCCAGCGCCTGCGCGCGGGTCCGGCCACCCGGGTCGATCACCGTCCAGCCGAGCTTCAGTCCGAGCCCGCAGGCCACGAAGACGGCCGTCAGTTCGAGCAGCCCGTGCGGCAGGATCAGACCGAAGAACTCGCCGGTCCGCCCGTTCGCCGCCATCAGGCCACCGGCGACGCCGACGTTGAGGGCGTTCTGGTACAGGACGAAGAGCACCGGCAGGCCGAGCAGGACGCCGAACAGGATCGCCTGCGCGGACACGTACACGTTGTTGGTGAAGACCTGGGACGCGAAGTCCCGTGCCGGGTTCGACGAGTAGTAGTCGGCGAACTCGTGCTCGACCAGCCGGCGCACCACCTCGGGCGGGGCGACGGCGAGCTGGGCCGCCTTCGAGTTCGCCACGAACAGGCCGTACGACACGGCGACGACGAGGAACCCGGCCATCGCGCCCAGCCACCACCAGCGCGTCCGGTAGCAGACGGCCGGGAAGTCCTCGCGCAGGAAGCGGGTGGTGTCCCGCCAGACCGGTGCCCGTCCGCCGGCCACGACCCCGCGGGCGCGCGCCACGAGGGAGGACAGCCGCCCGATGAGCGCCGGATCGGGGCCGCCGCTGCGGACGACGGACAGGTGCGTGGCAGTCCGCTGGTACAGGTCGACGAGCTCGTCGACCTCGGCGCCGGTCAGCCGCCGCGGGGTGCGCGCCCGGCCGAGCAGAGTCTCGAGGCGCTCCCATTCGCCGCGGTGGGCGGCGACGAACAGGTCCAGGTCCACCCAGGCAGACTAGAGCCGTCAGGTGAACGGCGGCTGAAGGAGCAACGGTGCAGCAAGTCGTGACGGGCGAGGCGGTTGCCCTCGATCTTCGCCCCGCCGGGCTGCCGTCACGCATCCTCGCGGGCAGCGTCGACGCCGGCCTTCAGCTCCTGCTGCTGTTCGGGTTCGCCGCGGTCGCGGCGGCCGTCGGCTCGACCAGCTCGGCGGCCGCGGACGCGACGCTGAGCACCGTCGTCATCGTGCTGGTCCTGATCGGCTACCCGGTCGCTTTCGAGGCGCTGCTACGCGGGCGCACTCCCGGCAAGGCGATGATGGGCCTGCGCGTCGTCCGCGACGACGGCGGCCCGATCGGCTTCCGGCAGGCGTTCGTCCGCGGGCTGGCGGGTGCCTTTCTGGAGCGGGCCGGGGTCACCCTGTTCGTCGGCGCGATCGTGACCATGCTGCTGAACAGCCGCAGCAAGCGCATCGGCGACCTGCTCGCCGGCACGGTCGTCCTGCAGGAGCGGGTGTCGGTCCGCGGCGGCCTGGTCTCGGCGATGCCGCCGCCGCTCGCCGAGTGGGCGGCCAGCTGCGACCTGACAGGGCTGACCGACGAGCTGGCCCTGTCGGTCCGGCAGTTCCTCAGCCGGTCGACGGAGTTCACCGACCTGGCCCGCGAGGACCTGGGCGGGCGGCTGACGCGCGCGGTCCTGGACGTCGTCACGCCGGCCCCGCCGCCGGGCACGCCGGGCTGGGCCGTGCTGCCGGCCGTCCTCGCCGAGCGGCGCCGCCGCGACGAGGCACGGCTGGCCCGCGACGAGGAGCTCCGCCGGCGTCTCCGCGGACGGCTGCCTCAGCGGCGCCGGTAGGCCAGGTCGGTGATCGACCGA
>JAOPWV010000130.1 GCA_025965475.1 Frankiales bacterium | reverse complement strand
CTCGACATCTAGGAGGAAGCCATGAGCCTGACCACGCACCTCGACCCCGCCCAGGTGGCGGCGATCGGCCGCGAGCTCGACGCGATCCGGGACGAGGTCCTGGCCGAACGCGGCGCGTCGGACGCGGCGTACATCCGCAAGGTCATCAAGGCCCAGCGCCTCCTGGAGACCGGCGGGCGGGCGGCCTTGTTCGCGTCGCTGTTCCCGCCGGCCTGGCTCGCCGGCACCGCCCTGCTCTCCGTCTCCAAGATCCTGGAGAACATGGAGATCGGGCACAACGTCCTGCACGGGCAGTGGGACTGGATGCGCGACCCGGAGATCCACTCGACGACGTGGGAGTGGGACAACGCGACGCCCGCCGCCGACTGGAAGAGCAGCCACAACGTCATGCACCACACCTGGACCAACGTCGTCGGCAAGGACCGGGACGTCGGCTACGGCGTCATCCGGATGTCGGAGGACGAGCAGTGGCGGCCGCACCACCTGGTGCAGCTGCCGATGACCTTTCTCCTGTCGGCGTTCTTCCAGTACGGCATCGCGATCTACGACGCCGAGCTGGAGCGGGTCTGGCGGAAGGAGAAGCCGGTCGCGTCGGCGGTGCAGCACCTCAAGGGCGTCTGGAAGAAGGTCCGCCCGCAGGTGGCCAAGGACTACCTGGTCTGGCCGCTGCTCACCGGCCCGAACATGCTCACCACGATGACGGCGAACGCCACCGCGAACCTGGCCCGCAACGTGTGGAGCCACACGATCATCTTCTGCGGCCACTTCCCGGACGGCGTCACGCAGTTCACCGAGGCGCAGATCGAGGGTGAGAGCCGCGGCGACTGGTACCTGCGCCAGCTGCTCGGCTCGGCGAACATCCAGGGCAGTGACGCCTTCCACCTCATGACCGGGAACCTGAGCTTCCAGATCGAGCACCACCTGTTCCCCGACCTGCCGAGCAACCGCTACAAGGAGATCGCACCGCGGGTCCAGGAGCTGTGTGCCCGGTACGACCTGCCGTACACGACCGGCCCGCTGGGCGCCCAGTACGCCAGCGTGCTGCGCCGGATCGGGCGGCTCTCGCTGCCCACGCCGATCCGTGAAACTCTGGCCATTGAGGCGATTGCCACGGCCGCCTGACCCGAAAGTCCCACTCTCCCGCCAGTCATCTGGCATACCGGAGCGCGGCAGGGCAAGCTTCGCGAATGATCGTCACCCCGGGACGGGCCTCGCTGGAGCGGTACGGCGTCCTCGATGGCCCCCAGGACCCCGACCTCAAAGCGATCACACGGCTGGCCGCGCACGTGTGCGGCGCGCTCAACGCGACCGTGAACCTGCTCGACGAGACCACGCAGTACCAGGCGGCGGCGGAAGGCTTCGAGCCCGGGACCTGCCCGCGCGAGGAGTCGATGTGCGCGGTGACGGTCGAGCTGGACCACCCGGTCCAGCTTCGCGACGCCCGCACGGACCCTCGGTTCGCCGACAACCCGTTCGTCACCGGCCGACGGGCCAACGTCCGCTTCTACGCGGCGAGCCCGCTGAGGGTCAGCGACGGCCGCACGGTCGGGACGCTGTGCGTCTTCGACGACCAGCCCCGGACCCGCGACCTTGAACCGGGCCAGCAGGAGGCGCTGGACGATCTGGCCGCCCAGGTCGTCCAGGTGCTGGAGCTGCGCGCCGAGACGAACCGGCTCGCGGCCACCAACGACGAGCTGCTCAGGAGCAATGCCGACCTGGTCGCGTTCGCCGGCCGCATCGCGCACGACCTGCGCAACCCGATCGCCGCGACGACCGGCTTCCTGTCGCTCGCACGGGGAGCGTTCGGCGACGAGCTGACCGGCCGGGCCCGCGAGTGCGTCGAGCACGCGGACGGCGCCGTACGCCGGATGGCGGACCTCGTGGACGACCTGCTGGCCTTCGCCCGGGTCGGGGCGACCATCCGGCGCACCGACGTCGACCTCGGCGCCGTGATGACCGGGGTGGTCCGCGACCTGCAGGCGCTGATCGGTTCGACCGGAGGCACGGTGGAGTACGCCGAGCTGCCCGTCGTGCAGAGCGACCCGACGCTGCTGCGGCAGGTCCTGCAGAACCTCGTGACCAACGCGCTGACCTACTCGCGCCCCGGCGTGCCCCCGCGGGCGCTCGTCAGCGCCAAGGAGGCGGCTGGCCGCTGGTCGGTGCAGGTCTCGGACAACGGTCGGGGCATCCCGGTCGAGGCCAGGGCCGCGGTGTTCGAGCTGTTCGTCCGGCTGCCGCACGGAGCCGAGGTCCAGGGCAGCGGCATCGGCCTGGCGACCTGCGCCCGCATCGCCAAGGCACTGGACGCGCAGATCACGATCACCGACACCGAGGGCGGCGGGACGACCTTCACGGTCGCGACCTGAGCTCGGTCCCCGCTTGAGGCCACCTCTACCCGTGCGTCCGGGCGATCGTGGCACCCGAGCCACAGCTACCCGGACGCAACGGTTGATCAGGGGCTGGAGGCGAGGGCCACGTCCTGCGGCCGGACCGGGATCCGCTCCAGCCACGTGCCCGTCGCCGCCCGGATGGCCGCCACGACCGCCGGCGTCGAGGAGATCACCGGCGGCTCGCCGACGCCCTTGGCACCGAACGGCGCCCCGGGCTCCGGCTGCTCGATGAGCGTGACCAGCACCTCGGGCATGTCCAGCGTCGTGGGGATCAGGTAGTCGGTGAACGACGCGTTCTTGACCTCGCCGTTCTGCAGGATGATCTCCTCCATCACGGCCAGGCCGACCCCCTGGGCGATGCCGCCCTCGATCTGGCCGAGGACGCCGAGCGGGTTGATCGCGAGGCCGACGTCCTGGCCCGTCGCGATCTGCACCACCCGGACGAGGCCGAGCTCGACGTCGACGTCGACGACCGCCCGGTGCGCGGCGAACGCGTACGCGACGTGCGCGTCGCCCTGCCCGTTCTCGTCGAGGGACTCGGTCTTGCGGTGGTGGAACTCGCGGATTTCGTACACCGGCTCGGTGAGCAGGTCGCGCAGAGCGACGCCCTCTCCGGACAGGCCGTGGACGACACCGTCGCGCAGCGACAGCTCGCCCGCCGTGCCGTACACGCCGGCCGCCCGGGCGAACAGCGCGTCGCGGACCGCCCAGCAGGCGCGCTGGATGGCGCCGCCGCTCATGTACACCTGCCGGGAGGCGCTGGAGGAGCCGGCCGGGCCGATGCGCGTGTCGGCCGGCGCGACGATGACCTGCTCGACGCCGAGCTCGGTGCGGACGACCTGCTGCGCGACGGCGACGAAGCCCTGCCCGACCTCGGCTGCGGCGCAGGTGACGGTGGCCAGCGGCTCCCCGTCGGAGCCGCGCTCCAGGCGGACAGCGGCGGTGGAGAAGTCGTCGAAGCCCTCCGGGAACATGATGTTCTTGAAGCTGAGGGCGTAGCCGACCCCGCGGCGGATGTTGTGCGGCAGCGCGGTCTGGCCCGCGCCGCCGGGCAGCGACAGCGGCGAGTCGCCCCCATCGGCCGGGGGCATCGGCAGGGCCACGGCGGCCTCCAGGCACTCGCGCGCCGGGGCGGTCCCGTCGAGGACCTGGCCGGTGACGAACGTGTCGCCGGTCTGGATGGCGTTGCGCAGCCGCAGCTCGACGGGGTCCATCCCCAGCGCCTGGGCGAGCTTGTCCATCTGGGACTCGGCGCCGAAGCACGCCTGCACGGTGCCGAACCCGCGCATCGCGCCGCACGGCGGATTGTTGGTCCGGACCGCCCAGCCGTCGAGGTGCACCGACGGGACGCGGTACGGGCCCGCCGTGAACAGCGTCGCGTTGCCGAGGACGGCCGCGCTGGTCGAGGCGTACGCGCCGCCGTCCAGGATCACGCGGGCCTCGACGCGCACGAGGTCGCCGTCGCGGGTCGCGTGGTGCCGGAACCACATGC
>JAOPWV010000134.1 GCA_025965475.1 Frankiales bacterium | reverse complement strand
GCGCAGCAGGTGCACGACGCGCTCGCGCCGCTCGCCCAGGCTCTCGACCTCAAGCTGTGCGCCGTGTACGGCGGTGCCTCCATGGGCCGGCAGATCGACCAGCTGCGCCGCGCGGTCGACATCGTCGTCGCCACGCCGGGTCGCCTGCAGGACCTCATCGAGCAGCGCGAGTGCTCCCTCGCCGAGGTGGAGGTCGCCGTCCTCGACGAGGCCGACCACATGGCCGACCTGGGCTTCCTGCCCGTCGTGTCGGCGCTGCTGGACATGACCCCGTCCGACGGCCAGCGTCTGCTGTTCTCGGCCACCCTGGACCGGGGCGTCGACAAGCTGGTGCGTGGCTACCTGAACGACCCGGCCGTGCACGCGGTCGCCGCCGACAACTCGCACGTCGAGCTGATGGACCACCGCGTCTTCGCCGTGAGCCACGACAGCAAGGTAGACATCGCGGCCGAGATCGCCGCCCGCCCCGGCCGCACGCTGTTCTTCGTGCGGACCAAGCACGGCGCCGACCGGCTCGCCACGCAGATGCGCCGCGTGGGTGTCGAGGCCGGTGCCATCCACGGCAACCTGACGCAGAACGCCCGCAAGAAGGCGCTCGACGCGTTCGCCCGTGGCCACGCGCGGGTCCTCGTCGCGACCGACGTCGCCGCCCGCGGCATCCACGTCGACGACGTCGACCTGGTCGTCCACTTCGACCCGCCGGCGGACCACAAGGACTACCTGCACCGCTCCGGCCGGACGGCCCGCGCGGGCAACAGCGGCACGGTGCTGTCGCTGCTGCTCTCGGACCAGGTCCGGGAGAACCAGCGCATGCGCGAGCGGGCCGGGGTCGACGCCAACGCGGTGTCCGTGACGCCGGGGCACCCCTCGGTCCGCGAGCTCGCCGAGTCGGGCGAGCCGATCGTCGTGCAGCCGTCGAAGACGTTCACGGCGGCCCCCGGGTCCTCGCGTCGTCCCGGCGGCAGCGGGGGCGGCCGCCCCTACCGCCCCTCGTCGTCGTCCGGTGGCAGCGGCGGCCGCGGTACGTCCGCCCGCCCCGGCGCAGCGCCGTCTGCCGCCCCGGCCCAGCGCCGTCCGGCGCCGCGCCGCTCCGCCTGATCAGCGCGGCCTGATCAGCGCCGCCTGATCAGCGCCGCCTGATCAGCGCCGCCTGACCGTCTTCACCGGAACCGCCGGGGCGTGTGCCCCGGCGGTTCCGGCGTCTCGGGACGCCCCGGTGGCGAGCGTCCCGACCGCGCTGACAGGATGCCGGGAAACCCGTCGGCCCCTTCCCGAGGAGCGCTTCACCCATGGACATCGACTTCGACGGCCGCGTCGCCATCGTGACCGGAGCGGGTGGTGGCCTCGGCCGCACCTACGCACTCGACCTCGCTGCCCGCGGTGCAGCCGTCGTCGTCAACGACCTCGGCGGCAGCGTCGACGGCAAGGGCGGCGACGACAGCGCGGCGCAGAAGGTGGTCGACGAGATCACCGCCCAGGGCGGCCAGGCCGTACCGAACTACGACTCGGTCTCCACCCCGGAGGGGGGCGAGAACGTCGTCAAGACGGCGGTCGACGCGTTCGGCAGGGTCGACGTGGTCATCAACAACGCCGGCATCCTGCGCGACAAGAGCTTTCTCAAGCTCGAGTGGAGCGACCTCGACGCCGTCCTCGACGTGCACCTCAAGGGCGCGTTCTACGTCAGCCAGCCGGCGTTCCGGGTGATGAAGGAGAACGGCTACGGCCGGTTCGTGTTCACCGCCTCCAACGCGACGTTCGGCAACTTCGGCCAGACGAACTACTCGGCGGCGAAGATGGGCCTGGTCGGGCTGTCCAACACGATCGCGGTCGAGGGCGCCCGGGCCGGGATCCTGTCGAACGTGATCATGCCGGTCGCCAAGACGCGCATGACGGAGGAGCTGCTCGGCGACTTCGCCGACTACCTGGCGCCCGAGTTCGTCACGCCGATGGTGGCGTACCTGTCCAGCGAGGCGTGCACGACCACGCACGGCGCGTACTCCGCCGCCGGCGGCCGCTACGCCCGCGTCTTCTGGGCCCTGGGCCAGGGGTGGTTCGCCGGCCAGGACGCGCAGCCGACGGCGGAGGACATTGCGGCCCACCTGGACCAGATCGAGAACCAGGACGGCTACATCGTCCCCGGTTCGACGACCGACGAGATCCTCGCGCTCGCGGAGCTGTTCAAGAAGTAGAGATGACGGAGGCCGGCCCCGCCGGGCCGGCCTCCGTCATGTGCAGGCCAGGTCCGACCCGGTGGACGGGCGCAGACTGCTGTCGTGCCCCGATGGCTGACCCCGAACGTGCGGGTGCTGTCCGGCGTGAGTCTGCTGCAGGACGCCGCGAGCGAGCTGCTCTACCCGGTGCTCCCGATCTTCCTGACCGTCACCCTGGGCGCGCCGGCGGCAGTCGTCGGGGCGGTCGAGGGCGCCGCGGAGGGAGTCGCTGCGGCGACGAAGCTGCTGGGCGGGCGATTGGCCGACCGGCGGGCCACGCGGCCGCTGATCGCGGCCGGCTACGGCCTGGCGGCCGTCGGCAAGGTGCTGATCGCGGTCGCCACCTCCTGGCCGATGGTGCTCGCCGGCCGGTGCGTCGACCGCATCGGCAAGGGCATCCGCGGCGCGCCGCGGGACGCGCTGCTCATGGCCGGCGCCGACCCGGAGGCGAGAGGCCGGATCTTCGGGTTCCACCGGGCCGCCGACACAGCCGGGGCGGTCGTGGGGCCGGCACTCGGTCTCGCGCTGTACGAGCTGCTCGGCCATCGGCTGCGCCCGCTGCTGCTGGTCGCCGTCGTCCCCGCGGTGCTGTCCGTCCTGCTGGTCGCAACGGTGCGCGAGGACCGCGCGACCACATCGGCATCGCTGCGCCCCGCGGCGGCGGTGACCGTGCTCGCGCCCGGTCGGTTGCCGGCGGATCTGCGCCGGCTGGTGCTTGTGCTGGCGGTCTTCGGCCTGGTCGACTTCCCGGACGCCCTGCTGCTCCTGCGGGCCCACGACCTGGGCCTGTCGACGGGCGGCGTCATCGGCGCGTACATCGTCTACAACGCCGTGTACGCGGTGGCGGCCTATCCCGCAGGTGCGCTGTCCGACCGGCTGCCCCGGCACCGGATCTTCGCGCTGGGACTGGCGTTCTTCGCCCTCGGTTACCTCGGGCTCGGGCTCGCCGACCGGCCGTGGCTGGTGTTCGTGCTCCTGCCGCTGTACGGCGGTTTCGCCGCCTGCACCGACGGCGTCGGCAAGGCATGGATAGCGGGCCTGGCGCCGCCGGACCGGCAGGGCGGAGCCCAGGGCCTGTACCAGGCCCTGTCAGGAGGCGCGGTACTCGTGGCCGGGGTCTGGGCGGGGCTGGCCTGGCAGGGTGACGGGCGGATCCCGTTGCTGGTGGCCGGTGGGGTGGGTGCGGTGATCGCCGTGGTCCTGGCCACTGTCGGCGGCCGGTGGGACCGCGTCCCGGCCTGACCGGGCGGGGCGCCACAGTCCGTCGCGGCCAGCCGGAAGCGGGTCACGAGACCCCGGCGGCGGCCTTGACGAGGTTGATCCCGAAGTACAGGACGAAGACCAGACTCACGCCCCACATCAGTGCGTGGATCTGCCTGGCCTGGCCACGGGCGACCTTCAGCATGGTGTGCGCCACGAAGCCGATCCCGATGCCGTTGGTGATCGAGTACGTCAGCGGCATGAGCGTGATGGTGAGGAACGCCGGGATGGCGACGGCCAGATCGGTGAAGTCGATGTTCCGGATCTGGCTCATCATCAGCACACCGACGACCACCAGCACCGGCCCGGCCGCCTCGGACGGCACGACGTCGACCAGTGGCGTGAAGAGCAGCGCCACGAGGAAGAGCAGGCCGGTGACCACGCTGGCGAGTCCGGTGCGCGCACCGTCGGCGATGCCGGCCGAGGACTCGACGTACGTCGTCGCCGACGAGGCGGAGGCGGCCCCGCCGGCCACCGCGGCCAGGCCGTCGACGAGCAGCACCTGGCCGGTGTTCGGCAACAGGCCCGCGTCGTCGAGCAGGTCGGCCTCGGAGGCCAGGGCGACGGTGGTGCCCATGACGTCGAAGAAGTCGGCGAGGACCAGGGTGAACACCAGGAGCAGGGCGGTGAGGACGCCGACGCTGGAGAAGGCCCCGAGCAGCGAGAAGTGACCGAGCAGGTGCAGGTCGGGAGCACCGAACAGCTTGTCGGGAACGGACGGCACGTTCAGCGACCAGCCGCCGGGGTTGGGCTTGCCGCCGACGAAGGCCGGTCCCGGGTGGGCGAGCGCGTTGACGATGGCGGCGACCACGGTCGTCCCGACGATGCCGAGCAGCAGCGCGCCCTTGACCTTGCGCACGACCAGGACGGCGGTGAGGGCGAGCCCGAACAGGAACACGGCGGTCGGCCAGCCGTGCAGGCTCCCGTCCGCGCCGAGCTGGACGGGGACGGTGGTGTGCGCGGCGTCCGGGATGCGGCGGACGAAGCCGCCGTCGACGAGGCCGATGAAGGTGATGAACAGGCCGATGCCGACGGCGATCGCGGCCTTGAGGTCCCGCGGGATCGCCCGGAACACCGCGGTCCGGAAGCCGGTGAGCACGAGCACGGTGATCACCAGGCCTTCGAGCACCACCAGGCCCATGGCCTCGGGCCAGGACATCTGGGAGGCCACGCTGACCGCGACGAAGGCGTTGAGGCCGAGGCCGGTGGCGAGGGCGAAGGGGACCCGTCCGAGCACCCCCATCAGGATCGTCATGGCGGCGGCGACCAGACACGTCACGCCGGCGACCGACGTCAGCCCGAGGGTGTTGCCGTGCCTGTCCGGCGCCAGCCCGATGATCAGCGGGTTCAACACCACGATGTAGGCCATCGTGAAGAACGTCGTCAGTCCGCCGCGGGTCTCGCGGCCGAACGTCGAACCGCGATCGGTGATGTGGAAGAACCGGTCGAGCGCGCCGACGGCGCCGCTCTGGCGGGCTCTGGGGGGTGTACCGGATGAGGTGACGGTCGTGCTCACGACGTGCGGGATCCTTCCGGGTTGCTGCCACGGGTCCGGCGACGCCGTGGATACCGAGGGGGAGCGGCCACTGCCCGCGGTCGGCCCGGAACGTGAGTGTCCGCCGACAGGGCCGACACGAGCCGTGCCCGTGCGTCATCGCGCGCGACGCGGCCGTGTCCTCTCCAGCATGCACGCAGCGGCTTCGCGGGCTGACCGGCCGTACACTTGGCACTCGCTGGACAGGACTGCCAGGGCGTCCCGGGTGGAGGTGCCGCACGTGCTCGACGACCGCAAGCTCGAGGTCCTGCGCGCCATCGTGGAGGACTTCGTGTCCACCAACGAGCCGGTCGGCTCCAAGGCGCTCGCCGAGCGGCACGGTCTCGGTGTCTCGCCCGCCACCGTCCGCAACGACATGGCCGCGCTCGAGGACGAGGGGTACATCACGCACCCCCACACCAGCGCCGGCCGGATCCCGACCGACCGCGGCTACCGGCTGTTCGTCGACAAGCTCTCCAGCGTCAAGCCGCTGTCGCCCGCCGAGAAGCGCGCCATCCAGACCTTCCTCGAAGGCGCCGTGGACCTCGACGACGTCGTACGCCGGTCGGTGCGCCTGCTCGCCCAGCTGACCCGGCAGGTCGCGGTCGTGCAGTACCCGAGCCTGTCGCGCAGCGCCGTCCGCCACCTCGAGATCGTCCATCTCGCCCCGAACCGGCTCCTTCTGGTGACGATCCTGGACACCGGCCGGGTCGAGCAGCGGGTCGTCGAGCTGCCGGCCGTTCTGTCCGAGGACGATGTGGCCCACCTGCGCCAGGCCTTCAGCCAGCGGGTGCATGGGGCACGGCTCGTCGACGTACCGGCGGCGTTGTCCGACCTGCCGGACGCGGCACCGACGGCGATCCGCCCGGTGTTGATAAGTGTCATGGCTGTCGTGCTCGAGTCGCTGGTGGACCGGCCCGAGGAACGGGTGGCCATCGCGGGGACGGCCAACCTGACCCGCTCGGCCACGGACTTCCCGCTCACCCTGCGGCCGGTCCTCGAGGCCCTGGAGGAGCAGGTCGTCCTGCTCAAGCTCATCGGTGAG
>JAOPWV010000107.1 GCA_025965475.1 Frankiales bacterium | reverse complement strand
TGCCGGTAGCGGTGCGGGCGGTCCCGGTCTTGTCGGCCGGGGCGCTGCCGCGGCGGCCCGACGTACCCCGGGGCGAGCGCGGCTGACGAGCCGGTGCCTCGACGACCGGCGCGGGCTCGACGTACGGCGCCGGCGGCCCGGTGAGGGCGGCGATGGCCGGGTCGCCCGGGCGGACGGTGGCGGTGGTGGGCCGGATGCCGGCCTGCTTCGCCAGGGTCCGGACCTCGGCGGTCTGGTCCGGCGTCGCGAGCGTGACGACGGTGCCACCGGCGCCCGCACGCGCCGTACGGCCGGAGCGGTGTAGGTAGGCCTTGTGCTCTGTCGGCGGGTCGACGTGCACGACGAGCGACACGTCGTCGACGTGGATGCCACGCGCGGCGATGTCGGTCGCGACGAGCACCCGCGTGCTGCCGTCGGTGAACGCCGCGAGGTTGCGCTCGCGTGCGTTCTGGCTGAGGTTGCCGTGCAGCTCGACGGCGGGGATGCCCGCGGCGGTCAGCTGCTTGGCCAGCTTCTTGGCGGTGTGCTTGGTGCGCATGAACAGCACGCTGCGGTCCAGGCCGGCGGCCAGCTCCTGGATGACGGCCGCCTTGTCCGCGGCGCTGACTGCGAACACGTGGTGGGTCATCGTGGAGACCGGCGCGACGGCCGGATCGACCGAGTGCGTGGTAGGCCGGTCGAGATAGCGCTTGACCAGCACGTCGACGCCGTTGTCCAGCGTTGCGGAGAACAGCATCCGCTGGCCGACCTTCGGGGTGCGGTCGAGCAGCCGCCGTACGACGGGCAGGAAGCCGAGGTCGGCCATGTGGTCCGCCTCGTCCAGGATCGTGATCTCGATGCCGGACAGGTCGCAGTGGCCCTGGCCGATGAGGTCCTCGAGCCGGCCGGGGCAGGCGATGAGGATGTCGACGCCGGACGCGAGCGCCTTGACCTGCGGGTTCTGGCCGACGCCGCCGAAGACGACAGTGGCGGTCAGGCCAGCCGATTCGGCCAGCGGGGCGACGACGGCGAGCACCTGGTTGGCCAGCTCGCGGGTCGGGACGAGCACGAGGGCGCGCGGGCGCCCGGGCTGGCGGATTCCGCCGGCCAGCCGGGCGACGAGCGGCAGGCTGAAGGCCAGCGTCTTGCCGCTTCCGGTGCGCCCGCGGCCGAGGACGTCCCGGCCGGCGAGGGTGTCGGGCAGGGTCGCGACCTGGATCGGGAAGGCCGAGGCGATGCCCTGACGGGCGAGCACGGCCGAGAGGACCGGCGGGACACCGAGCTCGTCGAAGGTCGGGCCGGGTCCGTCGGAGGACGGAGCCGTTGCGGGCGCCACTGGCGCCATGGGTGCGGCGGCCGGCGCAGGGGCGGGGACGGTCACGGCGATCGCGGCAGCGACCGGCTCGTGGCGGGCGGCCTCGGCGGGCCGGCCGGATCGGCGGCGGTGTCGGGGCGGGGTGGGGGTACTCAAGGGTGTCCTTACGTGATGGTGAGCGCGGCGGGTCGGCGGCGACAGGGGCGGCCGGGGTCGCGCAAGTGGGGGTGGCGCGAGCGGGAAGCGCTCTGGGCCGCCGTCCTGCCGCGGCGATCAGCGCACGCGGTCAGGACAGGATGTCGACCAGGGTCGCGGAGACGGTGGTGCCGACCGTGGAGCGGTAGCTGACCTCGGTACCGGGACCGACGCCGAGCAGCGCCTTGCCCAAGGGGCTCGCCGGGGTGATGACGTCGACGTCGCCGACGGCCTGCTCCAGTGGCCCGATCAGGAACGTTTCCGGGGCCTCGTCGGCGCCGAAGCGCACGACCACGCGGCTGCCGACATGGGCGGTGCCACTGTCGGTCCCGGTCGAGGCGGGGGCGGTGAGCTGCTCGTGCAGGGCGGCGATGCGCGCGTCCAGGCCCTCGAGCCGGATGATGGCGTCCACGTTGCCCGCCCGGTCCGCGGCGTCACCGGTTCCGCCGGTGACGGTGCTCTCGGCGAAGACGGCGACGCGCTGCGCCAGCAGCTCCTCCAGCCGGGTGGTGAGCGCCTCACGGGCGGCGGGGGAGAGCGAGTCCATGGTGGGGGTCAACGGGTTCCTCTTGCAGTAGCGGTGGTATCGGGCGCGTAGCGCGCTCGTAGACTCAGCAGCGCGGGCCCCCCTGGTGTTCCAGGTGAGCGCGTGACCTGAGCCACCTGGAAACGTCCGGCACCGCGAGCTGGTGCCCACGGCGGGATCGTGTAGGCTCAAGGACGGTTGCTGTTGCATCTCCCGTTCGTTCTTGGGCGCTCGCGGATGTTGTTGTCGAAGGCGTCGCGTGGTCATACCGCCGACGCCGGCGCTGCGGCGGCCCGGGGTCCGCAACTGCGGGCTTCGCAAGAAAATCAGGGAGACAGCATGGCTCAGGGTTCAGTCAAGTGGTTCAACGCGGAGAAGGGCTTCGGCTTCATCGCCCAGGACGGCGGCGGCGCTGACGTCTTCTGCCACTTCAGCGCGATCGTCGGCGACGGCTACAAGTCGCTCGAGGAGAACCAGCGCGTCGAGTTCGACATCACACAGGGCCAGAAGGGCCCCCAGGCTGAGAACGTTCGGGCGCTGTAACCCAGCCCCCCGCACGTCACGAAGGGCCCCGGCGATCGCCGGGGCCCTTCGTGCTGTCCGCCGGAAGCCTCTGCCCGAGCGCCCAGCCTGAATTTCGGCTGACTGTCGCCTGTGTATCGGCACATGCCAGCGGCCCGGGTCGTCCTCCCAGGTACCTGGCCGGATCCGCCGGCCGGGACGACCCTTGGAGAGCTCATGTCCCGTATGACGTCCCGTACCGCCGTGCTCGGTGTCGCGCTGGTGGCCGCGGCCGGCACGGCGACACCGGCCCTTGCAGCGCCGGCCAGGGCGACGACGTTGTCCCTCACCGTCGCCCGCACCTCGGTCGCCCACAACCAGCGAGACCCCATCACCGGAACCCTCGACGCAGGCCGCACCCCGCTCCGGGGCAAGCGGGTACTTCTCGAGAAGAAGGCCAGCGGAGCCAGATCCTTCACCCAGGCCGGCTCGGCCACGACGGACTCCAGGGGGCAGGTCCACTTCAGCCCCGTCGTCGGGACGAGGAGGGGTGAGCGGGTCCAGTACGAACTCGTGTTCCCGGGAGACAGCGGGGACCGGGCCTCCCGCAGCAGGGTCGTGACCGTCTCGGTGACCTGAGCCGGTCCTGCTCGTTGGGCGATCCGCGGGCGGTGAGCAGGTCGGGGGACGGTCGAAGACGTCAGGTCGGGGTACCTCACCGGCCGTGAGCGTGACCGAGCGCCTCGACCGGTTCCAGCAGACCCACCGGTGGGCCGGCTTCCCGCTCGCGGTCGTCTACAAGTTCGCCGACGAACAGGGCGGCTACCTGGCCGCGCTGCTCGTCTACTACGCCTTCCTCAGCTTGTTCCCTCTCCTGCTGCTGCTCGTCACGATCCTCGGATTCGTCCTCCAGGGTGACGTGCATGCGCAGTCGGTGGTCGTGAGTTCGGCGGTCTCGCAGATCCCCGTGATCGGGGACACGCTGCGGACCAACGTGCATGCCGTGCACGGCTCGGTGACGGCGCTTGTCGCCGGGGTCGCTGCTTCCGTCTACGGCGCCACCGGGGTGGCGCAGGCCGGCCAGTACGCCATGAACACGATCTGGGCGGTGCCGCGCCACCGCCGGGCCAACCCTCTCCGGAGCCGGTTCACCAGCCTGGTCTCGGTGACCGTGCTGGGCGCAGGCGCGCTGGCCACGACTGCGATCACCGGCCTGTTCGGCGTGTCGGGCGCGTTCGGGCACGACCTGGGCATGTTGGGCAGGCTGCTCGCACTCGTGGTGTCACTGCTCGGCAACTCGGTGCTGTTCGTGGTGGGCTTCCGGCTGCTGACGCCATCCGACATCCCGCGCCGCCACTTGGCGCCCGGCGCGGTCGCGGCCGCGGTCTGCTGGCAGGTTCTGCAGGGGCTGGGCGGCTACTACGTCAGCCACTCGCTGCGTCACGCCTCCCAGCTGTACGGGCTGTTCGGCATCGTGCTCGGCCTGATCGGCTACCTCTACCTGGCGGCCGTGACCACCCTGCTCTGCGCCGAGGCGAACGCCGTCCGCGCCCGCCGCCTCTGGCCGCGCTCCCTGCTGACGCCGTTCACCGACGACGTCACGCTCACCCGCGCCGACGAGCGGCAGTACTCCGACCTCGCCACAGCCCAGCAGGCCAAGGGGTTCGAGGAGATCGACGTGACCTTCAACCCCGACGCCAAGGACGAGAAGGCGGCTGCGGGCCCGCCGGGTCCGTCCTAGCCCTGGCGCTCCTCGATCGAGCGGCGTACCGCGTCCGCGACGGCCATGTGGACCTCGGGGTCGAAGACGCTGGGGATGATGAAGGACGGGTTGAGCTGCTCCTCGCTGAGGACGCCGGCGAGGGCCTGGGCGGCGACCGCCTCCATCTCGAGGTCGATGTCGCGCGCGCCGGCGTCGAGCAGGCCGCGGAAGACGCCGGGGAACGCGAGCACGTTGTTGATCTGGTTGGGCTCGTCGCTGCGCCCCGTGGCGACGATCGCCGCGTGCTTGCGCGCCGCCGCCGGGTCGACCTCGGGCTCCGGGTTGGCCAAGGCGAAGACGATCGAGCGGGGGGCCATCGTCGCGATGTCGTCGCCGTCGAGGATCCCGGGGGCGCTGACGCCGATGAAGACGTCCGCGCCCACGAGCGCCTCGCGCAGCGTGCCGGTGCGTCCCTGGGCGTTCGTGTGCTCGGCCAGCCACTGCATGTTGTCGTCCATGTTCTGCCGGCCCAGGTGCACCATCCCGTTGATGTCGCACATGAGGACGTCCTTCGCGCCGGCGGTGAGCAGCAGCCGCAGGACGGCCGAGCCGGCGGCGCCGGCACCCGACATCACGATCCGGACCTCGGACAGCGACTTGCCGACGACGCGCAGCGCGTTGGTCAGCGCGGCCAGGACGACGATGGCGGTGCCGTGCTGGTCGTCGTGGAACACGGGGATGTCGAGCAGATCGCGCAGGCGCCGCTCGACCTCGAAGCAGCGGGGCGCGGCGATGTCCTCCAGGTTGATGCCGCCGAAGACCGGGGCGATCAGCTGGACGGTGCGCACGATCTCGTCGACGTCCTGCGTGTCGAGGCAGAGCGGCCACGCGTCGATGTCGGCGAACCGCTTGAAAAGCGCCGCCTTTCCCTCCATCACCGGCAGCGCCGCCGCGGGCCCGATGTTGCCCAGGCCCAGCACGGCCGAGCCGTCCGTCACGACGGCGACGGCGTTGCGCTTGATGGTGAGCCGGCGGGCGTCCTCCGGCTGCTCGGCGATCGCCAGGCAGACGCGCGCCACACCGGGGGTGTACGCCATCGACAGGTCGTCGCGGGTGCGCAGCGGCACCTTCGAGCGCACCTCGATCTTCCCGCCGAGGTGCAGCAGGAAGGTCCGGTCGCTGACCTTGCGGATCGTCACACCCTCGAGTGACTGCAGCGCGGCGGTGATCTCGTCGGCGTGCGCCTGGTCGCTGGCCGCGCACGTGACGTCGACGACGATCCGGTCCGGGTGCGACTCGGTGACGTCCAGCGCCGTCACGACACCGCCCGTGCTTCCGACCGCGGTGGTCAGGCGCCCGACCGAGTTCGGGTCGGCAGGAACTTCGAGACGGACGGTGATCGAGTACGACGCGTTGGGAATGGCCACACTTCATTGTCCCAGTTGCACCGACCGGCGGCGGCGCCCGGTCCGGTGACGCGCCGCGTCGCAGCGACGACGGGGAGCGATCGGGTCGCTCTGGCGGTCGTAGGGTTTGCATCCCGGGGCCTGAACGTCCGGCCCACGCACGAGACTGGAGCCCGCTATGACCGCCCTCGCCTCCCTGTGGATGTCGGCGTGACCGGCGGAAGCGGTTCCCTCGACGGGCGCACCGCGCTGATCACCGGCGGGGCCGGTGGTATCGGCCTGGCCATCGCGGAGGCCTACGTCCGCGAGGGGGCCCGCGTGGTCGTGGCGGATCTCGATCAGAGCCGCAGCGTCAAGGCTGCTGCCGACATCGGCGCGCAGGGCGGCGTTGCCGTCGACGTCACCGACGAGGCCTCGGTCCGGGGCGCCGTCGAGGAGGCCCTTGCGCTGCTCGGGCGCATCGACGTCCTGGTCAATTCGGCGGGCATCGCTACCGAGGCGCCGCTGATGGAGATGTCCAAGCAGATGTGGGACGAGACGCTCGCGGTCGACCTCACCGGCGTCTTCCTGTGCTGCCGGTACGTCGTGCCGGGCATGGTCGAGCAGCGCTGGGGGCGCGTCATCAACGTCGCCTCCCAGCTCGGCCTCAAGGGCGGCCGGTCCCTGGCCCACTACGCGGCGGCGAAGGCCGGCGTCATCGGGCTGACCAAGTCCCTGGCTCTCGAGGTCGCCGAGCACAACGTGCTGGTCAACGCGATCGCGCCCGGGCCGGTCCAGACCCCGCTGTTGGCGAACATCTCTCCCGAGTGGGCGGCCGCAAAGATCGCGGAGCTGCCGCTCGGCCGGTTCGGCGTGCCGGCCGAGATCGCACCCACCGCCGTCCTGCTCGCCAGCGACCCCGGCGGCAACCTGTACGTGGGCCAGACCCTCGGCCCCAACAGCGGCGACGTGATGCCCTGACCCGTTGCGGGGCTCAGGCTCAACGGTGATGCGGAGCCGGTGTAGAGCGTCGGGCGGCGGCTGCAGAGCAGCGCGGGGTTGCCGGTTCATCGTGAGTCTGCCCGGCAAGGCGACCCAGGTACGCGCGGCGGCGATCTACGCGCGGATCAGCAGTGATCAGGACGGCACGACGCTCGGCGTGCAGCGCCAGTTGGAGGACTGCCGCGAGCTCGCGGCCGATCTCGGTTGGCCAGTGGGGGACGAGTACGTCGACAACGACCTGTCGGCCTACAGCGGCAAGCGCCGGCCGGAGTACGAGCGGCTG
This sequence comes from Frankiales bacterium, assembly GCA_025965475.1. GTDB lineage: Bacteria > Actinomycetota > Actinomycetes > Mycobacteriales > SCTD01 > RYN-124. The sequence continues at coordinate 2,126 of JAOPWV010000107.1, read as the reverse complement.
CTGGCCGATCTGGCGGACGGCACGCGGGACGCGGTGCTGATCTACCACGTGGACCGGTTGACCCGGCGGCCGATCGAGCTGGAGCCGTTCCTGGACGTGCTGACCGCCGCGAAGGTGCGGCGCGTGCGGTTCGTGGCCGGTGGGGATCTGGACGGCGGCAACGGCGACGGGCTGATGGTGCTGCGGATGCTGCTCGCCGTAGCGGCGAATGAGTCGGCGACCAAGAGCCGGCGGGTCAAGCGCAAGATGCTGCAGAACGCCGAGGCCGGGTTGCCGCACGGCGGCCACCTCCGGCCGTTCGGCTACGACGAGGACAAGGTGACGATCCGGCCCGACGAGGCGCAGACGATCCGGGCGCTCGCCGAGCGGTTCTTGGCGGGCGAGAGCCTGCGGTCGCTGGCGGTCTGGTTGGACGAGCAGGAGATCCAGACGGTGGCGGGGGGTTCGTGGCGGACCCCGACGCTGCGGGCGCTGCTGGCCTCCGGGCGGATCGCCGGGCTGCGTGACCATCAGGGGCAGGTGATCGGCAAGGCGGTGTGGGAGCCGATCATCACTGAGCAGACCCGGGCGCGGATCCTGTCCCGGATGGCGGAGCAGAAGACCAGCGGGCGGCGCAGCCCCCGCCGCTACCTGCTGTCCGGTCTGCTGCGCTGCCACCGCTGCGAGCACACCCTCTACCTCGCCGCCCGGGAGGACGTCCGCCGGTATGTCTGTTCCTCCGGGCCGGATCACGGCGGCTGCGGCGGCACGTTCGTCGTCGCCGGACCGGTCGAGGACCTGATCGCCCAGGCGGTGCTGTACCGGCTCGACACCCCGGAGCTGGCCGACGCGCTCGCCGGCCGCGCCGCTGCGGACGAACGCACCGCCGCGCTCGCGCAGGCGCTCGCGGAGGACCAGGAGCAGCTGGCCGAACTCACCGCCCTGTACGCGGCCAAGAGCATCACCGCGCGGGAGTGGATGGAAGCCCGTAACCCGATCCAGGGCCGGATCGCCAAAGCCGAGCAGGCGATCGCCCGCGCGACCCGCAGCGACGCCCTGGCCGGGCTGGTCGGCAACGGCGAGCAGCTACGCGATGCGTGGGCAGGACTGAACCTGACCCGGCAAGCCGCGATCGTCCGCGCCGTGCTCGACCACGCGGTCATCGGACCAGGGACGCCCGGCGCCCAGGCCTTCGACCCCGCCCGGGTCCGGCCGGTCTGGCGGCTGTGACCGCCCGGCCGGTGCGCACCTCCCGCGCTGCCGCGCGGGTGCGGTGCGCCCAGCCTGGCCGGTCAGCAGCACCCGGACCTGCTCGACCGTGCGCGCCTCGCTGACCTTCACCGGCAGCCCCTGTGCCATGCAGGACCGGGCCACCCACTCGGCCAGCTCATCGCCGCTCATCGCCGCTCAGCGCCACTGGACCCACACCGCCGGTGGCGCCTGCCAGTCCAGGACATCGCTGGAGGACCACCGCACCTCCGGCTGGGCACCGCCCATGAGCACGACGGCCTGATCGATGACGTCGTCTGCGGTGCGGCCGCCGGTCAGCCGGATCGTCTGCGGCGTGAAGCCCTGCGCCCGCTCGTAGCGGTGCAGACCCGCCACTCTGCGCTCATCCAGCGACTTCGCGGCGTACTTGGCCAAGTAGCGGGCCGCGACCCGCGCCTCTTCCCGCTTGGTCGAGCCGACGGGCAGGTCACCCAGCAGCTTGATGTGGACGTGACCCCGGCCCCAGGTCCGACGGATCAGACTGTGCTGGACGTACCGCCCGACCGCGAAGTGCACGTGCAGCCCGTGCCCGCCTGGGTGCCACTCGGCCGTCCACAGGTACGGCATCGGTCGTCCACCCAGCGCCGCCCGCAGGCGGCGGAAGAAGTCCGCGACGTCGGCCCGTGCAACCAGTGGGTCGTGGCAGCCGTCCCCGGCGTAGGTCAGCGTCCCGAGCCGGGTCAGGCCGTTGGCCGCGCAGTACCGGCGCACCGTGGCCCGTGCCCGCCGGGCCGCCTCCGCCCGGGACCGCTCCGGATCCGCGGCCGGGCCGGTGATGACCACCCGACGCCGCTGCGCGTACTGAAAGCAACCCCCGGCCTCACCCGCCGCCGGATAGAGCGTCAACGACCAGCCCGTCGTGACCTGCTGACCGAGCT
>JAOPWV010000087.1 GCA_025965475.1 Frankiales bacterium | reverse complement strand
GGTGGAGCTGAGGGGACTCGAACCCCTGACCCCCACACTGCCAGTGTGGTGCGCTACCAGCTGCGCCACAGCCCCGCGTCGTGCTGGCAACACTCTAGCGGATACCGGACGCGTGACTCTCTCGCGGCTGGATCAACGTCTCCTGGCTCAGGCCGCTCGGCTGGTCTGGTGCACGAAGGTCCCCCGCCGTGCCACCTTGGCGGCGTACCGGGGGTTGATCTCCAGCAGTCGCACATGTAAGGGCAGTCCGGGCGGGCTACCGACGTGCGGCGAGATCCCCACCGACGTCGTACGCACCTGTCGCGATGCCCACCAGTGGACCCAGGCCGGCGTTGTGCCGCTCCACACGCCATCCGCGATCGGCTTCGACCAGCACCGTCCAGCAGGTGTTGCCGAGCGGCGCGAAGCTCCACCAGTGCGCCTCGGGCAACCCCAACAGGCAGCCGATCGCGCCGCGCGCCGTACCGCCGTGGGTCACGGCGATGAGCGTGCCGCCATCGGGCAGATCGGACAGCGCCTCGCGGATGCAGGCGACAGCCCGCTCCCCCGCCTCGCGGTAGGTCTCGCCGCCACCGCGGCGGACGTCCTCCCCGGCCCGCCAGGCCGCGTGCTGCTCCGGGAACGCCTGCCGCGCCTCCTCCGTCGTGAGGCCCTGCCAGTCACCGAGGTCGAGCTCCCGCAACCTGGCGTCCAGGATCAGCGGCGCCCCGGTGCGGTCGGCGACGGCACGCGCGGTGTCCAGCGCCCGCGTCAGGTCGCTCGACAGGACCGCGTACGGCTCCGCCTCGGCCAGCACGTCCGCGGCGGCGCGCGCTTGCTCCTGGCCGACGGCGTCCAGCCCGATGTCGAGCTGTCCTTGGATGCGGCCGTCCGCGTTGTGTCCCGTGCGGCCGTGGCGGAGCAGGACGACCCGGCGCCGGGGGGTCAGCCCGACCTCGTGGAACTGACGACCCGCTCCGCCGCGCGCTGCCGGTCGGCGTCCGCGAACGGGATGACCGGGCAGTCCTTCCAGAGCCGCTCGAGCGCGTAGTAGACGCGCTCCTCCTCGTGCTGCACGTGGACGACGATCTCGCCGAAGTCGAGCAGCACCCAGCGGCCCTCCTCGGCGCCCTCCCGGCGTACCGGCTTGGCGCCCATGGCCCGCAGGCGGTCCTCGATCTCGTCGACGACGGCCTTGACCTGGCGGTCGCTCGGGGCGGACGCCAGGAGGAACACATCGGTGATGACGAGCTGCTCGCTGACGTCGAGCAGGAGGATGTCTTGCGCGAGCTTGTCGGCGGCCGCTTGGGCAGCGGCGAGTGCCAGCTCGACAGCGCGCTCGGAGGCAGGCACGGGGTCTTCTCTCTGTCCAGGGTGAGGGTCGGGCGTCCCCTCCAGGCTACGGCGTCCCCCGCACGCGCGGCTCAGCCGGCAGTCGGGGCCGGGCGGACGTCCGCGCCGATGACGACGACGAGATCGGCGACGCTGCCGAGGTCGGCCGTCTGCACGCTGGTCCCACTCAGGCCGAGCGCCGTAGCGGCCCGCAGGCCGACCGCCTGTGTGGCCGGGGTGGCATCCTTGACCAGGACCCTCGTCTGCGCGACGCCGAACGTCGCGTTGTTGCGGGCCCCGACGAACACGAACCCGGCGGCCACCAGCCGGGCGCGCACCTGCTCCCCGAGGCCTGGGGTCCCGACACCGTTGAGGGCGAGAACGCGGTTGCCCGTACGGCGGACTCCTGGCGGCACGGACTGGGCCAGCAGCCGGTCCACCAGCTGCCGGATCGCCTGGGCGTCCGGGCGGAGCGTGCTGCTACCCGGCTGGGCCGGGACGACGGGCAACGAGGCGTACTGCAGCTGCTGGCTCCGCTGGTCGTCGGCCAGCCCTACCAGCAGGGTCGCCAGCTGCGCCGGGCTGGTGCTCACGTCCGACCGCGCACCGAGTCCGGACAGGATCGAGACGACCTGGGCCGTGGAGCGCGGCAACGCCGCGAGCAGGCCGTCGAGCACCTGCTTGAGCCGGGCCAGGCGGCTCTGCTCCTGCTCGCCGGGCGCCAGGTAGCGCAGGTACACGACCGCCCGCGCCCCGTCGAGGCGCTGCTGGCCGGGCTGGATCAGCACGGACTTGCCCGACGGGACGGCGGTGTTCACGTCCAGCCGGACGCCGCCGACCTGGTCGACGAGCCTGGCCAGGGTGGGCAGGTTGATGACCCAGCCGGCGTCGACCGTCACCCCCAGCAGGTCGGCCACCGCGGCGCGCGACCGCTCGGGCGGCAACGTCTGCAGGGCCCGACCCAGGGGCATCGTGCCGGCGCCCGGAACCGCGACGAGGAGCTGCGGCGGGATGAGTACCGCGGCCCCGGTCCGGCTCGCCGGATCGTGGGCGAGCAGCGCCATGCCGACAGCGTCCCCACCCTCGCCCTGGACCTGGACCAGGAGCGTCGACTGGGTGCGCTGCTGTCTCGGGACCGCCGGCTGGACCTTCTTGTCGCGGCTGCTCAGGACGTACGTCGCACCGGCCAGGACGACGAGCGCCACCACGAGCAGCGCGGCGAGCAGACGGCGCTGGCGACGGCGGCGGGCCCGCCGGGCGGCGGCGCGACGACCTTGCCGGGGCCCGGGGGTCGGTCCGACGTCTTGTGTCAACGCGGGTTCCGGTAGAGATGCCGCTTCTGGATGTACTGCACCACGCCGTCCGGCACGAGGTACCAGACCGGATGCCCCCGCGCGACGCGCGCACGGCAGTCACTGGACGAGATGGCCAGCGCCGGCACCTCGACGAGCGTGACGGCTCCGTCGGGGAACGCGGCCAGGTCGACCGGCTCGTACCCCGGCCGACTCACGCCGATGAAGTGCGCGAGCTCGAACAGCTCGTCCGCCTGGTGCCAGCCGAGGATCTGCGCGAGGGCGTCGGAGCCGGTGATGAAGAACAGCTCCGCGTCCCCGCCGTACGTCGCACGCAGGTCACGCAGGGTGTCGATCGTGTATGTCCGGCCCGGGCGGTCGATGTCCGCACGGCTCACCGAGAACAGCGGGTTCGACGCGGTCGCGACGACCGTCATCAGGTAGCGGTCCTCGGCCGGGCTGACCTCCCGGTGCTCCTTCTGCCACGGCTGGCCGGTCGGGACGAACACGACCTCGTCCAGCTCGAAGAGCGTGGCCACCTCGTTGGCGGCCGACAGGTGCCCGTGATGGACGGGGTCGAACGTCCCGCCCATCACCCCGACGCGTCTCCCCACGCATCGGGAGCCTAGTGCGCCGCGACGTACCGCCCGTACGCCACGCGGCCCCTCGTGCGCCACGCGGCCCCGTCGTGCGCCCGACGACCACGCCTGCGTCCGGGCGGAGGTGGCTCAGGACCCACGATCAGCCGGACGCAACGGGTGGGGCCGGGGCGGCGAGCCCTCAGACGGGGAGCAGGCGCTGGACGAACTCCTCGAGCTGCACGGCGTTGCGCACCTCGACCATGTCGATGACGTCGGCGTACTGGGCCGTCGCACTGTCGCCGGAGGCCCAGTACGCCGCCGGCTCGGGGTTGAGCCAGTACGCGTGCCGGGACCGCTGCACCAGCTGCCGCAGCGTGTGCGCGCCCGTCGCCCGGTAGTTGTTGCGCGCGTCCCCGAGGATCAGCAACGACGTGCGCGGCCCGACGGCGTCCGGGTACCTCTCCGCGAACGTCTCGATCGAGTGGCCGTAGTCGCTGTGCCCGTCGAACCACACCAGCTGCGCCTCGCTGGACATCCGCGAGAGCGCCTCGGCGACGTCACCGCCGGGCGTGAAGAACCGGGTGACCTCGTCGCAGGTGTCGATGAACGCGAACGCGCGCACCTTCGTGAACTGCTCGCTGAGCGCGTACGCCAGCATGAGCGTGAAGTGCGCGAAGCCGGCGACCGAGCCGCTGACGTCGCAGAGCACGACCAGCTCGGGCTTGTGCGGCTTGTGCGGCCGGTGGTGCGTGACGAGCGGGACGCCGCCCGTGCCGAGCGAGGCGCGGACCGTACGGCGGAAGTCGAGCCGTCCGCTGCGCCCGAGCCGCCGGCGGGCGGTCAGCCGGGTGGCGAGCCGCCGGGCGAGTGGGAACACCTGCCGGCGCAGCTCGGCCATGTCGTCGCGGCTGGCCCGCAGGAAGTCGACCTGCTCGGCCAGCGGGTGCACCGCCGTCTTCGTGAGCTGCTCCACCCCGCGGTCCTCGGCCAGGCGCCGGCGTACCTCGGACTCGACCATCTCCTGGAACTGCCGGATCCGCTCGGTGACGGTCTGCCGGGCCACCCGCTCGGCCAGCCCGCCGCGCTCCTGGCCGGCGAGCAGCGCCTCCAGCAGCGAGGCCATCAGGGTCTCGGGCGAGAGCTGCCGCAGCACCCGGTACGAGAACCAGTTCTGCCGGCCCGGCTGTCCGTCGGCCCGCCCGAGGCCGCTCACGACCTCGCGGGCGAAGCGCCGCAGCTTGTCCTCGTCCCCCTCCAGGAGCAGCCGGCGCAGCAGGTCGCGCAGGGCCGCCGTGTCCGGCGGGCTCGCCTCGTCGCCGGCTTCGGCGTCGCCGAGCTCGTCGAGGCCGTCGTACGACGACGCGAGGCTGTCGCCGGTCGCGGCCGGGAACCACAGGTCGAAGAGCGTGTCGAACGTCGTGCGGTGCGCGGGCCGCTTCAACACGCAGGCGGCGAGGGCGTGGCGGAACTCCTCGCGGGCCATCAGGTCGACGGCTCCCATGGCGCGGGTCGCGTCGAGTACCTCGGCCAGCGAGACGGTCAGCCCGGCGCTGCGCAGCGCGTCGAGGAACCCGATCTCCCGCTCGAGCAGGCCGGACATGTCAGTTGAGCTTCAGCTGGGTGGCGGCCCGTTCATGGTCGCTCGCGTGCTTGAGGACGACGCCGAGCGTGCTCTTGACCGCGTCCTCGTCGAGCGTGTCCAGCCCGAGCGCCACGAGGGTGCGCGCCCAGTCGATCGACTCGGCGAGCGACGGCGACTTCTTCAGCTCCAGCGAGCGCAGCGCCCGCACGGTACGGACCAGCTGCTCGGCGAGCTGCTCGGCGACCTCGGGGACCCGGCGGAGGACGATGGCCTTCTCCCGCTCGGCGTCCGGATAGTCCAGGTGCAGGTAGAGGCAGCGCCGCTTGAGCGCCTCGGACAGCTCGCGGGTCGCGTTCGACGTGAGGAAGACCAGGGGCCGGCGGGAGGCCGTGATCGTGCCCAGCTCCGGGATGGTCACCTGGAAGTCGCTGAGCACCTCGAGCAGCAGCCCCTCGACCTCGACGTCGGCCTTGTCGGTCTCGTCGATGAGCAGGACGGTCGGGTCGGTACGACGGATCGCGGTCAACAGCGGCCGCGACAGCAGGAACTCCTCGGCGAAGACGTCGTCGTGGATCGCATCCCAGCTGTCGTCGTCCTTGCTGGCCTGGATGCGCAGCAGCTGCTTCTTGTAGTTCCACTCGTAGAGCGCCCGCGACTCGTCCAGGCCCTCGTAGCACTGGAGGCGGATGAGCTCGGATCCGGTCGCCGCCGCGACGGCCTTGGCGAGCTCGGTCTTGCCGACACCGGCCGGTCCCTCGACGAGCAGCGGCTTGCCGAGCCGGTCGGCGAGGAACACGGTCGTCGCAATGGCGGTGTCGGTGAGGTAGCCGACCGCGCCGAGGCGTTCCTGCACGTCGGGGACGGAGGCGAACTGGGGCTGCAGCACATGTGCTCCTCGGGGGGGAACCGAACCCCATTCTGACCCATGCGTCGGGCGGCGCCCGACGGCCACCCGTACGGTTGCCCGATGCCCGCACGTTACGACCTGCCCACCGTGCGGCTTCCCGGGATCGACGAGCCTCCCCACCACGCGGTCATCCGCCGCATGCTGGCCGCCGGCGCGGTCCTCGCGGCGACCGTCCTGGTGGTCTACCTCGACCGGGGCGGCTACCGCGACTCGGTCGACGGGCGCGTGTCGTTGCTGGACGCCGTCTACTACGCCACGGTCACGCTCTCCACGACCGGTTACGGGGACGTGATCCCGGCGACCCCGAGCGCCCGCCTGGTCAACGTCCTGGTCATCACGCCGCTGCGCGTGCTGTTCCTCATCATCCTCGTCGGTACGACGCTCGAGGTGCTCACCACGCGCACCCGGGACCAGTGGCGGCTCACCAAGTGGAGGCGCAAGGTGCAAGCGCACACCGTCGTGGTCGGCTACGGCACCAAGGGGCGCAGTGCCATCCGGGCCCTGATCGCGGACGGTACCGACCCGGCCCAGATCGTGGTCATCGACCCGGACCCGGGGCAGGTCGCCGAGGCCAACAAGGCGGGGCTGGCCGCGGTCCTGGGCGACGCGACCCGCGGCGAGGTGCTCACGCAGGCGGAGATCGCCGAGGCCTCGCTGGTGCTCGTGGCCGCGCAGCGCGACGACACGGCCGTCCTGGTCACCCTGACCGTGCGCCAGCAGAACGCCACCACGCCGATCGTCGTCGCGGTGCGCGAGTCCGAGAACGCGCCGTTGCTGATGCAGAGCGGCGCGACGAGCGTCGTGGTGTCGTCCGAGGCCGCCGGCCGGCTGCTCGGACTGTCCGCCCTGAGCCCGGCGACCGGCGAGCTGTTCGAGGACCTGCTGGTGCCCCACAAGGATCTCGAGATGACCGAGCGGGACCTGCTCCCGGCGGAGATCGGCCGCCCTGCACGGGAGAGCGCGGACCTCGTGCTCGCGGTCATCCGGGACGGGAAGCTGCACCGCTTCGGGGAGGAGCCGGCGCGGATGCTGCTGGCCGGCGACCGCGTCGTGGTCGTCCGGCACGCCTGAGCGGTCAGCCGCCGACGACCATCCAGGACAGCACCGGGGTGCTCTGCAGGTAGACCAGGACGCACATGAAGGCGAGGAAACCCAGCGACCACAGGATGACCCGCCGGAACAGGTCACCCTCGCGTCCCTCGAGCCCGACGGCTGCGGCGGCGATCGCGAGGTTCTGCGGCGACACCATCTTGCCGAGCACGCCGCCGGACGAGTTCGCGGCCGCCATCAGCATCGGCGACAGGTGGGCCTTCTGTGCCGCGGTCACCTGCAGCGCGCCGAACAGCGAGTTGGACGACGTGTCCGAGCCGGTGACGGCCACCCCGAGCCAGCCGAGGATCGGCGACAGCAACGGGAACAGCGCACCGCTGCCGGCCATGAACAACCCCAGCGTCTTGGTCTGCCCGGACTGGTTCATGACGTACGCCAGCGCCAGCACGGCCATCACGGTGACGATCGCCCACTTGAGTTGGTTCAGGCTCTGCACGTAGATGCGCGCGGCGCGGCCGACGCCGACCCGCAGGGCCGCCATGGTGAGCAGGCCGGACAGCAGGAGCAGCGTGCCCGCGGCCGACAGGTAGTTCAGCTTGAACGTCGTGGCGACGACCTTGCCCGTGTCGGTGGTGATGTGCAGGCCAGGCCAGTCGACGATGCTCGTCGCCGCCTCCAGCCCGGTGCCGTGCTGGCCGACCGCGAGCGGCGCGACCCCCGCGATCACCGGGACCCGGGTCGCGAGGACGAACACGAGGATGATCACGGCATACGGCGCGTAGGCCTTGACCACGTCGCCGCGGGAGTCGCGGACGGTACGGCCGGCATCGGCACGGGCCCGCGCGACGGCCGCCTCGTCCGCGTCCTCGCTGCCGCCGGCGATCAGCGGCGGGTTCAGCCGCCGTCCGCGCGGCCGGTGTCCGCCGTCGCTCTCGACGTAGCCCTCGCTGGCGTGCCAGACGCGGGTGAAGGCGAGGACGGCCAGCGCGGAGGCGAGCGCGGCGATGATGTCGGTGAGCGGCACCGACCAGTAGTTGGACGCCACGAACTGCGCGAGCCCGAACACCACGCCGCACAGCAGCGCGGGCGGCCACACCTGCCGCAGCCCGCGCCGCCCGTCGACGATGAACACCAGCGCCAGCGGCACGAACACCGCCAGGATCGGCGTCTGCCGGCCGACCATCGCGCCGAGGTCGTTGACCGGCAGCTTCGTCAGGCCGGCCAGCGTCGTGATGGGTACCGCCAGCGCCCCGAAGGCGACCGGCGCGGTGTTGGCCACCAGCGCGATCGTGGCTGCCTTGATCGGCCGGAACCCGAGCGCGATGAGCATCACCGAGCTGATGGCCACCGGCGTACCGAAGCCCGCCAACGCCTCCATCAGCGCGCCGAAGGAGAACGCGATGATGATCGCCTGGACCCGCTGGTCGTCGCTCACCGAGGCGAACGAGCGCCGGAGCACGTCGAAGTGGCCGCTCTCGACGGTGAGGTTGTAGAGCCAGATGGCGTTCAGGACGATCCACATGATGGGGAAGAACCCGAACGCCGCCCCCCAGGCCCCGCTGTTGAGCGCGTCCAGCACCGGCATGGCGTAGACGCCGACCGCGACCACGACAGCCACCGCCAGGGCGATCAGCGACGCGACCCACGCGCGCATCCGGAGGACCCCGAGCAGGACGAACAGCGTGAGCAGTGGAAGCGCCGCAACCAGCGACGACAGCCCGAGTGACGAGCCGACCGGGTCGTACACCTGTTGGTAGTCGGCGAGCATGCGGGCCTCCTTCGGCGGGTTGCGATCAGCGGCGGGTACGCCGGTTTCGTTCGTGGGACAGGTGGGTGACCGGGGTACCGGGACCGTCGAGCGCGGCGGCGAGCAGCTGCTCGACGGGCACCCCGCGGATCGAGGCGTCGAGGACCTGCACGGTGTGGGCGACCGGCAGCCGCTCGCCCATCCGCGCCAGGATGGTGGCGACCTGCATCCAGCAGCCGGGGTTGGCCGTGACCATCAGCCCCGCGCCGGTTCCGAGCACCGCCCGGGCCTTGCGCTCGCCGAGTTCGCGGGCCGGCTCCGGGTGCAGCAGGTTGTAGACACCGGCACTGCCGCAGCAGATCTCGGCCTCGACGAGTTCACGCAGCTCCAGTCCCGGGATCCCGCGCAGCAGCCGGCGCGGCTGGTCCCGGACGCCCTGTGCGTGGGCCAGGTGGCACGCGTCCTGGTAGGCGACGGCCACCGGCAGCGGGTGCCGCGGCGCGACCGGGCCCAACTCGTCGAGCAGTTCGGTCACGTCCCGGACCTTCGCCGCGAGCGCCTCGGCGCGCGCCGCCCAGGCCGGCTCGTCGCGCAGCTGGTGGCCGTACTCCTTGAGGTTCGAGCCGCAGCCGGCCGCGTTGACGACAACACGGTCCACGTCCGCCCGCTCGAAGGTCACGATGACCTGCTTGGCGAAGGCGAGCGCCTGCTCCTCGCGACCGCCGTGGGCCGACAGCGCCCCGCAGCAGCTCTGCCGCGGCGGTACGACGACGTCGCAGCCCTCAGCCGCGAGCACCCGCGCCGTGGCCGCGTTGACGTCGGGGAAGAACGTGCCCTGCACGCAGCCGGTGAGCAGGCCCACGGTCGCCCGCCGCGTGCCGGTCGCCGGGGTCCGCACCGGCAGCCGCTCGACGTGCCCGAGCCGCGGCGCCAGCGACTCCATGGCCTGCAGCGGGCCGGGCAGCCGCGCCAGCAGACCCGAGCGGGCGAGCACCCTGCCGAGACCACTGGCCTGGTACGCCCGCAAAGGTCCGCGCAGCGCCCGGAGCCGGCGGGGGTACGGGAACAGCCCGTACACCGCACTCCGGAACGCCTTCTCGGCGCGCGGCCGCTCGTGCCGACGCTCCACCTGTTCGCGGGTGGCCTCGATGAGCAGGTCGTAGCGGACCCCCGACGGGCAGGCGGTGACGCAGGCCATACAGCCCAGGCACTGGTCGAGGTGGCGAATCGCGTCGCCGTCGAGCGGGTCACCCTCAAGCCCCTGCCTCATCAGGTCGATGCGGCCGCGCGGGCTGTCCATCTCCTCGCCCCACAGCACGTACGTCGGGCAGGTGGGCAGGCAGAAGCCGCAGTGCACGCAGTCGCCCACGAGCGCGGCGTCCGGTGGGTGGTGCGCGTCGAAGGCCGGCTGCAGGGGGTGTAGCCCGAGCGACACAGGGGCCGGCCCGACCGTGGCGTCGCCGGCGCTCGCGGCGATCGCCCCGCCCTGGCCGAGGTCGAGCGGACGGCGGGCCCCGACCAGCTCCGCGGCCGCCTGGTCGGTCGACCGGACGGCCCCCGTCGGTGTGCCGGTGTGCAGGTCGCCCACCGAGGCGTCGACCGGTGGCGCACCCCGCCCGCTGTCGCGCGCGTCCATCTAGAGCCCTCCGACGAAGCGCCCGGGCGACATCCGCCGGGCCGGATCGAACCGGTCCTTCACCTGGGTCATGAGCGGCAGCGCGTCGCCGACCGGCCCCCACTGGTCGAGGTCCGCCAGATCCGCCGGCGCGGCCAGGACCGCCGCCGTGCCGTCGTACGGCGCGATCGCGGCGCGCAGCCCTGGCAGCGCGGCTGCCCCGGACCCGGCGGGAAGGGCGGCGTAGGCGACACCGGTGCAGGCCGACGCGGTGACAGCCGCGCCCGCAGGCAGGGCGGCCAGCACGGCAGGGAGCGCGGCCGGGGCGAAGGCCAGCCGCAGCACCAGGTCGTCGGCGCCACCCGGCCGCCGGCCGAACCCCTCGGGCAGCTCGTCCTGCTCCGCGCCACCGTCGAGCAGCTCCACCGCCGACCTGGCCTGCGCCCGTACCGACTCCGGGATCGACTCGAAGACGACGACCAGGCGTGCCGGCTCCCCCGACCCCGCGAGCAGCTCCACCGCGGTGGGCGTCAGGGTGCTGCGGGCCAGCCGGAGGGCCAGGGGTCCCGCCGCCGCGGTGTCGGCCAGGTCGACCACGACGACCCGGCGGGCCGCCGGCAGGGGATGCAGCCGCCAGGTCGTGGAGACGACCACACCCAGCGTGCCGTGTGCGCCCGTGTACAGCTTGCCGAGGTCGTAGCCGGCGACGTTCTTGACCACCTTGCCGCCCGACGCGGCGACGGTCCCGTCCGCGAGCACCACCGTCACGCCGATGAGCAGGTCGCGCGCCGTGCCGTAGCGCAACCGGCGCGGACCCGAGGCATTGGCACTGAGCACCCCGCCCAGTGTCGCGCCGGGCTCGGGCGGATCGAGGGCGAGCCACTGCCCGGATCCGGCGAGCTGGGCCTGCAGATCCGCCAGCCGTACGCCGGCCTCGGCGATCACCACCAGGTCACCGGCCGTGTGGTCGAGGACCCGGTCGAGCCCGGTGGTGTCGAGCAGCACGTCGCACGACGACGGAGGCGCCGCCCACGACAGCTTGGTCCGCCCTCCGGCCGGCACGACCGTGCCGCCGCCGCGGAGCACCGCGACCACGTCGGGCACGGTGACCGGCCGGACCACCGCCGCAGGCAGGACCCCGCCGACCGCATCGGCGGCGGTGCCGGACCTGCTCTGGAGGGTCGCGGTCACGGCGCTAGAACACCTCGCCGAGACCCGCCGCCTGGAACGGGTGCTCACCCGTCCGCGGACCGGGCCGCTCCCCGCACAGCCGCGGGGTGGGGAAGATCTTGCCCGGATTGGCGATGCCGTCCGGGTCGAAAGCGCAGCGCACGAGCTGCATCGTGTCGAGGTCGTCGGCCGTGAACTGGCGGCCCATCTTCATCCGCTTCTCGTGGCCGACGCCGTGCTCGCCCGTGATCGAGCCGCCGGTCGCGACGCACAGGTCGAGGATGGCGCCGGCCAGCTCCTCGGCGTCCTCGGCCTGACCCTGGACCGCGTTGTCGAACAGCACCAGCGGATGCAGATTGCCGTCGCCGGCATGGAAGACGTTGGCCACCCGGAGCCCGACCTCGTCGGCCATCCGGTAGATGTCACCGAGGACCTCGGGCAGCCGGGTACGCGGGATGACGCCGTCCTGCACGAAGTACGCCGGGCTGATCCGTCCGACCGCCGCGAACGCCGACTTGCGGCCCTTCCACATCAGCGCGCGCTCGGCAGCGTCGGCCGCGATGCGCGTCTCGAACGCGTGCCGCCGCAGGACGATCCGCTCCACCTGGGCGAACTGCGCCTCGACCTCGACCTGCGGCCCGTCGAGTTCGATGACGAGCACCGCCACCGCGCCGGCCGGATAGCCGCAGCCGACCGCGGCCTCGGCCGCCTCGATGGCCAGCGCGTCCATCATCTCGATGGCGGCCGGCAGGATGCCCGCGGCGATGATGTCGCTGACCGCGCCACCGGCGTCCTCGATGCTGGTGAAGCCGACGAGCATCGTCTGCACGGCCTCCGGGACCCGGATCAGCCGCAGCGTGACCTCGGTCGCGACGCCGAGCGTCCCCTCGCTGCCGACGAACGCGCCGAGCAGGTCGTAGCCCGGCCGCTCCGCCGCGGTGCCGCCGAGGTGCACGACCTCGCCGTCCGGCAGCACGACCTCCGCGCCCGTCACGTGGTTGACGGTGAAGCCGTACTTCAGGCAGTGCGCGCCGCCCGAGTTCTCCGCGACGTTGCCCCCGATGGAGCAGATCTGCTGGGACGAAGGGTCGGGCGCGTACGCCAGGTCGTACGGCGCCGCCTCGCGGGACACCCACAGGTTGATGACGCCCGGCTCGACGACGATGCGCGCGTTGTCCGGGTCGACCGGCCCCATCCCGCGCAGCCGGGACAGCACGATGAGCACGCCGTCCGCAACGGGGAGCGCACCGCCGGACAGCCCGGTACCGGAGCCGCGGGCCACGAACGGCACCCCGGCCCCGGCGCACAGCCGCACCGTGGCGACGACGTGCTCGCGACTCTCGGCCAGCACGACGATGGCCGGCGTGACCCGGAAGTTGGTCAGGCCGTCGCACTCGTAGGTCCGCAGCTGGGCCCGGTCGGTGAGGACCCGTTGTGCGCCGACCGCCCGCCGCAGCCCTTCCGCGAGCCGCGCGGTGCGGTCGGTGGCCGGGGCGGCGAGCAGGCTCATCGCCTAGCCCAGCCGGTCGTACGCCGGCAAGGTCAGGAAGTCCACGAAGTCGTCGGCGAGGGCGACCTGCTCGAACAGCTCGCGTGCCTCGTCGTACCTCCCCTTCGCGTAGACCTGATCGCCGACGGCGCTCCGGACCTTGTCGAGTTCCTCGCCCTCGAGCTGACGGACGTAGTCGGCGGTGATCGGTGTCCCCTCGGCGGTCACGACGCCGTTGTGCACCCACTGCCAGACCTGCGACCGGCTGATCTCGGCGGTGGCGGCGTCCTCCATGAGGTTGAAGATCGCGACCGCACCACCGCCGCGCAGCCAGGACTCGAGGTACTGGATGCCGACGCTGACGTTGTTGCGGAGCCCCGCCTCGGTGACGTCGCCGGGCGTGGCCTTCGCGTCCAGCAGCTGCGCGGCCGTGACCTGCACGTCGTCGCGCTGCCGGTCGAGCTGGTTGGGCCGGTCACCGAGCTTCGCGTCGAAGACCTCGAGGGCCACCGGCACCAGGTCGGGGTGCGCAACCCAGGACCCGTCGAAGCCGTCGTCGGCCTCGCGTGTCTTGTCCGCCCGGACCGCCTTGAGCGCGGCGTCGTTGACCTCGACGTCCCTGCGGTTGGGGATGAACGCGGCCATCCCGCCGATCGCATGGGCACCGCGGGCGTGGCAGGTGCGCACCAGCAGCTCCGTGTAGGCGCGCATGAACGGGACCGTCATCGTCACCTTCACCCGATCAGGCAGCTGGAACTCGGCTCCGCGGGTCCGGAACTTCTTGATCATCGAGAAGATGTAGTCCCACCGGCCGGCGTTCATCCCCGACGAGTGCTCGCGCAGCTCGTAGAGGATCTCGTCCATCTCGAACGCCGCGAGGATGGTCTCCACGAGCACGGTGGCCCGGATGGTGCCCTGCGGGAGGCCGAGCGCGTCCTGGGCGGCGACGAAGACGTCGTTCCAGAGCCTGGCCTCGAGGTGGCTCTCCAGCTTCGGCAGGTAGAAGTACGGGCCGATGCCCGCATCGAGCGCGACCTGCGCGCTGGTCGTCATGTAGAGGACGAAGTCGAACAGGCTGCCGGAGACCGGCTGCCCGTCCACCAGCACGTGCCGCTCGGGCAGGTGCCAGCCGCGCGGCCGCACGACGAGGGTGGCGACCTCGTCCGCAAGGGCGTAGGTCTTGCCCTCCGGGCTGGTGAAGTCGACCTTGCGCAGCAGGGCGTCGCGCAGGTTGAGCTGTCCGGTCACCAGGTTGTCGAAGGTGGGCGTGTTGCTGTCCTCGAAGTCCGCCATGAACACCTTGGCCCCGGAGTTGAGGGCGTTGATGACCATCTTGCGGTCGGTGGGGCCGGTGATCTCGACCCGCCGGTCCGCCAGGCCCGGCGCCACCGGCGCGACGCGCCAGTCCCCGTCGCGCACCGCGGCGGTCTCGGGCAGGAAGTCCGGCAGGGCGCCCGCGGCCAGCTCGGCGTCCCGCTCGGCTCGGCGCTGCAGCAGCTCGGCGCGGCGCGGCCCGAACTGCCGCTGCAGGTCGGCCAGCAGGGCCAGCGCCTCGGGCGTCAGGACCTGCTCATAGCCGTCCTGCCACGGTCCGGCGATCTCGACACCGTCGACCTTGGGGGGTGCACTCATCGTCTGCTCCTGGTGTCGGGGGCGGGTGACGCCGTAACCCTGACGCACAATGACCGGCACTGCCAAGGCCTCTCGGAAACTGGTTTCCGGGTGGTGGAAGAACCTCAGGAACTGGGCGCGGCGAGCGACCGTGACATCCGCCCCGCGATGGACTGCATCGTGAGCACCAGCTCCGGGCAGTCGCGTTGCAGCCGGCTGGCCGGCGCGGAGATGGAGACCGCGGCGACCGCGGTGGGGCCCGGGCCCACCGGTACGGCGATGCACCGCACGCCCTCTTCCTCCTCCTCGTCGTCGACGGCGTGCCCCGCGCGGCGTACCTCGGCCAGCTCGGCGGCAAAGACGGCTCCGTCGGTGAGCGTCTGCGGGGTGTGTGCGGGCAGGCCGAACCTGGCCACGATCCGGTTGACCTGCACCTCGTCCTGCCAGGCGAGCAGCACCTTGCCGACCGCGGTGCTGTGCGGCAGCACCCGGCGCCCCACCTCGGTGAACATGCGCATCCGGTGCCGGCCGGGCGCCTGGCCCAGGTAGACGACCCGGTCGTCCTCGAGCACCGCGAGGTTGGCCGTCTCGCCGCTGACCTCGGCGAGCTCGGCGAGGAACGGCTGGGCCCAGCTGGCCAGGAGCCGGCTGGCCGCGTCTCCGAGCGGCAGCAGCGCGGCTCCGAGCGCGTACCGGCGGTCGGGGTCCTGGCGGATGTAGCCCCTGCTCATGAGGGACTGCAGCAGCCGGTGGCAGGTGCCGAGGGGCAGCTCTGCCCGCGCCGCGAGCTCGCTCACGGGGAGCCGGCCACCGCTGCGGGCGAGCACTTCGAGCAGACGCAGCGCCCGGTCCACCGACTGCACGGGACTGGCCTCGCGGTCCACGCGTCCTCCCCTGGGCCGCCCGCACCGGTGGCGACGCGGCAGTCTCGCATCCACGTGGTTATGGTCAGAAGCATGAGAGTCGCCTTCCTCGGTCTCGGTCGCATGGGCGCGGCGATGGCCCGCCACGTCCTCGAGGGCGAGAACGAACTGGTCGTCTGGAACCGCACGCCCGGCAGGGCCGGCGAGCTGGTGGCGGCCGGTGCCAAGGAGGCGCGCGCCGTCGCCGACGCGGTCGAAGGCGCCGAGGCCGTGGTGCTCATGCTGTTCGGCCCTGACAGCGTCCGCGAGGTCCTGCCGGAAGTGCTCGACCACGCCCCAAGCGGGGTCCTCATGGTCAACAGCACGACGGTCGGGCCGCTGGACGCGAAGGAATTCGGGCGCCTGTGCGAGGAGCGCGGAGCCCGGTACGTCGACGCGCCGGTCACCGGCACGGTCGGCCCGGCCACACAGGGGAAGCTCGGCGTGCTCGTCGGCTGCCGGGACCAGGACTGGGAGGCCGTCCGCCCGCTCGTGGAGCTGTGGGGCGACCCGGCCAGGGTGCGGCGGGTGGGCGACATCGGCGCGGGCAGCGCGCTCAAGCTGGTGGTCAACCAGGGCATCGGCGTGGTGGCCGCCGGGCTCGGCGAGACGCTGCGGCTCGGTGCGGTCCTCGGGGTCGACCGCGACCTTGCACTCGACCTGCTGTCGCAGGGTGCGTACGGCTGGGTCATCACGCAGAAGCGGGCCATGCTCGAGGCCGGTGACTTCTCCCGCGCCCAGTTCTCCGTGGACCTGCTCGCCAAGGACCTCGCGCTCGCGGTCGACGCCGCACGGGATGCCGGGCTCGCGGTGACCCAGGCGGCGCTCGACGACGCACGCAGGACGATCGCCGCGGGGCATGCCGGAGAGGACTACTCCGCGATCATCGGCCACCTCGCCGACGAGGGCGAAGCCGACTCGCACTGAGTCCCGGTGGGCTCGCGGGTCGCCGCCGGCCGCGCGCTTGCGGACGGGTGGGGCGACCAGGGGCGGTCAGCCGCCGGCTGTGGAGTCAGCCGCTGCCTTCTGCAGAGTCAGCCGCGCACGTGACCGTCGCCGGTCACGACGTACGTCGTGCTCGTCAGCTCGGTCAGGCCCATCGGCCCGCGGGCGTGGAGTTTCTGCGTCGAGATGCCGATCTCCGCGCCGAAGCCGAACTCCCCGCCGTCGGTGAACCGGGTCGACGCGTTGATCATGACCGCCGCGCTGTCGAGGGAGCGCACGAACCGGCGCGACTCGTCGACGTCGCGGGTCACGATCGCCTCGGTGTGGCCGCTGCCCCACCGGCGGATGTGCGCGACCGCCGCCTCCAGCGAGTCGACGACGCCGACCGCGAGGTCGAGTGAGAGGTACTCCGCGGCCCAGTCCTCGTCGGTCGCGGGAACGGCACTGTCGTCGTACGCCGCGGCGCGCGGGTCCGCGTGCAGGGTCACGCCCTTGTCTCGCAACGCCTTGACGGCGAGCGGCAGGAAGTCGGCCGCCACCGCCTCATGCACGAGCAGGGTCTCGGCGGCGTTGCAGACCGAGGGCCGCGTGGTCTTGGCATCGACGATGATCGCGACGGCCTTGTCGAGGTCGGCCCAGCGGTCGACGTAGACCGTGCAGTTGCCGACCCCGGTCTCGATGACGGGTACCTGCGAGCCGGTCACGACGGCCTGGATGAGGCCGGCGCCGCCCCGCGGGATGAGGACGTCGACGAGCCCGCGGGCCTGCATCAGGGCCTGCACGCTCGCGCGGTCGGCGCCGGGCACCAGCTGGATACTGTCCACCGGCAGGCCGGCGGCGGTGGCCGCTTCGGCGAGCACGTCGACCAGGGCCGTGTTGGAGCGGTACGCCGAGCCGGAGCCGCGCAGCAGGACGGCGTTGCCGCTCTTGACGCACAGGCCGGCGGCGTCGGCGGTCACGTTGGGGCGGGCCTCGTAGACGATGCCGACGACACCGAGCGGCACACGGACCTGGCGCAGCTCGAGGCCGTTGGGCAGCGCTGAACCGCGCACCACTTCACCGACCGGGTCGGGCAGCGTCGCGACGTGCCGCAGCCCGTCCGCCATGGCGCGTACCCGGTCCGGCGTGAGCGCGAGCCGGTCGAGCATGGCCTCGCTGGTGCCCGCCTCCCGACCGGCCCTCACGTCCTCGGCGTTGGCCGCGAGCACCCGCTCGGTGGCCGCCTCGAGGCCGTCGGCCATCGCGAGCAGCGCCGCGTCCTTGGCCCTGCGGGGCAGCGGGGCCAGTTGGGCCGCGGCAGCCCGGGCCCGCTCGGCGACGGCGCGCACCTCGTTCGTCGCAGCATCCGCAGCATCCATGGGCACGAGCGTAACGACAGTCCGGCTCAGAGGACGACGAGATCGTCGCGGTGGACGACCTCGCGCAGCCCCAGCTCGCGGGTCGAACGGCCCAGCAGTCCGGGTAGCTCGTCGGCGCCGTACGCCACCAGCCCGCGCGCGACGGGGACGCCGTCGGTGCCGACCAGTTCGACCGGGTCGCCGGCGGCGAACTCGCCCTCGACCGCCGTCACGCCGGCCGGCAGCAGCGACAACCGACGCTCGCAGACCGCGGCGACAGCACCGTCGTCGAGCACCAGACGGCCGCGCGGGGTGGAGGCGTGAGCCAGCCACAGCAGCCGCCCGCTGCGACGGGTGCCGGTCGGTGTGAAGAGGGTGCCGCCCTCCCCGCGCAGCGCCGCTGCGGCGTCGGCGGCCCCCGCCAACAGCACGGGGATGCCCGCGGACGTGGCCACGCGGGCGGCGTCCACCTTGCTGGCCATGCCCCCGCTGCCGAGCCCGGCGCCCCCGGTACCACCGACCTGCAGCCCCGCCAGGTCGGCCGGGCCGGTCACCTCGGTGACCAGAGTGGCGCCCGGCCGCCGGGGGTCGCCGTCGTACAGCCCGTCCACATCGGACAGCAGCACGAGCGCCTCGGCGCGGACCAGGTGGGCCACGAGGGCCGCCAGCCGGTCGTTGTCGCCGAACCGGATCTCGTCGGTGGCGACGGCGTCGTTCTCGTTGACGACCGGCAGGACGCCCAGCGCCAGCAGGCGGTCGAGGGTGGTCTGGGCGTTGCGGTAGTGCGCCCGGCGTACGACGTCGTCGGCGGTCAGCAGCACCTGGCCGACGGTGCGGCCGTGCCGGCCGAACGCGGTCGCGTAGCGCTGCACCAGCAGCGACTGCCCGACGCTGGCCGCAGCCTGCTGGGTGGCGAGGTCACGGGGGCGGCGGGGCAGGCCGAGCGGTGCGAGCCCGGCGGCGATCGCACCGGAGGACACCAGGACGAGGTCCCCACCGCGGTCGGCGAGGGTGTCCACGAGGGCGTCCAGGCGGTCGACGTCGAGCCCGCCCGCAGCGGTGGTCAGGGACGAGGAACCGACCTTGACCACGACCCGACGGGCCTGGGCGACCGCCGCCCGGCTCACTCGTCGACCTGGATGCCCAGCCGCTCGGCGCGGCGCAGATCCTTCTGCAGCCGGCGTTCGTCCGCGCCGACACGGGAGTCGTTCTCGAACCGGGCGTCCTGACCGCGCATGCCGGAGGAGAAGATCTCCATCTCGGTGGGCTCCCAGTCGAAGGTGACCTCGCCGATCGTCACCTCGCAGCCGGGCTCGGCACCCGCATCGGCGAGCGCCTTCTCGACGCCGAGCCGGGCGAGCCGGTCGGCGAGGTAGCCGACGGCCTCCTCGTTGGAGAAGTCGGTCTGCACGATCCAGCGCTCCGGCTTCGAACCGCGTACGACGAATGCCTCGCCCTCGCGCGCGATGGTGAACCCGAGGTCATCGACCGCCTTCGGCCGCAGCACGATCCGGGTCGCTTCCTCGATCGGGCGCGCGGCCCGGTCGGCGGCGACGGTCTCGGCGAGGGCGAACGACAGCTCGCGCAGCCCCTCACGCGTCGCGGCGGACACCTCGAAGACGCGGAAGCCGCGCTCCTCGAGATCGGGCCGGACCATCTCCGCGAGCTCGCGGGCAGCCGGCACGTCGACCTTGTTGAGCACGACGATGCGCGGCCGCGCGGTCAGGCGCGCCAGGTCGTCCTTGTAGGACGTCAGCTCGGCCTCGATCACGTCGAGGTCGGTGAGCGGGTCGCGGCCCGGCTCGAAGGTGGCGCAGTCGATGACGTGCACGAGGACGGCACACCGCTCGACGTGGCGCAGGAACTCCAGACCGAGACCCTTGCCCTGTGAGGCACCGGGGATCAGGCCGGGTACGTCGGCCACGGTGAAGATCGTGCCGCCGGCCTCGACGACGCCCAGGTTGGGCACCAGGGTCGTGAACGGGTAGTCGGCGATCTTCGGTCGCGCGGCGGAGAGCGCCGCGATGAGGCTGGACTTGCCGGCGCTGGGGAAGCCGACGAGCGCCGCGTCGGCCACGCTCTTGAGCTCGAGGACGACGTCCGCGCTCTGGCCCGGCTCGCCGAGCAGCGCGAAACCGGGGGCCTTGCGCTTGGCCGTGGCCAGGCTGGCGTTGCCGAGGCCGCCGCGGCCGCCCCGGGCCACGATGAAACGGGTGCCCTCGCCGACGAGGTCGGCGAGCTCGTTGCCGTCGGCGTCGAACACGACGGTCCCGTTGGGGACCGACAGCTCGACGGTGTCCCCGCTGGCGCCGGTGCGCATGTCGCCCTGGCCCGGCTTGCCGCTGCCGGCCTTCTGGTGCGGGTGGTAGTGGAAGTCGAGCAGGGTGGTCACGTTGTGCTCGACGACGAGGACGACGTCCCCGCCGTGCCCGCCGTCAGCCCCGTCGGGGCCGCCGAGCGGCTTGAACTTCTCGCGACGGACGCTGCTGCAGCCGTGTCCGCCGTCGCCGGCGGCGACGTGCAGAACGACGCGGTCGACGAAGGTGGTCATGATGCCCTTCTGAAAACACGACAGGGCGGGTCCGGCAAGCCGGCCCGCCCTGTCGTGAACGCGTTGGTGAGGCGGCTCGTCAGCCGACCGGAACGATGTTGACGGTCTTGCGGTCGCGCTTGCGGCCGAACAGGACGGCGCCCGGCGCGAGGGCGAACAGCGTGTCGTCGCCGCCCCGGCCGACGTTGTCCCCGGGGTGGAAGTGGGTGCCGCGCTGGCGGACGATGATCTCGCCGGCCTTGACGACCTGCCCCCCGAAGCGCTTCACGCCCAGGCGCGGGGAGTTGGAGTCGCGACCGTTACGGGACGACGAGGCGCCCTTCTTGTGTGCCATGTCGGCGTCAGCCCTTCGAGATGTCGCGGACCACGACGCTGGTCAGGGGCTGACGGTGCCCCTGCCGCTTGTGGTACCCGGTCTTGTTCTTGAACTTGTGGATGTGGATCTTCGGGCCCTTGCCGTGCTCGACGATCTCGCCGGTGACGGTCACCCCGGCCAACGCCTGCGCGTCGGTGGTGACGGTGTCGCCGTCGACGAGCAGCAGGGCCGGGAGGGTGACGGTGTCACCGGCTTCCCCGCTCAGGCGGTTGACGGTGAACGTGTCACCGACGCCCACCTTGTGCTGCGTTCCACCGGCCTTGACGACTGCGTACACCACTGACTCCTCGATCGGTCTCTTCAAATCCAGCACTGTGTCCTGCGCGCACCCCGGCGCGCGGCCGAGTGCTGGACGGGTTGCCTGCCGACGGAACACACCCGGAGGCGGCCTGTCGTTACGGAGCAACCCGACCAGCGTACCCGAGCCGGCGCGCGCCGGTCGAACCCGGTCTGATGGCCCCCGTGCAGGGCCCACCGCGAGCCTGCGAGCGGTGGGGGGCACGGGGGTCCTTGCTCAGGCCGGCGGTCCTGCAGGTCGTGAGGCGGCCCGGCGACGCCGGGGGCGGGCCACCGCGGGAGCGTCCTCGGCCACCGGCTGGGCGACCGGCTGCGGGGCGACGACGACGGCCGGCTCCGGGAGCTCGTCCGCGACCGGCGCCTCCACCGTCTCCTCCGGGGCCACCGGCACCGCGGCAGCGTCGGCGATCTCGCCGGCGAGCACCGTGTCCGGGGTCGACTCCTCGACGGGCAGCTCGGCGACCCGCGCCTCCACGACGGGCTCCTCGACGACGGGCAGATCGACGACCTCGGCAGCCGTCTCCCCCGCGGGCAGCGCCTCGTCGTCGGCCACGGCGACCGCGTCGTCGCTGCTGCTGACGCTCTCGTCGTCGGCCGGCTCGTCGACGTCCACCCCGGCGAGCACGGCGGCGTCCTCGGCGGCCCGGGCCTCGCCGGACTGGCCGCGACCCCGCCGTCCCCGG
>JAOPWV010000056.1 GCA_025965475.1 Frankiales bacterium | reverse complement strand
CAGTCGCGGGGGCGACGCAGGCCCTGGGCGCCGGGACGGCCACCTGCTCCGCCGTCCGACGTTCGCCGGCGCCACCCGGAGGCGGTCGCGGCCGTCTCGGCGGCCGGGCGGCCCGCAGGCACCCGTGGTCGCGCAACCAGCTGTTCGAGGTCATGTGCGAGTTCTGGTCCAGCCACCTGAACATCGCCACCCCCAGTTCGGAGCCGTGGGCGACCAAGCCGTCCAACGACGTCGAGGTCGTGCGCCGGCACGCTGGGCCGGTTCGAGGACATGCTCGCCGCCGGCGTCGTCAGCCCCGCGATGCTGCACTACCTGACGAACACCGAGTCGACGAAAGAAGGCGCCGAACGAGAACCTCGGCGCGAGATGGTCGAGCTGCACTCGGTCGACGCAGGGAGAGACCGCGCACCCGCAGCCGCGTTGCGTCCGGCTGATCGTGGCTCCCGAGCCACAGCTGCCCGGACGCAACGAGGGGTACGCATCGAGGGGGTGGCGGACGCGCCAGGCAGGATGGCGCGGTGGCGAAGGTGAAGCGGTACGCCGCCGGGCGGGCCCGCACCCTCGGCCTGCCGACGCGCGGCACGACGGCACCGAACCGCCTGCGCCGGGTCGACCGCTGGCTGACCGGCGTGCACGCGGGACTGCTCCGCGACGCCGTCGAGTCGCCACTGGTGGTGGATCTGGGCTACGGCGCCTCACCCGTGACCGCCGTCGAACTGCACGCCCGGCTGTGCGACGTACGCCCTGACGTCCGGCTGGTCGGGCTCGAGATCGACCAGGAGCGGGTGGACACCGCGAAACCGGCCGAGCGGCCCGGCCTGGAGTTCCGGCGCGGCGGCTTCGAGCTCACCGGCCTGCGCCCGCTCGTCGTCCGCGCGCTCAACGTCCTGCGCCAGTACGACGAGCCGGCGGCGCTCGAGGCGTGGACGGTCATGACCGCAGGCCTCGCCGGCGGCGGTCTGCTCGTCGAGGGGACGTGCGACGAGGTGGGCCGGCGGGCGGCGTGGGTCGAGCTGACCCGGGAGGGCCCGCGCAGCCTCACCCTGGCCGCGCACCTGCCGAGCCTCGACCGGCCGAGCGACCTCGCGGAGCGGCTCCCCAAGGCGCTCATCCACCACAACGTGCCCGGCCAGCCCGTGCACGCGCTGCTGGGTGCGCTCGACGACGCCTGGGACCGCGCGGCGCCGTACGCCGCCTTCGGCAACCGGCAGCGCTGGGTGGCCGCCTGCGCGGGCCTGGACTGGCCGAAGAACGTCCGGCGGGCGCGCCTCGGCGAGCTCACCGTGCCATGGGAGAGCATTGCGCCGTGACCTCGGACCACACGCACCTCGTCAACAACGGCAAGCGCGATCTCACGATCGACGAGCTGGCCCGTCAGCAGCCCGGCATGGACCGGCTCATGGCGGAGGTCGGCCCGCGCGTGCACCGCATGTACTACGCGGCGAAGGCCGGCAACTGGCCGCTCGCGGCGTACTTCTGCAAGTCGGTGGTCAAGCAGCTGAAGCTCTCGGTGGAGAGCCGGCCCAAGTACGACCCGGAGATGACGGCGTACCTGGAGACCGACTACGCGCCCGTCAGCGCGGCCATCAAGGCCGGCGACGCCGAGGCGTTCGAGGTGGCCTACCGGGTCATGGTGGATCGTGCGAACGACCTGCACGGGGTGTTCGGCAAGCCGTTCCTGGTGTGGCGTACGCCGGACAGCCCGCCGGACGACCTCGACCTCAGCGCCGGCATGACCTGACCTACGACCCCGTCGTGCCGCTACCCGGGGCCGCCGGTTCCGAGCCGCTGCTGGCGGCTCCGCGTACGGGGTAGACGGAGCGTCAGGCGCCCAGCAGGATGGCCAGCTCGGCGTCGAGGTCGACGACCTCCTCCTCGTGCCCGGTGGGCACGGCGACGTACGTCTGCTGCAGGAACTCCACGAGGGCGTCGCGGTCGATCTCGAACAGCGCGGAGCCGGACGGGGAGGCCATGGCCAGGTTGATGAAGTGGTCCCGGCCGGATGACGTGGGCCACACCCGGACGTCGCCCTCGCCGACCCCGCGTGCCACACCGTCGGTCAGCAGCTGCCGCGCGAAGATCCACTCCACGGTGCCGTCGGTCTCGGCGCCGGTCTGGAAGGCGACGCGCACGGCCCACGGGTCAGCGGCCGCGTAGCTCAGGGACGCCATCACGGGCAGCAGCGGACCGCCGGGGACGACGAGGCGGAGCTCCAGTTCGGTGGTGACGGTCGCGATGTGGGTCACGGTGTGGCCTTCCGGGAGAACGGTGTGGCACCGAGAGCAACGAGCCGGCGCCCGGCAGGGAACGGCCTGCCTGCTCTTTCACTCGACCGGGTGATGAATTTTGTTGAGCGAATGCGCACAACCGGCCCTGCGGGCACCCGGTTGCCGGGTGCGGCAACGGGGGTAGGAGCACCGCATGTCTGAGGAGCTGGTGGTGCTGCGGGGCGGGAGCCGGGACGGCGAGAGCACGACGGTCGAGGAGGGGATCCGCCGGCTGCTGGCGGTCTCCGACGCACCCGGGCTGCTCGACGTCTACGAGGCGAACGGTCTGACCGAGCACCTGCGCGGCAATACCGAGCCGGCTCTGGTGTTCGTCCACGCGGGACAGGAGCCGGCCGAGGGGATCGCCCCCGAGCTGCTCCACCCGCCGGCGCGCTAGCTCAGGAACTCGCCGATCAGGGCCCGGAGCCGGGCCCGCTCCCGGAACATCACCCCGGGCCGGTCGAAGACGACGAGACGGGCCCGTGGCAGGACCGCGACCAACTCCCTGGCGACCTGGACCGGGTGCAGCGGATCGTCCTCCTGGGCCAGCACGAGCACCTCGGCCGACACGGCCTCGAGGGACGCGCGGTCCTCCACCGGCGCCGGGCCGGCCAGCGCCCGTACGGCGACGGCCACACCTGGGGCCCCGAGCAGGAACGCGGCCCGGCTGCCGACGTACGCCGCCACCGCCGGCTCACCGTGCAGCGCGGACGGCACCTCCGCCAGCACCAGGCGCTGGACCTCGGCGGCATCCTCCTGGTCGAGCGCCGTGACGAGCTCGTCGAGCCGGCGTACGGCCTCGTCCGTGCGCGTCCGGTCCAGCGCGGCCGGCAGGAACGCCACCACCCTGTCGAAGCGCTCGGGCGCCCGGGAGAGCAGGGACAGCAGGGCTCCCGCGCCCATGGAGACGCCGAGCGCGCGGCTGGCGCCGTACTCGTCCGCCACCCGGAGCAGGTCGTCGCCCAGCTCCCGGTACCCGAACGGGGCCGGCACCGCGCCGTCGTGGCCGCGGGCCGGGTAGAACACCCGCCGCCCGGCCACACCACCGAGCAACGGGCGGGTCTCGGCGACGGAGGCCCCGAACCCGTGGGCCGCGACGGTGACCGGCTCCCCCGAACCGGTGACGAGGGCGGCTACCCCCACGGGCCGCCGCGGCGCGCGCCGCGCACGGCGGGGCGGACGTCGACCAGGTAGACGATCGCGGCCACCGCGACGACGAAACCGAAGATGCCGAAGATCCCGGTTCCGGCCAGGACCAGCAGCAGGGCGACAGCGAGGATCGCCAGCCAGATCTTCTTGGTCTGCTTGCCGGCCGCGACGAAGGCGGCCGACGGCCGGGTCGCCGCGTCGATGAGTGCCCACGCGGTGATCACGAGCAGGCCGAGGTTGAGCAGCGCGATGAGGACGTTGGCCGGCGCGAGGATCGACATACGGAGACGGTACGACGCGCACGACCCCCGGGGCCAGGACGGCTCCGGGGGTCGCGGGTTGGTGCAGGGGGGAACTAGCCGATCTTGCCGGCTGCGCCCTCGACGGCCTTCTCGCCGGCCTTGACCGACTTGCGGGCGGCGGTGGCGGCGGCCTCGGCCTTCTTGACGGCCTCCTTGCCCTCGGCGATGGCCGCCTCGGTGGCCGGCTGGCGCCGGATCTGGGTGACGAGACGCTCGCCACGGATCGTCAGCTTCGTGTACAGGTCGGTCGCCCGCTCGGTCGCCTTGTGGGCCGTGGTGCGGACGTTGGCGGGCAGCGCCGACATCTGGGCCGGGACGTCGGCGAGCAGGGCCTGGGCCTTCTTCGCCTCGGCGCCGAGGTCAGCGGGCACGTCCTTGACCTGCTCGAGTGCGAGGTCCGCGACACCGAGGACGGCGTACAGCGGCTTGGTGGCCTCGGCGACGTCGAACGTCGGGAGGTTCTTGAGGGTGAAGCGGCCGGTGACGGCGTTGCCGGTCTTCTTGACGTCGGTGGTGACGCTCATGCGTTGCCTCCTGGGGCGGTGTCGTTCGGGGTGGGAGTGGTGCCGGTCTCTGATGCGCGCTGGCCAGTGGGCTGCCCGGTGCCCTGGTCGGCCTGCACGTCGGGGCCCTTGCTGGTGCGCTTGCGGGTGGTGGGATTCGCGCTCTTGCGCGCAGCGGTGGGCGCGCTCGCCTTGCGGGCGGTCGTGCGGGGCGGCCGGGCGGGCGTACGGCCGGCCGCGGGCGGTGCGTCCGTGACGGCCTCTGCGGAGGCCGCCACCGGAGCCAGCGGCTCGGCGGCGCCGACCGCCGTGTCCTGCTCCCCGACCGCGGCCGGGGGCGGCAGCTTGGCCGCGTTCTCCATGCGGAAGCTGTCGTAGATCTCGAGCAGCACCTGCTTCTGCCGCTCGTTGAGGCCCTCGTCCGCGAGCACGGCGTCGGCGACGAGACCGCTGCCTTCCCGCTGCTCGAGAATGCCGGCCTGCACGTACAGCGCCTCGGCGGAGATGCGCAGCGCCTTGGCGATCTGCTGGAGGATCTCGGCGCTGGGCTTGCGCAGTCCCCGCTCGATCTGGCTGAGGTAGGGGTTGCTCACGCCGGCGAGCTTGGCCAGCTGACGGAGGGAGACGTTGCTGTCGCGCCGCTGGTCGCGGATGTAGTCACCCAGGTGCCGGACATCGATCCCTGCCATGGTGACCTCCGCTCGCATCGGTCCGTGCCCTCGCTCTCGACGTTAGACCACAGTGCTAGCAAGAGCAAGCGGTCCAGCTAGCACCTGCAGGTGAGGCTCGTCACGGGGCCGCGGTATCAGCCGAGTTCGTGCGGCCCCTGTCCTGGTATGGCCGTTCACGACGGGGGCATGACGCTCCCTGTATCAGCGGGGTCAGCGGCTGCCCGCACCGGCGGCGCCCCCGGCCGGGGGCGCAGGCGCATCGTCGTCGCGCTGATCCTGGTCGTCGGGGTGGTGGTGGCGATGCTGTCGTGGCTGCACTCGCGTCCGGGCCCCCCGGCGCCGTACCCGGGGCCGGTCGGGGCGGCCGGGCCGTGGACGCTGGCCTTCGCCGACGACTTCAACGGCACGCAGCTGGACACCCGCAAGTGGACGACGTCCTTTCCCTGGGGCTCGCACAGCGACACGACCCCCAACGCGGTCTACCGCCCGGAGAACGTCAGCGTCGGCAACGGGGTGGTGCGACTGCGCGCCGACCGCGACACCGCCGGCGAGAAGCCGTTCAGCAGCGGCATGATCACCACCGCCGGGACCAACGGCCGGCGCCCCAAGTTCGCGTTCACATACGGCTTCATGGAGATCCGGGCACAACTGCCCGACGCCCACGGCGCGTGGCCGGCGTTCTGGACACTCAACGTCGACGGCGACTGGCCGCCCGAGATCGACGTGATGGAGAACTTCGGCCACGCGCCGACCCGTCACGCCATGCACTTCCACTACCTCGACCCGCAGGGCACGGCCCGCGACGACGGTGACACGTGGGACGGCCCCGACTTCACGCGGGGCTTCCACACCTTCGGCGTCTCCTGGTCGCCGGACGCGATCCGGTGGTACGTCGACGGCATGGAGCGCCGGGCCCCGTTCACCCGGCGGCAGTTCATCCCGGACCGGCCCATGTACCTGCTGGCGAACCTGCAGGTCGGCGGGCACAAGGCCGGCGTGTACGACGCCTTGATCACGACTCCGCACACGCTGACGATCGACTACATCCGGGTGTGGAGCCGCGGGGCGCGCTGAGGGCACGCCCGTCAGGCGGCGACCCGGTCAGGCGCAGGCCTGCCGGCCGGCGAGCCAGTCCGCGCTGACCGGTCGCCGACCAGGATGCCGCGCCACTCGCGGCTCGCGCTGAGGGGCGCTTGACCGCGCGAGGCGAGGCCGTAACCCACGTTGCTGGGTGCCTGCCCTCCCGCATCGGCCCGCTGTGACCGGCGTCACCGGATCCGAAAGTTCGTGACAACGGTTTCAGCAATGTCGGGCAGGCCCCGATCCCTAGATACATGAAGTCGCAACGAACCCTTCATGGCAAGTCCATCCGCCCCGTCGTCCTCGCGGCCACTCTCTCGGCCGTGTCGCTCGGCATGATCGCTCCGGCCGTGGCCTCCGCGTCGACGCCCGGCACCGGAACCACCCACGCGACGCACGCCTCCGTGGCCCCCTCCGCCCGCAACGCCGTCGGCATCACGCCGTCGACCGCCACCGCCGTGTCCGCGTCCGCGGCGGCTCCGGTGGGGGTGCCCGGCTCGTGGAAGCTGAAGTTCTCCGACGAGTTCAACGGCACCACGCTCGACACCAGCAAGTGGAGCACCGGCTGGCTGGCGTCCGGCATCACCAAGGGCGCCA
>JAOPWV010000037.1 GCA_025965475.1 Frankiales bacterium | reverse complement strand
GCCAGGCGCGGCCGCCGGCACCGGCCACCGCACCTGGCGTGGCGCCCGCCGCGCCGCTGCCTGCCACGCCACGTGCCACGCCACCTTCCACGCCACCCTCCACACCAGCAGCGGCTCCGGCCCGACCCGAATGGGTGTCCCCGACCCCGGAGGACGACGGCGCCTGGCCCGGGCAGAACCCGGCCGGAAGCGACGCCGAGCACGACGCGCGGCGCTTCTTCCGTCGTCGCCGTCCGTAGTGCCGCCCTCACGCAGCGCTACCGTCGGTACCACATCCCCTAGCTGGGCCATTTCGCGCAGATACCACCGGATCGCTTGACGCGGGCGCACGACACGCGTGTAATTCCATGCGTGTCGTTCCCCCCGATCCCGCAGCCGGTCTGCTCGTTCGGTGACACGTACGGAGGACGGTCGACCCCGTCCCCGGACACCGGACAGGAGATTCGATGAGCGAGCCGCTGTACCTGGCCGCCACCGGGGACGACGACGTCGAGCTGTCCTGGCAGGAAGAGGCGCTCTGCGCCCAGACCGATCCCGAGGCGTTCTTCCCTGAGAAGGGTGGCTCCACGAGGGAGGCCAAGCGGATCTGCGTCGGCTGCGAGGTCAAGACCGAATGTCTCGAGTACGCCCTGATGCACGACGAGCGGTTCGGCATCTGGGGCGGGCTCTCCGAGCGGGAGCGCCGCCGCCTCAAGCGCGCCGCGGGCTGATACCGGTCCACTAGGGTGGTCGCGTCGCCCGGGCGGTAAACAGCGCCGGGCCGTTACGCCGTACGACGCGGGGCCTCCGGCCGGTCGGTCCCGCGTCCCGCCGACCCACGGTCCAGCCCTCATGCCTCCCCCGAGCACGACACCTGCCGACCTGCCCGCCGCACCGGCGGAGGTGACGGCGGTCCTGGTCGCCCACGACGGCGCCGCCTGGCTGCCGGAGACCCTCGCCGCCCTCGCGGCCTCGACGATCCAGCCGGTCCGGGTTCTCTGCGTCGACACCGGAAGCACCGACGGCAGCCGCGATCTGCTCGCCGCGGCGTACGGCGACGTGCTGGAGCTGCCCGCGGACACCGGCTACGGCGCGGCCGTCGCGGCCGCGCTGGCCGACGGCGGGCCAGGTTCGTCGGCCGCGTGGCTCTGGCTCCTGCACGATGACGCCGCCCCCGAGCCGGATGCCCTCGAGGCCCTGCTCGCGCACGCGGCGGACAGCCCGTCGGTCGCGTTGCTCGGGCCCAAGGTGCGCGACTGGGCCGACCCGCGGGTGCTGGTGGAGGTCGGCCTCACGACCGACCCCGCAGGGCACCGGGAGACCGGGCTGGAGCGCCGGGAGTACGACCAGGGCCAGCACGACGCGGTCCGGGACGTCCTCGCCGTCGGGACCGCGGGTGCGCTGGTGCGCCGGGACGTGTGGGACGAGCTCGGCGGCCTCGACCCGGCACTGCCCGTCTTCCGCGACGACCTGGACCTCGGCTGGCGGGTCAACGCGGCCGGCCATCGGGTCGTCGTGGTGCCGACCGCCCTCGTGCGGCACGTGCGGGCTGCGACCACCGGCCGCCGCCGGCTCGCGGCCGACCACGGCCGGCCGACCGCGATCGACCGCCGGCACGCGCTGTTCGTCCTGCTCGCCCACGCCGCCGGACTGCGGCTGCTGGCCACGCTGCCCCGGCTGGTGGTCGCCTGCCTGCTGCGGGCCCTGGGCTACCTGCTCAGCCGGCAGATCCTCGAAGCCCGTGACGAGCTGGTCGCCCTCGGCGCGGTGCTCTCCCGGCCGGACCGGCTCGTCGCGGCCAGGCGCGCCCGCGCCCGCACCCGCACGGTCTCCCCGCGGTCCCTGCGTCCGCTGTTCGCGTCGCGGACCAGCCGGGTCCGCGGCAGGGCCGAGGCACTGGGGGACTGGCTGTCCGGCGGCGCGGCGCCGGGGGCCAGCCCACTCGGGGCTCTCGGTGACGCCGGCCCCGACGGGCCGGACGACCTGGCCGAGCTCGCCTCGTCCGGCGGTGGCGGCCTGCGTCGCTTCCTCCTGCGCCCCCTCGTGCTGGTCACCCTGTCGCTGGCCCTGCTCGCCCTGATCGCGGAGCGGCAGGTGCTGGCGCTGCGTGGCGGCACCCTCGTCGGAGGCCGGCTGCTCCCGGTGCCGTCCGGCGCCCGCGACCTGTGGTCGTCGTACGCCGCGTCGTGGCACGCCACCTCCGTCGGCAGCCCGGCCGACGCGCACCCGCTGCTCGCCGGGCTCGGCGTGCTGTCCACCGTCCTGCTCGGCAAGCCGTGGCTGGCCGTCGACCTGCTGCTGCTCGCCAGCGTGCCGCTCGCCGGCGCGGCCGCCTACCTCGCGGCCGGCCGCATCACCCGGCACCGTGCGTTGCGAGCCTGGGCCGGCGCGACGTGGGCACTGCTGCCGGCCGGTACGGGGGCGATCGCCGGTGGGCGGCTGGACGCCGCGGCCGTCCAGATCGCACTGCCGGCGCTGCTGGTCGCCGGCGTCCAGGTGCTGCGGGAGGACCCCCTGCACGCCGGCTGGCGCCGGGCCTGGGGGCTCGGTCTCGGGATCGGGCTGACCGCCGCCTTCGCCCCGACGCTCTGGCCGCTGGCGGCCGTCGTGCTGGTCGGCGGTGCGGTGGCCGCGGTGCTGACCGGCTCGCCCCGCCGCGCCGCCGCCGTGCTCGTCGCGGCCGTCGTCCCCGGCCTGGTCCTGCTGCCGTGGTCGTGGCAGGCCCTGACCCGGCCGGACGCCTTCGTGCAGGGTCCGGGCCGCCTGTTCGCCGTCGACGCGGCCCCTGCCTGGCACCTTCCGCTGCTGCAGCCGGGCGGACCGGCGACGCCTGCGGTCTGGGTGACCGTCGGGCTGCTGCTCGCGGCGCTGGGCGGCCTGTTGCGGCGGTCCCGCCAGCCGATCGCGCTCGCGGCCTGGGGTGTGGTGTTCACCGGCCTGATCGGTGCCGTCGTGCTGGGCCGGCGCGGTGCCTGGCCCGGCGTCCCGTTGCAGCTGGCCGCGGGCGGCATGCTCCTTGCCGCACTGATCGGCGCGAACGGTGTGCGGACCCGGCTCGCCCGCAGCAACTTCGGCTGGCGGCAGCTGACCGCCGGCCTCGTCGCCGTGGCCGCTGCGGTGGTCCCCGTGGCCGCCGGCGTGACCTGGCTGGTCCGGGGCGCCGACGACCCGCTGCACCGCGGCGTCCGGCCGGTGCTGCCCGCCTTCGCGCAGGCCGAACTGGCCACGTCACCGGGCTTGCGCGTCCTCGTCCTGCGCCCCCAGCCGGACGGTCCGGTCGGCTACGAGCTGACCGGGGCCACCGGCGACAGTCTCGGCGCGGCCGAGACCCCGCCCGCCGCGCCGCAGCAGGCGGCGCTGGACGCCGTCGTCGCCGACCTGCTCTCCCCCCGCGGCAGCGACGCAGCCGAGGCGCTGGCCACCCGGGCCGTCCGGTACGTCGCGCTGCCGGCCGTCGCCCGCAGTCACGAGCTGGCCGCCGCCCTCGACATGCAGGCCGGACTGAGTCGACGCGCCAGCGGAGACGTCCTGCTGTGGCGGATCGTCGCGCCCGCCGCGCGCCTCACCGTGCTGCCCCCGGACGCGACCACGGCCGCCCTGCGGGGCGACCGCGGGCCGAGCCGCGAGCTGCTGCGTACGGCGCCCGCCGTGCCCCTGGCGAGCGGGTGGCAGACGGCGCGAGTGTCGCTGCCGGCCGGGCCACCCGGGCGTCTGCTGGTGCTCGCGGAGGCCGGTGACCCCGGCTGGCGGGCCACCCTCGACGGGCGCCCGCTGCCCCGGCGTACCGCCTGGGGCTGGGCCCAGGGCTTCGTGCTGCCGGCCCAGGGTGGCCGGCTCGTCGTGACGTACGACGGGTCCGGGCGCATGGCAGGGCTGGCTGCCCAGGCCGTAGCCGTCGTCCTCGTCGTGATCCTGGCCGCCCCGGCAGCCCGGCGTCGCCGCGGCCTGGAGGTCGACGACGACGACCTCGAGCCGCCGGCCCCGGGCCTCCGTGAACCGCAGGGAGCGAACGCATGACGGATCAGACCCAGGAGCGGGGCGGTGGGCGCCTCTGGCTGCCGCTGCTCGCCGTCGTCATCCTGCTCGTCGGAGGCGTCGCGACAGCCCAGGCCCTGCCGGGCGGCGGTCGCCCCGAGCAGCCGACGGCGTCGACGGCCGCGGTGGTCGGTGCCAGTGCGGTCTGCCCGGACCTGCGGCAGGACCGCGACGTCCTGCGCACCCGGGTCAGTGCCGGGGTCGCGGTGGCCGGCGCCGACGTCGCGGGCACCGGGACGCTCGTCAGCCAGCCGTTGCTCGGCGGGGGCACGCCGACCCGGGTGCCGATCGACCGGCCCGGCCAGGTGGCCGTGGATCTCGGGGCGACGCTGACCGGGGACGCCCTGGAGGTGCGCGCGAGTGGCCCGCTGGCCGCCGGTCTCGAGCTCGAGCAGGTCACCCGCGGCGAAGGTGGCGCCCAGCGCGGCCTGGCCGGGCTGCGGTGTGAGGCGCCCACCACCGAGGCGTGGTTCGTCGGCGGGTCCACCGTGGTGGGGGACTCGACGCTGCTCGTCATGGCCAACCCGGACGACACCCCTGCGCTCGTCGACGTCACCGTCTGGACCGCGAGTGGCGCGGTCGACCCCCGTCCGGGCCGCGGCCTGTCCATCGCCCCCCGGTCCCGCGTCGCCGTACCCCTGGACGAACTGGCCCCCGACAAGGCGATGCTGGCCATGCACGTCGTCGTCCAGCGCGGCCGGGTCGCGGCCGCGCTGCGGCACGTCCGCTGGGACGGCCGCACACCCGGCGGCGTCGAGTGGGTTCCGCAGGCCCTGCCGCCGGCGACGACCGTCGTCGTCCCCGGGCTGCCGCAGGGCCCCGGCCGGCGGACCGTGGAGATCACCAATCCCGGGCCGGACGACACGGTCGTGTCGCTGCAGGTGACGACGACGCAGGGCCAGTTCGTACCGACCGGGATGGAAGCCGTCCCGGTGCCGGCGCACACCACCATCGGCCAGGACTTGGGCGCGGTCACCGCGTCCACCCCGGCAACGGTCAAGGTCGTCTCGGAAGGCGGCCCGGTGCTCGCGGGGGCCTTCGTCTACGACTCCCAGGGCACCTCACCGGTCAAGGAGTTCGCGTACGCCGGTTCCGCGGCTCCGCTGCGCGGTCCGGCACTGCTCACGGACCTCGTCATCAACCAGCCCACCGAGAGCACCCTGCTCCTGACGGCGCCGGCCGGCGGCGCGACGGTCGACGTCACGCCGGTGGCCATCGTCGGCGTCGGCGGCGCCGTACCGGCCCCCAAGCGGGTCGCCGTCGCCCCGGGACGCACGACCGTCCTGCGGCTGTCGACCTTCCTGCCGCCCGGTGCCACCGGCCGCCTCGCCGTGGAGGTCACGCCGACGGCCGGCTCCGGCCCGGTCTACGCGTCCCGCTACCTGCGGGAGCACGGCAGCCGGGGGCCGCTGACCACGATCCTCGTGCTGCAGGGCGCCGCCCAGCAGGTGCCGCTGCCCGGCGTCGTCCGCGACCCGCTGGTGGGGGTCACGCGCTAGGCGGGTCGACCTCGTCCGGGTCGAGGCCGAGCAACCGGGCGACCTGGTCGACCACCACGTCGAGCACGAGGTCGGCGAGGTCGATCCGGTCCGCGGCGCGGGCCTCCAGCGGCCGGCGGTAGACCACCACCCGGGGCGGCGTCGCCTCGCCGCTGCCGTCGATGGCGGCCGGCAGCAGCCGGCCGAGCGGGACGGCACCGCCGGCGGTCTCGTCGGCGACCACGTCCTCGTCGTACGGCGGTTCAGAGCCCCGAGGCGGGATCACGGGCACGTCCTCGACGGCGAACTCGACGCCCTCGAGCTGCTTGCCCCACCGCTCCTCGAGGTGCTCCACCGCGTCGAGGACCAGGTCGTCGAAGCGCTCGCCGCGGGTCTGGGAGAGCGGTACGCGGACCTCCCGCCCGGCCACCGCGACCGAGGCCGGCACGAGCAGCCCGCGCAGCCCTCGGCCGTGCCGGTCCCGCCGGCGACGGCGGCGCGGGGAGCTGTTCACGCGGCCAGGCTAGGGCGTTGCGGGCGCTGCTGCCCGCCGACACGGACGACTGCTGGAGCCCGCCTGTTGGTCAGCCGGTCCGGCGACGGCTACCGTGCCCGCCCGTGAGCCCTGTCCGGCGCTGTTCGCGCACTGCGTGCAGCCTTCCCGCTATCGCCACGCTCACCTACGTCTACGCAGACTCGACCGCCGTCGTCGGACCGCTGGCGACCCACGCGGAGCCGCACTGCTACGACCTGTGCGAGGCGCACGCGCACCGGCTGACGGCGCCGCGCGGCTGGGAGGTCGTGCGGCACGAGCCGGACGCGGCGGACCTGCGGGCGCGCAGCTCGGACGACCTCGAGGCCCTCGCCGACGCGGTGCGCGAGGCGGCGCGACCGGCCCGCACCATCGGCACGAACGGCGGTCCGGCGGAGGCCGGCACCGGTCGCCGCGGCCACCTGCGGGCCCTGCCCACGCCGAGCTGACCGGGCCTGATCGCTGCCGCCCGGGTCCACCCCCTCCGCCGTGATCATGGAGGTGCACCGGGCAGGGGCCCAGCAACCCATGATCACGCGGGACCGGTGACGGGCCTGTGACGGGCCCGACACCGGCGGAAGCCTCAAGTTCTTCCTCCACTGGGCCGAATGGGTGAGTACACCCTTCGTCCCGCTGAGGAGCCCGTCTTGTCCCTCGTCACGACGCCCGCGAGCCTGCTCGCCACCTGCGCCGCCTGTGCGAGCAACCGCGTCACCACCATCACGATGACGCTGACGGACGGCTCGCTCGTCGACTTCGCCTCCTGCCACGCCTGCGAGGCGAAGTCCTGGAAGCAGGCCGGTACCGAGCTGGACATCGCGACCGTCCTCGGCAAGGCGAAGAAGCACAAGGCCGCGTAG
Source organism: Frankiales bacterium (assembly GCA_025965475.1). Taxonomy (GTDB): domain Bacteria; phylum Actinomycetota; class Actinomycetes; order Mycobacteriales; family SCTD01; genus RYN-124. The sequence goes on along the minus strand of JAOPWV010000037.1, from coordinate 1,640 downwards.
CCGCCACCCGACCCCCCTTCGTGCAGCAGGCACGGCGGCGCCGTAGCACCGGCGCCGCCGTCCTGCTGTGCGGGCCCTGCTGCCGGGGTCTCAGGGGATCCGCGCGCTGGACGGGCTGGGTAGGGTCGGCGGCACTCTCGCGTTGCACCCGGAAGGCCACACGTGTCCGATCTGTCCACCATCGTCAAGGCCTACGACGTCCGCGGGCTCGTCCCCGACGAGCTGAACCCCGACATCGCCCGCGCGCTCGGCGCCGCGTTCGCCCGCTTCACCGGCGCCACGAGGATCGTCACCGCCCGCGACATGCGCGAGTCGGGCGTGGCGCTGTCCCAGGCCTTCGCCGAGGGCGCGACCGGCCAGGGCGTGGACGTCGTCGACGCCGGACTCGGCGCGACCGACCTGCTGTACTTCGCCTCCGGCAAGCTCGACGTCCCCGGCGCGATGTTCACCGCGAGCCACAACCCGGCCCGCTACAACGGCATCAAGCTCTGCCTCGCCGGCGCCAAGCCGGTCGGCCAGGACACCGGCCTGGCCACGATCCGCGCGGAGGCGGAGCGCTTCCTCGACGAGGGGATCCCGCCGTTCGCCGGTACGCCGGGACGCGTGACGCACCAGGAGATGCTGCCGGCGTACGCCGCGTACATGAAGCAGCTCGTCCCCGGCCTCGACGGCATCCGGCGCCTCAAGGTCGTCGTCGACGCGGGCAACGGCATGGCCGGGCTCACCGTCCCGGCCGTCTTCGACGGCCTGCCGGTGGAGCTCATCTCGCTGTACTTCGAGCTCGACGGCTCCTTCCCGAACCACGAGGCCAACCCGATCGATCCGGAGAACCTGCGCGACCTCCAGGCTGCCGTCCGCGAGCACGACGCCGACCTCGGTCTGGCCTTCGACGGTGACGCGGACCGCTGCTTCGTCGTCGACGAGCGCGGCGGGATCGTGCCGCCGTCGGTGCTGACCGCGCTCATCGCCGCCCGCGAGCTCCGGCGCGTGCCCGGCTCGACGATCATCCACAACCTCATCACCTCGCGGGCGGTTCCGGAGATCGTCCGCGCGCTGGGAGGCACGCCGGTGCGCACCCGGGTCGGCCACTCGTTCATCAAGGCCGAGATGGCCCGTACGGGCGCGGTCTTCGGCGGCGAGCACTCCGGCCACTTCTACTTCCGCGAGTTCTGGAACGCCGACTCCGGCATGCTCGCCGCACTGCACACCCTCGCGGCCCTCGGCGAGACCGACGGCACGTTGTCCGCGCTGCTGTCGAGCTACAGCCCGTACGTGCCGTCCGGCGAGATCAACTCGACGGTGCAGGACTCGACCGCGAAGGTCGCGCAGATCAAGGCGCAGTACGCGGGCCTCGAGCAGGACGAGCTCGACGGCCTGACCGTGACGAGTCCGGACGGCTGGTGGTTCAACGTCCGCGCGTCGAACACCGAGCCGCTGCTCCGCCTGAACGTCGAGGGGCCGGACGAGGCGTCCATGGCGCGGGTCCGCGACGAGGTCCTCGAGCTGATCCGCGGTCAGTAGGCTGCCGCCATGAAGCTCAACGCGTCGCTGCTCGAGATCCTCGCCTGCCCTGACTGCAAGTCGCCGCTGCGCGCCGACGAGGCCGCGTCGGAGCTGGTGTGCACCGGCTGCGGGCTCGC
>JAOPWV010000017.1 GCA_025965475.1 Frankiales bacterium | reverse complement strand
TGGTGCTGGCGCCCGGGGTCGTCACGGCGCAGGAAGCCGTCGTGCTCCAATCGCCCGTCTTGACGAGGCGAATGCGGGCCTTGGTGGCAGGGTTCCCGAGGTTTCCGGTCGTGGTGAGGGGCGTCGTGCTGAACGTCACCTTCGTGATGTGGTCACCGTGCCCATCGGTGGCGGTCGTGTCGAGCGTGTAACTCACGCCGGTGATGTTGTAGCCGCCGGTGTCATTCGACGCGCCCTGCCCGACGTTCGCGTCCGGCGTGCCGGTGTTGCTGGCGGTGAAGGCGGAGCCGCCGGCGGCGGCGATGCCGACCGCCGCGGCGGCCGCGAGGACCTGCTTCGAGAGCTTCATGCGGGTATCCATCCTTGGATATGGCCCGTCCGATGCGAGGGCCAAGTGGCTACGTGATCGACACCACCGGTTCCACCACTGAGGCTTACCGTCCAACCGCACGAAATTTGGTCCGGACGCGGGATACACCCATGGTCCCTTATGACTAGAGCGGCACTTTGCGTTGCTCCGAACGGCCCCCGAACCGGCCGGCTCCCTAGACTCGCCGGGTGCCGAGTCCCGATCCTGACGCCGTGCTCGTGGCGGTCGAGGCGCACCTGCTCACTGTGTTCGGCTCCGACAGCGGCCGCGCGGGCGTCTCCTTCCTCGGGACGGAGCGGGTGGATGTCCTGCGCTTCGGCCCTGACGCCGATGGGCTCGTCCGCTACGCCACGCTCGGCATGGCGCGGGCGCCGATGGGTGACCCGGGAGCCGAGGTCGTCCTGGCCGACGGGCCGCGCGCCGAGCTGCTGCTGTCGGTGCGCGGCCTGCACGACACCGTGCTGCGCCGGCTCGCGGTCCTGGCGGCCAGCCCGGCCGTCGAGGGACTGGTCATCGGGCCCGGTGCCGGCCTCGACATCGGTGAGCCGCTCTGGGACGGCGGACGGTTCACGGCTGTCCTCGTCGCCGAACCCGGCGGCCTGGTGCCCGACCTCCCCGTCGCGGACGTCGAGCCGGTGCGGTTCCTGCCGCTGCTGCCCATGACCCCGAACGAGTCGGCCTGGAAGCGCGTCCACGGCGCGCCGGCTCTGGAGGAGCGCTGGCTGGCCCAGGGCCTCGACCTGCGCGACCCCGCGCGTCCCGAGGCCGACCTGTCATGAGCCAACTGCCGTCGCGGTTGCGGGCCCAGGCGGAGCAGTGCGCGCTGCACGGCAGTCCTCTCACTGCGGCGCTGCTGTACGGAGCGGCTGACGACTACGAGGCCGGTGGTCCGGCGTACGTCCTGCTCCGTCCGCTCGCGGCCGACCCGGGTGGGACGGTGCCCGCGTTGCGTTTCGCCGGGGCCATGCACCGGCTGGTCCTGGAGCGGCTGGCGCCGGAGTTGGCGCTGTACTACCCGAGCGTCGGCGGCACCGCCGCGCCCGCGGGCATGTGGCCGGTCGCCTGTCGGGTGGTGGCCGAACACCTCGACGAGCTGCACGACGCCGTACGCCGGCCGGTGCAGACCAACGAGGTCGGACGCAGCGCGGCCCTGTACGGCGGACTCCTGCAGGTGGCCGCGGAGACCGGAAAGCCCTTGCGGCTGCTGGAGATCGGCGCCAGTGCGGGCCTCAATCTGCTCGTCGACCGGTTCGCGTACGACGTGGCCGACGGGGTTGTGCTCGGTGATCCGGCCTCGGCCGTCCGGCTGAGCCGGCCTTGGGAAGGGGTTTTCCCGCCGTACGACGTCCCGCCGAAGCTGGTCGCGCGCCGCGGCTGCGACCCGGCGCCGCTCGATCCCGGCCGGGCCGACGACCGGCTGACGCTGACGTCGTACGTCTGGGCGGACCAGGTCGAGCGGTTCTCCCGACTCCGGGCTGCCCTGCAGATCGCCGCCGAGCAGCAACCCGTCGAGGTGGAGCGGCTGCCGGCCTCGGCGTTCCTGCAGCGCGAGCTGTCGCAGCGGCAGCCGGGCGTCGCGACGGTCGTCTGGCACTCCGTCGTCCGGCAGTACCTGGACCCGGCCGAACGGACCGAGGTGGCCAGGCTCCTGGCCGAGGCGGGTTCCCGAGCCGGTGTCGCGGCACCGCTCGCGCACCTGTCACTCGAGCCCGAGAAGGTGGGCGACGACGGCTTCCGGTTCCTCGTCGAGCTCACCACCTGGCCGGGCGGCCGGCGTCGGGTACTCGCCGAGTGCAAGGGGCACGGCCCCCCGGTCGTCTGGCGGTAGCGGCGCTGGGAGACTGCGGCCACGTGTCCCGTCGTACGAAGGAGCAACTGTGCAGTTCGGCCGGTACTACGAGGAGTTCGAGGTCGGCGCGGTCTACAAGCACTGGCCGGGCAAGACGGTCACCGAGTACGACGACCACCTGTTCTGCCTGATCACCATGAACCACCACCCGCTGCACCTCGACGCCAACTACGCGAAGACCACGCAGCAGGGGCAGAACGTGGTCGTCGGCAACTACGTGTACTCGCTGCTGCTCGGCATGTCGGTCGCCGACGTGTCCGGGAAAGCGATCGCCAACCTGGAGATCGAGTCGCTCAGGCACGTGTTCCCGACCTTCCACGGCGACACCATCTATGGGCAGACCGAGGTTCTCGACAAGACCGAGAGCAAGAGCAAGGACGACCGCGGCATCGTCTACGTCGAGACCAAGGGCTACAACCAGGACGGCGTGCTGGTGTGCATCTTCCGGCGCAAGGTGATGGTCCCGAAGCGGTCGTACGGCGACGCGCACGGCGGTGAGCAGCCGGGCCGTCCCGAGCTGACGGAGCCTGCCAAGTAAGGCGTATCCCGTTCGGCGAGGCCGCATCCCCTGGGGTGCGGCCTCTGCCATGTCCCGGACAGGTGTGGCCCCGCGGTTAGGTCAATGGCACGAAAAGTGAGGTTGATCGTCAGGAGCCCTGGGGATCAAGCGTTCTGTGACCGACCCCCTCGAGATCCGCAAGCGGATTCGCAAGCGCATCGAGCAGGACGGTCTGAACGCCGACATCGCCGCGGACGTGAACATCGTCGTCTCCACCGGGGGCGGCACGGCCACGGCCCGCCAGGACGCACCGATCCACCAGGGCAGGTCCGCCCGGACCGCCCCGGATGCCGCCCATCAGAAGGAGCAACCGTGAGCGACCAGCCTGGACTGAGCCCGGAAGAGCTCGACGAGGCAGGCGGCGAGCAGCTGCCCGACCGTGAGCAGATGTCCCTCGTGAACGCGAACGTCGCCATCCCCGTGAATGCCGCCGTGGCCGCGAACGTGCTGTCCGACGGTTCCACGGCGTACGCCGACGCCGTGCAGCAGACCCCCATCAACCAGTCGAACTAGGAGCCGAGATGACCGACAACAACCAGGGCCTGTCCAGCGCCGAGCTCGAGGCACAGGACGGCGAGCAGCTTCCCGACCGCGAGCAGATGTCGCTCGTGAACGCCAACCTCGCCGCCCCGATCAACGCTGCCGTCGCCGCCAACGTCCTCTCGGACAACTCGGTCGCGTACGCGAACGCCGAGCAGACCGCGCCCATCACGCAGTCCAACTAGCAGCGACACCCGAGGCGGGACCCGACTACGGGTCCCGCCTCGGACGCTGCCCGGAGCACTGAGAGAGGCAGCACCGTGACGCTCGCCCCGGAACGGCCCGCGGACGCCCGGCCGCTGGCCGGTTGTCCCCGCCGACGCCCGCCCGCAGCCTCGTCGGGTACCGCGTCGTCGAGTACCGGTTCGTCGGGCGGCACGGACGAGCGGCCCGAGCTCGCCGACGGTGTGCACCTGCTCGGCGAGTACGCAGGCACCGGTTACGTCGAGCCGCAGTACCTTGCCGCGCGCGGAGGAGGCCAGCAGGTCCAGCTCTCGTTCCTGCTGCACCTGGTTGCCGACGAGTGCGACGGTGCCACGTCGTACGACGACATCGCGAGCCGGGTGAGCGAGAAGTACGACCGCACCGTCACCGCCGAGAACATCCGCACCCTGGTCGACGACAAACTGCGTCCGCTCGGCGTCGTGGCCGCGGCCGACGGCTCGAGTCCCGAGATCGAGGAGTCCGACCCGCTGCTGGGGCTGAAACTCCGCACTGAGGTCCTCCATCCCGGCGCGGTACGCGTCCTCGCCGCCTTTGCCCGCCCGGTCTTCTGGCCGCCCGTCGTTCTCGCCGTACTCGGCGCCCTGGTGTTCGTGGACTACTGGCTGTTCTTCGTGCACGGCCTCGGCCAGGGGCTGCGCGCATCCGTGCAGCAACCGGCCGTCTTCCTGCTCGTGATCGCCGTCGTCGTCGTCTCGGCAGGCCTGCACGAGCTGGGGCACGCCGCCGCCTGCGGTTACGGCGGCGCGAAACCCGGCGGCATGGGGATGGGCATCTACGTCGTCTGGCCGGCCTTCTATACCGACGTCACCGACGCCTACCAGCTCGATCGGCGCGGCCGGCTGCGCACCGACCTCGGCGGCGTCTACGTCAACGCGATGGTCGTGCTCGTGATCGCGGCCGCGTACGCCGTCACCGGCTTCGAACCGCTCATCCTGCTGATGTTCCTGCTCCAGGTGCAGGTGCTCCAGCAGATGCTGCCGTTCCTGCGGCTGGACGGCTACTACGTCGTCAGCGACCTGGTCGGCGTCCCAGACCTGTTCCGCCGGATCGGCCCGGTCCTGCGCTCCGCCATCCCGTTCCACAAGCCGGAGCCGGAGGTCGCCCAGCTCAAGCCGTGGGTGCGGCGGGCCGTGACCGCCTGGGTCATGGTCATCGTGCCGATCCTGCTGCTCAACCTCGGCTACATCCTGCTGGCCTTCCCGCGCATCGTCGCGACCAGCTGGGACTCCGCAAGCCGCCTGCTCGGCAAGCTCGGCGACGGCGGCGCGGCGGCGAACGTCTGGACCGCGGTGCAGCTCCTGCTGCTCGTCCTCCCGGCCGTGGGCATCACCTACACGATGGTCCGTACGGCGCGGCGCGCCGGCGCGGGTGCCTGGAACTGGTCGGCGGGCTCGGCCCCCCGGCGACTGGGGGTCCTCGGCGGCGTTGCTCTGCTGCTCGGCGTCCTGGCCTTCGCCTGGTGGCCGGACGGCCGGCTCACGCCGTACCGCCAGGGCGAGTCCTCGACCGTGCAGCAGCAGGTCCGCGAACTGCGCACCGCCGGACAGGGGGCGCCGCTGCTGCGCTCGCCCCAGGAGGCGCAACAGCCGCTGACCCCGGTCCCCTCGGGTCGTTCGGCCGTCCTCGACCCCGGCGTCACGCCGGTACCTGCGGGAACCGGCACCGACGCGTCCACGGTGCCCGCCGCCACGCCGAGCGTCACCGCGACTCCGGGCGGCAGCGCGGCCCCTGTCCCGTCACCGGCCCCCACCGTCGCCGGCCCGTCGCCGGTCGCGTCGGTCACCGCGAGTCCGTCGGCGTCGCCGTCACCCTGACAGACCGGTTCACCCGCGTCCTGTCCGGGCAGACCCCGGGCATGGTGACCCTGGCAGTGATCGTCGTGGTGGTTCTCGTCGTTGTCGCGCTGCTGGTCGCAGGCGGGGGCCTCGACCGGCCCCGCCGCACGCGCGGCCGTCGGGTCGTGGTCGAGCGCCCGGTGGTGCGTGAACGTATCGTCGAGCGCCCTGTCGTCCGGGAGCGGATCGTCGAACGACCGGTGGTCACAGAGCGGGTCATCGAGGACTAGTACGTAAATGCTTGACCTGCGATACCTCGTGGGCGGACGGTGACGCGGTGAGTGTCCCGCCGACCTGCCCGCGCTGTGGCGGCGCTCTCCGCCCGCCGGGCCTCATGTCCAGCGCCTGGGAGTGCGAGCGACACGGAGCGGTCCACCCGTTCCACGTCGTGGCACGTCCGGGCACGGAGCCGTTGCGGCAGGCCGCTGCCCAGTCGGGCGTCCCCCTCTGGTCCCCGCTGCCGCTGCTGGCGGGCTGGAGCATCACCGGGCTGGGGGCGGTGGGGGACGGGCGCGGCAAGGCCAAGGCCAGCGTCCTCGCCCTGTCCGGCCCGTCGCCGCTCGGCGGACCGGCCGACCTGCTTCTGGTCGCGGAGGAGCCGGGCGTCGGCCTCGGCGGCCGCTACACCGGCCTGTCGATGCTCGACCCGGGTTCCGCCACGGACGTACCGCCGGAGGCCAAGGTGGAGGCGGCCGGGCACCCGACGGCACTATGGCGCTGCCCGTCGTCCGAGGACCGGGTGGCCTTCTTCGGTGAGGCCATGGCCGTCTGGTTGTGGGCCGTGCTGTGGCCGGCGGCCGCCGAGCTGGTGCTGGTCGAGCACATGGTGCTGCACGACCTGCGGCACGGCGCGCACCAGTTGATCGACCTGCCTTTCGGCGCCCCGACGCCGCGGGTTTCCCAGGCCTGAGCGGTCTGCACGCCCCTGGCTACCCTGTCGCTTCCACTGCCTGGTGCTGGGAGCCCGCGTTGTCCCGCCGAATCGACCTGCACACCCACTCGACCGCGTCCGACGGTACGACCCCGCCCGCGCAGCTGGTCGCGGAGGCGCAGGCGGCGGGGCTGGACGTCATCGCGCTGACCGACCACGACACGACGGGCGGTTGGGCCGAGGCGGCGGAGGCGCTGCCGAGCGGCCTGGACCTCGTACGCGGCGCCGAGATCTCCTGCATCCGGGACGGGATCTCGCTGCACCTGCTCGCCTACCTGTTCGACCCCGAGGAGCCGGCCTTCGCCGACGCCCGCCGGGAGCTGCGCGAGTCGCGCATCGGCCGCGCCGAACGCATGGTCCGGCTGATGGAGGACGACGGGCACCCCGTCAACTGGGCGCAGGTGCAGGGCCTGGCGGGCGGGACGGTGGGGCGCCCGCACATTGCGCAGGCGCTCATGGCCCATGGGCTCGTCGGCTCGGTCGAAGAGGCCTTCCGGCCCGACTGGATCGGCACGAACGGCCGTTACTGGGTGGCCAAGCGCGAGCTCGACGTGGTCGAGGCCGTCCGGCTGGTCACGGGGGCGGGCGGCGTCGCGGTGTTCGCCCACCCGGCCGCCGCCAGGCGCGGCCGCACGGTCGGGGACGATGTCATCGCGCTGATGGCCGAGGCCGGCCTGGCGGGTCTCGAGGTCGACCACATCGACCACGACGACGCGGCGCGCGCCCACCTGCGTGGGCTGGCCCGCGACCTCGGGTTGCTGACCACGGGCTCCAGCGACTTCCACGGCACCAACAAGACGGTGCGACTGGGCGCCAACCTGACGCCCGTCGAGGCGTACGAGCAGATCGTCGCCCGCGCCACCGGCGCCAAGATCGTCCACGCGTGACCCTGTTCGACACGACGGTGTTCGGGGCGGTCGTCGTCACCCTGTCCGTGATCATGGACCCGCTGGGCAACATCCCGCTGTTCCTCGGGCTGACCGCCGGCCGGAGCGCGAAGGCGCGGCGGCGGCTCGCCTGGCAGGCGGTCCTGGTGTCGCTGTTCGTCGTGACGCTGTTCGCCATCCTCGGGCAGCAGATCCTGGCCTACCTCGGGATCGGCATCCCGGCGCTGCAGGGCGCCGGCGGGCTGCTGCTCCTGGTCGTCGCACTCGAACTGCTCACCGACCGGGCCGAGGACCCGTCCGAGGTGCGGGACGTGAACGTCGCCCTGGTGCCGCTCGGCACGCCGTTGCTCGCCGGTCCGGGGGCCATCGTCGCGACCATCGTCTTCGTCAAGCAGGCGCACGGGTTCGGGGCGTACGTCGCGATCGCCGCGGGCATCCTCGTCGTGCACCTGCTCGTCTACCTCTCGCTGCGGTTCAGCGTGGGCATCACCCGGATCATCCGGGAGGCCGGCATCGTGCTCCTCACACGCATCTCCGGGCTGCTGCTGTCGGCGATCGCCGTGCAGCTTGTCGCGGATTCTGTGCGGGGGTTCAGCCAACAGGGGTGACACTGGTGTCATGACGCGCATGCGCCTGCTGGCGCTGTTCCCGCTGTTGGCCGTCCTGCTGCTCGGCGGTGTCGTGTCGCCCACCGTTGCGCTCGCTGTCACGCCTGACGATGTGGCCAGTGCGCTCCAGAAGGACCCGGTGTACGTCGAGCCGGACGCAGAGCATGCCGGCGACGTCGACAAGGCCACGGTGGAGAGCCAGGTCAGGAGCTCCTCCCAGCGGATCTTCGTCGTCGTGCTGCCCGCCCGGGCCGCGCAGTCGTACGGCAGCGCCACCGGCGTCGCGAGGACCATCGCGACAGCGACCGGCCAGCACAACTCGGTGCTGATCGCCCTCGTCGGTGACCAGCTCGTCGCCGTCGCAGGCAACCAGACAGGCCTGGCCGCCGGGCAGGCCCAGCGGGCCGTCGACGGGGTGTCCGGAAGCGCCACGGACAGGCTGGTCCAGGCGGTCCGCAACGTCCAGCAGCTCAAGACCGGCGGCACGAGCGGTTCCAGTGGTGCGA
>JAOPWV010000189.1 GCA_025965475.1 Frankiales bacterium | reverse complement strand
GACTCGGGCGCTCTGGCGCCGCTGCTGGACGAGGTGCGGGTCCTGCTGCACGCGCGCTACCTCGACCTCGCGGTGCCCACCGAGGGAGCGGGCTGGCAGCACTTCACCTGCACCGAAGACAATTCGGCCGCGGCGCCCCCGGACGCGGACGAGCTCGCCGACGCGGTTGCCCGGACAGGCGTCGCCGCCCTCAGAAGCACCACCGGCGGCCGCGGGGAGCGGATGGCCACCCCCCTCATCGGGGAGCGGCACCTGGTCGGCATCCTCACCGTCCGCGAGCGGCTCGGTGAGATCCGCGGGTTCGACATGGGCGATCTGCGGCTGCTCGAGACCGTCGCCTCCCAGCTGACAACGACCTTCGAGCGCGGCCGCCTGCTCGCCGACCTGGCCCGCTCCGCGACCACCGACAGCCTGACCGGTCTGCCGAACCTCACCGAGGTCACCCGCCGCATCGCGGACGAGCTCGCCCAGGGAGACGTCCTGGTCGCCGCGGTGGCCGTCGACTCGTTCCGCGAGGTCAACGACACGCTCGGCCACGAGATCGGCGACAACCTGCTCGTCGAGGTGGCCCACCGGCTGGTACGAGCCTGCCCGGACGCCATCGTCGGGCGCATCGGCGGAGGACGGTTCGCGGTCGCGCTGCCGGTCCGGACCGCGTCGATCGACCCGGACCTGTTCGGCCTCGGCATTCGCGCCCAGGTCGAGGGCACCGCCCAGGTCAGCACCATCGGCACCCACATCCGCCTGTCGGTCGGCGTGGTGCGGGCACCCGACCACGGCGCGGAGGCGGCGACACTCCTGCGCCGGGCCGAGACGGCCATGCACAGCGCGCGTGACGTCCACGGCGGCCCGGTGCTGTGGGAGCCGGCGTACGAAGTCAAGGGTCAGCGTCGCCTCGCGGTGGTGACCGCCCTGCGCGAGGCCCTGACGAGCGGCGCGATCGGGCTTGCCTTCCAGCCCAAGGTCGACACCGCCACCGGCGCCACGACCGGCGTCGAGGCGCTGGCACGGTGGAGCCACCCGGCGCTCGGTCCGATCGGGCCGGACGAGTTCGTCCCGCTGGCGGAGACCTCCGGGCTGATGGGGGTCCTGACGAGCAACGTCCTGCGCCAGGCCCTGGTGGCCTGCAAGGGGTGGCAGCGCCGGGCCCGCAACGTCGGCGTCGCCGTCAACGTCAGCGCCGACACCGTGCTCGACCCGGCCTTCGTGACCGAGGTGGCCGCGATCATCACGTCGGTCGGCCTGCCTGCCGACCTGCTGACCCTCGAGCTCACAGAAGGTGTCGTGGTGGCCGACCCGGCGCTCGCGGTCGAGCGGATGGGTGAGCTGCGCACGCTCGGAGTGCAGATCTCGGTCGACGACTTCGGAACCGGCTACTCGTCGCTCACCTACCTCAAGGGGCTCCCCGTCGACGAGGTGAAGATCGACAAGGGCTTCGTCGACGGACTCGCCACCGATCCCGCGGACCGGGCGGTCGTCCGCGCGGTCGTCGACATCGCGCACACCCTCGGCCTCAAGGTGGTCGCCGAGGGCGTCGAGCACGAGGCGCAGCACGAGCTGCTGCGTACGCTGGGCGTCGACGAGGTGCAGGGCTTCCTGCACGCCCGGCCGATGGGCCTGCACGATCTGGCGCAGTGGCTGCGCACGCGCGAGCACTCACCGCACGCATAGCCGCGGCAACAGGCCCGGAAAACGTTCCAGGGGCTGGGACTAGGTGTAGCACCACCCAGTCCCAGCCCCTGGACAGGACTGGGTCGATCCGCGCGTGGCGGTCGAAGATCTAGTTCCAGCCGGCTGCGCGCATCTCGACACCTCCACGTGGCCCTGGCCCGAATCGTCCGTCCGGCCTAGTGGGGCAGACTGTATGGAGTAGTTCGCCTCCGCGTCCAGAACCCATCTGGCGAGAACGCGGCATATCCGGGCAATTAGCCGCCACATTCACCCGTTCAGCCCTACAGGTCGGCCCCGAACCTGCCGATGACGGTCCAACGGGCGGGGGCTCGACGAGGTGTGGCCTACGGCGCGCTACGCCGTCCGGGCCAACCCGGCAGCAACCTTGGCGCAACGGAACACCTCGTCCAGCATCGCCTCGGTGAGGCGACCGGTGAAGGTGTTCTGCTGGCTCACGTGGTAGCAGCCGATCACGAGCGGCCCGTTCGGCACCTGCACCTGCGCGCCGTGCCCGAAGACCGGCGTCCTGACCGGCACCGCCGCTCCCGCCGCCCTCAGCGCGGTCCAGGTCGACGTCCAGCCGAAACCGCCCAGGACCACCACCGCGCGCACCGTCGGGAGTACGTACCGCATCTCCTGGTGCAGCCAGGGCGCGCAGGCGTCCCGTTCCTGCGGGGTGGGCTTGTTGGCAGGAGGGGCGCATCGGACCGGCAGGGTGATCCGGGTGTGCCGCAGCTGCTGCCCGTCGTACGCCGTCGTCGACGTGGGCTGCGCGGCGAGTCCTGCGCGGTGCAGGGCCGCGAACAGCCAGTCGCCGCTGCGATCACCCGTGAAGATGCGCCCGGTCCGGTTGCCGCCGTGCGCGGCCGGTGCCAGGCCCACGACGAGGATCTCCGGCCGGGTCTCGCCCCAACCGCTGATCGGCCGCCCCCAGTACCGGTCGTCGGCGAAGGAGGCCCGCTTGGTCTCGGCGACCTCCTCGCGCCACGCCACCAAGCGGGGGCAGGCCCGGCAGACCGACGAACGGCCGTCCAGGTGCGCGAGCGAGGGGACGTTCTCGGCCAGTCGCTCGACGTCGGCCGCGCTCTGCGCGATCGGCGTGCTCGCGCTCGCCCGGTCGGTCGGAAAGCCGGTGCCGGGAGGGATCACGGACGCGCCGCAGCGTACAGAGGTGCCATCCCCCGCATGCTGCCAGATCGGTCCCGCGAGAGGCTGCCTACGGAGCGCTGGTCCCCGCGCGGCCGTAACGGTCCTCGAGACGCACGACGTCGTCGAGCTCGGTCGTCGAGGCCTCGAGCATGACCGTGTCGACCAGCGCCGTCACCCGGTGGCGGACGCCAGGACGCAGGTGGATCGACTCGCCGGGCTCGAGGTCGAACTCCTCGAGGCTCGACTCGTGCTCGCCGACCTCGACGTGCAGCCGGCCCGAGAAGACGGAGATCGTCTCCTCCTTCTGCTCGTGGTACTGCAGCGACAGCGCATGGCCCTGCGTCACGTGGATCGCCTTGCCGCAGAACCGCCCCGGCACCAGGGCGAACAGCGCCTCGTGGCCCCACGGCTTGTCGGTCCGCCGGACCGCGCTGACCCAGTCCTCTTTGCTCACGTGGACCCTTCCTCGGTCGCGGATCGCGACATGCTCCAGGCGATGCCGTCCAGGATGTCGGCCTCGCTGACGAGGATCTCCGTCAGGTCGAGCCGATCGACGAGCGTGCGCAGAATAAGCGCACCTGCACCGATGACATCCACCCGTCCGGGGTGCATCACGGGCAGCGCGGCGCGCTGGGCGCGCGTGTGGCCGAGCAGCGCGGCACTGACGCGTCGGACGTCCGCGGCCGGGATCCGCGAGAGATGGATCCGGGCGGCGTCGTACGCGGGCAGGCCGAGCGCGAGGGCGGCCACCGTCGTCACGGAGCCGGCCAGCCCGACGGCGGTGCGGGCCTTCCCGACCGGGACGACCTCCCGGACGAGTTCGAGCGCGCGGTCGATGTCCGCCTCGGCGCCCGCCACCTGCGCGGGCGTCGGCGGGTCGTCCAGCAGGTGCCGCTCGGTCAGGCGCACGCAGCCGACGTCGACCGAGCGGGCTGCGCTCACGCCGCCGCCTGGCCCGCCGTCGCCCAGCACGAGCTCGGTCGAGCCGCCGCCGATGTCCATGACCAGGAACGGGCCGAGCTCGGGGTCGAGCTCCCGGGTCGCGCCGTCGAAGGACAGCGCGGCCTCCTCGTCACCGGTGACGACCTCCGGGTCGGCTCCCAGGACCTCGCGGACCATGGACCGGAAGTCCTCGCGGTTCTCCGCGTCCCGGCTGGCGCTGGTGGCGACCATGCGGACGCGCTCGACGCCGAGGTCGCGGCAGGTCGCCGCGTAGTCGACGAGCGCGACCCTGGTGCGCTCGATGGCCTCCGGCGCCAGCCGCCCCGTGCGGTCCACGCCCTCGCCGAGCCGGACGATCCGCATCTCGCGGTGCACGTCGGTCTTCGTCAGCGCGCGCTCGCCCAGGTCGGCGACGAGCAGGCGGAGCGAGTTGGTGCCGCAGTCCAGGGCGGCGACGCGGGTCACGGGGCGACGCACGGTCCGCCGGCGCCCCAGTCGCCCAGCAGGTCGAGGGCCTCGTCGCCGAACGGGTTGACCCCACGGCCGACAGCCAGCGAATGCGCGACGTGCACGTGCAGGCACTTCACGCGGGTGGGCATGCCGCCCTGGGCGGTCGCGTGGCCGAGCACCTCGATCGCGTCCCGCCGGCGCAGGTAGTCCTCGGCGGCGGCCTGGTACCTCGCCGCCAGTTCGGGGTCCTCGGCCAGCCGGTCGGTCATCTGCCGCATGAGGCCCTCGGACTCGAGCCGGCCGATCGCCGAAGCCGCCTTGGGGCACGTCAGGTAGAAGAGCGTCGGGAACGGCGTGCCGTCCTCGAGCCGCGGGTTGGTCTCCACGACGTCGACCAGCCCGCAGGTGCACCGGTGGGCGACGGCGCGCATCGCGCGGGGAGGACGGCCGAGCTGGAGCTGGACCACGCGGCGGTCCGCGGCGGTCAGGGGTTCGTTCACGAGGAGGATCGCACCTGCACGGGTCGGTCGGCGCTGCGGACGGAGCCCCACAGCTGGGAGTACCAGGGCGCCTCAGCGCCGGCTGGGGCAGCCGCTGCCCGCTTGGCTCCGGACGGGACGGCGGGGGCGTCACTGGGTGCGAGGACGACGTACGCCGTCTCCCCCGGCCGGACGAAGTGCAGCCGGTCGCGGGCCAGCGAGGTGACGTACGTCGGGTCCGCGAGCCGCTGCTTCTGCTCCTCGAGCGCCGCCACCCGCTTCTGCTGGACCGCCTGCGACTGCTGGAGCTGGCGGATGTCGCTGCGCTGGCTGAGGAACTCACGCAAGGGCAACGCCGCACTGACCACGAGCGCGCACACGACGAGCCCGAGGACCGCCGCGCGTGTGGTGAGCCCGGCGCGCCGGGGTTCCCGGTCCGCGGCCGGGGTGGTGGAGCGGCTCTGGGCACGGACCGCCGCCCTGGCCGCGGTGCGGCGGCCGGGGTCGGGACGGCGCTGGGTGGGCACGAGCTAGACGCTGCCCTCGCCCGCGACGAAGCGGGGGAACGCGCCGGTGCCCGCGTAGCGCGCGGCCTCGTCCAGCTCCTCCTCGATGCGCAGCAGCTGGTTGTACTTCGCGACCCGCTCCGACCGCGCCGGGGCACCGGTCTTGATCTGACCGCAGTCGGTCGCGACGGCGAGGTCGGCGATCGTGGTGTCCTCGGTCTCGCCGGACCGGTGGCTCATCATGCAGCGGTAGCCGCTGCGGTGCGCGAGCTGGACGGCGTCGAGCGTCTCGGTGAGGGTGCCGATCTGGTTGACCTTCACGAGCAGGGCGTTGGCGCAGCCCTTGGCGATGCCCTCGGCCAGCCGCTGCGGGTTGGTGACGAACAGGTCGTCGCCGACGATCTGCACCCGGCTGCCGAGTACGGCGGTCATCCGCGCCCAGCCGTCCCAGTCGCCTTCGGACAGCGGGTCCTCGATCGAGACGATCGGGTACGACGCGACGAGCTCGGCGTAGTACTCGGTCATCTGGTCGGCCGTGCGCAGCGCGCCCTCGAACCGGTAGCCGCCGTCGGTGTAGAACTCGGTCGCGGCCACGTCGAGGGCCAGCGCGATCTCGCGGCCCGGGGTGAAACCGGCGCTGCTGATGGCCTCGAGGATGAGGTCGAGGGCCTCGCGGTTGGTCGGCAGGTCGGGGGCGAAGCCGCCCTCGTCGCCGACGCTCGTCGTCAGGCCGCGGGCCTTGAGCACGCCCTTGAGCGAGTGGTAGACCTCGGTGCCCCAGCGCAGCGCCTCGGCGAACGTCGCCGCGCCCAGCGGCGCGATCATGAACTCCTGCACGTCGACGTTCGTGTCGGCGTGCGCGCCTCCGTTGAGGATGTTCATCATCGGGACCGGCAGCACGTGCGCGTTCGGGCCGCCGACGTAGCGGAACAGGGGCAGCCCGGCGGACTCCGCCGCGGCCCGCGCCACCGCGAGGCTGACGCCGAGGGTGGCGTTGGCGCCCAGCCGGCTCTTGTCCGGCGTGCCGTCGAGGTCGAGCAGTTCCTGGTCGATGATCCGCTGCTCGGTGGCCTCGATGCCGATCAGCTCCGGGCCGATCGTGTCGAGCACGGCCTGGACGGCCTTCTGCACGCCCTTGCCGCCGTAGCGGGCGGGATCGCCGTCGCGCAGTTCCACCGCCTCGAACGCGCCCGTGCTGGCGCCGCTGGGGACCGCCGCGCGGGCGAGCGTGCCGTCGTCGAGGGCGACCTCGACCTCGACGGTGGGGTTGCCGCGCGAGTCGAGGATCTCGCGGGCGCCGACGGCCTCGATGGCGGGCACGGCTCTCCTGGCAGCTGGGGGGTCGGAAGGTCCGGCCGAGCGTACCGGCGCGGCCCACGAGGCAGGGACAGGCTGGCCGTCAGGGGCGCAGCAGCCGCGCGCCGACGGCGACCCGGCCGCTGTCCGGGCTGCGGAGGTAGAAACCGCGGATCCCGCAGCCGAGCAGCTCCAGCGCCGCGAGCACCTCCGGCCCGGTGTCGTCCCGCCCACGACGGCTCGCGAACCGGCTGAACTCCACACACGGCGGGATCGCGGCGACCTCACCGACGTGCAGCACCCCGTCGGCCGTCTCCAGGACCAGCGGACCATCGAGCGGGTCGAGAACCCCCGGGGTGTCGAGCAGCAGCGACTCGCCCGCGATCCCGTCCACCAGGTGGTCGCCGAACTGCGCGCGCATCCAGGCGTAGTGGCCGGCCGGGATGACCGACAGGCCGTTGCGCAGCCCGACGTTGCGGGTGTCCGGGTGGTCGGCGTGGTGGACGTCGACGACGGGCCCGTCGGCCGTCATGCCGACGACCCCGCGCGGTCCCACGTCGAGCTCCGTCACCGGCAGCAGCGGCGCCGGGTCGTACACCCGAGCCCCGGCCGGACCGGGCTTGAGCCGGGCGGTCTGCACCTGCAGGCGCACGACCGTGCCGATCAGCTCCACCGGGCTTGCCACTCCTCCGCAGACAGGGCTCCGGGGTCGCCGCCCTCGGCGCGAACCTGCCGCTCGACCTCGGCCAGCCGGTCCCGGTAGGCGCGTGCGACCGCGCGCAGCTCCTCCTCCGGGTCCAGCCCCAGCTCGCGGCAGCGGGCGACCAGGCTCCACAGCTCGCCGCCGACCCCGTCGTACGCCGGGGCGGGCGCACCCAGCTTCCCCGCCCGCTTCTGCAGCTTCGCCGCGAGCGACAGGGCCGGCTGCGCGAGGGGCACCCCCTCGGTCACCGAGGTCCGGCCCTTCTCGGTCGCCTTGAGGGCGTCCCAGGTGGCGTCCAGGTCGTCGGCCGAACCGCCGGCGAACACGTGCGGGTGGCGGCGGACCAGCTTGTCCACGAGGTCCCCGGCGACGTCGTCGATCGACCAGGGCTCCTCGTGCTCCTGGGCCAGCCGCGCGTGGAAGGCGACCTGGAGCAGCACGTCACCGAGCTCCTCGCGCAGATCCACCAGGTTGCCGTCCTCGATCGCCTGGTAGGCCTCGTAGGCCTCCTCGAGCAGGTACGGCTTGAGGCTCTCGTGCGTCTGCGCCGCGTCCCACGGGCAGCCCCCGGCGGATCGCAGCCGGTCCAGGACCGTGACGACGTCCAGCAGCCGGGCGCCGGGAGGGTCGTAGGAGCCGTAGACGACCTCGACCTCGACCCCCGGGGCACGGGCGGCGACGTCCCCGATCGCGCGGACGAGCCCGTCGTCCGCGTCGCCGGCGGCCAGCCAGACGACGGTCTCGCCCGCCACGGCGCGGTCGTGAAGGAGCCGGGCAAGGGCCACGTCACCGGGATCGGCGGCGCCGCCGTATGACGTGCGCAGGGCGGCCGGCGCCTCGGGGCGGGCGGTGACGGTGCAGGTGATGCCGGCGTCCGCGAGGAAGGGCAGCTGCGGGTGCGCGGCGTCGCCGACGAGCACGGTGCCGGAGCGCAGCGCCTCCCAGGCCGGCCACGAGAGCAGGCCGGGGGGCGTGCGCGGAGAGGTCGCGACGAGGACGACGCGACCGGTGGTCACTGGCCCGCGGGCGACGGGACGGCCGGGGCGGCCGGGGCCTGGCTCCCGGCAGCCGGCGAGGGCGCCGGGCTGGAGACGCTGTTCTTGTCGACGGCGGGCTGCACGACGCTGCCCTTGCTGCCGTCCCAGCGGCCGAAGCGCGGGTTCACCGTCACGCCCAGGTCCTTGGCGACCTTGGTGAGGAGCGCGGAGGTGAGCTGGTCACGCTGCTGCTGGAGCGCACCCCGGCGCAGGTCGGGGGTGGCCTCCGCGAGGGTCGTCGTACGGCGCTCGATCACGTGCACGACGTGGAAGCCGAACTGCGTCTTCACCTCGAGGAAGCTGCCCGGCTGGGCGGCGAAGATGGCGGCCTCGAACTCCTTGACGAACTGGCCGCGGCCCGCGAACCCGAGGTCGCCGCCCTTGTCCTTGTTCGACGCGTCGGTGGATGCCTGCGCCGCCTGCGCGGCGAAGCTGCCCGGGTCGGCCTTGACCTTGGCGAGGATCGCGTCGGCCTGGGCCTTGGTGGGCACGAGGATGTGCGCCGCGTGCACCTGGTCGTACTGCGCGATGTTCTGCGCGTACAGGGACCGGAGCTGCGCGGCGGGCACGTCCAGGGAGGCGGTCAGCTTGTCGCCGAGGGCCTGGTTGAGCACGACGTCGTCGATGAACCGGCGCAGGTCCGGCTTGGCGATGCCGTTCTGCGCAGCCTGCTGCTCGAGCTGCGCGGCGCCGCCGGCCTGCCGCTGGAAGTCGGCCAGCTTCTTGTCGACCTCACCCTCGGTGACCGTGACACCGGACCGGCGGGCGGCCTCGGTGAGCACCTGGTGGTTGATGAGCCGGCCCAGGGTCTGCCGCTGGTAGGCGGCCTTGTCCGCACCGAGCTGCTGCTGGGCCTGCGGGTCCGCAAGGCCGCGGCTGATGTAGCCCTGCAGCTCGGTCGTGGTGATCCGGGTGTCGCCGACGGTCGCGGCGGCCCCGGCACGGACGGGCGCGTTGCCGCAGCCGGTCAGGACGACCAGGGCCAGGCCGGCCGCTGCCGCGGTGGACGCGAGCCGGCGGGAGGTGCGGGTCAAGGGGAGGGATCCTTCCGGAGGAGTGGTCGGGACAACAGTCCCATGAGGTCAGGCGCCGCCGCTCGAAGCGGCGGTCGCAGCCGCGGCGACCGAGTCACCCAGGACCGCGTCGAGCAGGTCGCGGGCCCACGTGAGCAGATCGGTGTCACGCAGTGGCTGCCCGCCGATCCGGGCGGTCTTCGGCCGGGGGACCAGCACCGTGTTGACGGTCTGCTTGACGATCGTGCCGGGGTACAGACGCTGCACGCGCATGACCTGCGACTCACGCAACGCAACGGGCGCGAACCGGATCGCATTCCCCTGCAGAGTGACCTCGGCCACGCCGTAGGACCGGGCGAGCGCCCGGAACGACGCCACCGCCAGCAGGTTCTCGACCGGCGCCGGCACGGGCCCATAACGGTCCACGAGCTCCGCCCGGACCGCCGCGACGGCCGTGTCGTCGGCCGCCGAGGCGAGCCGCCGGTAGGCCTCCAGGCGCAGCCGCTCCCCCGGGACGTACTCGTGCGGCAGGTGCGCGTCGATCGGCAGGTCGACCTTGGTCTCGATCGGCTCGGGCTCATCCTCGTGCCCGCCGCGCTTGAACTCCGAGACGGCCTCGCCCACGAGCCGCATGTACAGGTCGAACCCGACGCTGGCGATCTGGCCGGACTGCTCGCCACCGAGCAGGTTTCCGGCCCCGCGGATCTCCAGGTCTTTCATGGCGACCGCCATGCCGGCGCCGATCTCGGTGTTCTGGGCGATCGTCGCCAGCCGGTCGTGCGCCAGCTCGGTGAGCGGCTTCTCCGGCGGGTAGGTGAAGTACGCGTAGGCCCGCTCGCGTCCACGCCCGACCCGGCCGCGGATCTGGTGCAGCTGCGACAGGCCGAACGCATCGGCCCGCTCGACGATGAGCGTGTTGGCGTTGGGGATGTCGAGCCCGCTCTCGACGATCGTCGTCGAGACGAGGACGTCGAACTCCTTCTCCCAGAAGCCGACCATGACGTGCTCGAGGGCGTCCTCGGTCATCTGACCGTGGCCCACCGCGATGCGCGCCTCCGGGACCAGCTCGGCGAGCCGCTTCGCGGTCCGGTCGATCGACTCGACCCGGTTGTGCAGGTAGAAGACCTGGCCCTCGCGCATCAGCTCGCGGCGGATCGCCGCGCTGATCTGCTTCTCGTCGTACGGCCCGACGAAGGTCAGCACCGGGTGCCGCTCCTCCGGCGGGGTGAGGATCGTCGACATCTCCCGGATGCCGGTGAGGCTCATCTCGAGCGTCCGCGGGATCGGGGTGGCACTCATCGTGAGCACGTCCACCGCCGTGCGCATCTGCTTGAGGAACTCCTTGTGCTCCACGCCGAAGCGCTGCTCCTCGTCGACGATGACGAGGCCGAGATCCTTGAACTGCGTGGAGTTCGACAGCAGGCGGTGGGTGCCGATGACGACGTCGACGGTGCCCTCGGTCACGCCCTTCATGACCTCCTTCTGCTCCTTGTCGGAGTTGAAGCGGCTGACGGCGCGGACCGTGACGGGGAACTGGGAGAAGCGCTCCCGGAAGGTGTTGTAGTGCTGCTGCACGAGCAGCGTCGTCGGGACGAGCACCACGACCTGCTTGCCGTCCTGGACCGCCTTGAACGCGGCCCGTACGGCGATCTCGGTCTTCCCGTAGCCGACGTCACCCATGATGACGCGGTCCATCGGCAGCGGCTTCTCCATGTCCGCCTTGACCTCGTTGATCGCCTCGAGCTGGTCCGGCGTCTCGACGTACGGGAACGCGTCCTCGAGCTCACGCTGCCATGGGGTGTCCGGGCCGAACGCGTGCCCCGCGCTGGCCATCCGGGCGCTGTAGAGCTGGATCAGCCCGGCCGCGATCTCCTTGACCGCCTTCTTCGCCCGGCCCTTTCGCTTGGCCCAGTCGCTGCCGCCGAGCCGGTCGAGGCCGGGCGCCTCGCCGCCGACGTAGCGGGTGACCTGCTCGAGCTGGTCGGTCGGGACGAACAGCCGGTCGCCCTTGGCGTACTCGAGGATGAGGTATTCGCGGGTGGCGCCCTGCACGGTCCGCTGCACCATCTCGACGTACCGGCCTACACCGTGCTGCTCGTGCACGACGAGGTCGCCCGGCTGCAGCTGGAGCGGGTCGATGGCGTTGCGCCGCCGGGACGGCATCCGCTTGCTCGGGTCCTTGGCGCCGGCCCCGCGGGTGCCGGTCAGGTCGGACTCGGTGAGCACCGCGGTCTTGAGCAGGTCGCTGACGAACCCGGTGTCCAGGCAGCCTGTGCTGACGTGCGTGACGCCGCGGTCCAGCGCACCGTCGAGACGCTCGTGCGGCCGCACCGGGAGATCCTCGCCGCGCAGTACCTCGACCATGCGGTCGGCGCTGCCGTGTCCGGGCGCGGTGAGGACGACCCGCCAGCCGTCGGCGAGCCACTGCCGGACGTCGGCGATGGCACGCGCGGTCTCGCCGCGGTACGCCGACGGCTGCTTGGCCGCCAGGACGACGGTGTCGTCCTCGAGGTCCTCGTCCGCGGTGAACGGCGTGATCGACCACCAGGGCAGGCCGAGGGACGCCGCGTGCTCGCGCACGTCGAGCAGGCTGCGGTACGCCGCGGCGCCCAGATCGATAGGGGCGACGCCGCCGACGGCCGCCGTCGACCAGGAGGCCTCGAGGAACTCCTGGCTGGTGCGGACCAGGTCGTGCGCGCGGGTGCGCACCTTCTCGGGGTCGCAGACCACGACGGAGGTGTCGGCCGGCAGCTCGTCGATGAGCAGCCGCAACTCGTCGACGAGGACCGGCGCGAGGGCTTCCATGCCCTCCACCGGCGTGCCGTCGGCGATCCGGTCGAGGATGTCGAGCAGTTCGGGGTGCTGCTGACCGAGCGCCTTGGCGCGGGCACGCACCTCGGGGGTGAGCAGCAGCTCACGGCACGGCGGGGCCCACAGGCCGTGCGGGGCCGCCTCGAGGCTGCGCTGGTCGGCCACCTTGAAGTAGCGGACCTCCTCGACGGTGTCGCCCCACAGCTCGACGCGGACCGGGTGCTCCTCGGTCGGAGGGAAGACGTCGAGGATGCCCCCGCGGACGGCGAACTCGCCGCGCTTCTCGACCAGTTCGACACGCGCATAGGAGATGTCCACGAGCCGGCGGACGATGTCGTCCAGCCCGCCCGCGATGTCCTGGCCCTGCCGGAGCTCGACCGGCTCGAGGTCGCCGAGGCCGGGGACCTGCGGCTGCAGGATGCTGCGGACGGGGGCGACGACGACGTCGACCGGCCCGGTCGTCGGGTCGTCCTTACTCGGGTGGGCGAGCCGTCGCAGCACCGCCAGCCGGCGCCCGACGGTGTCGGCCCGGGGGCTCAGCCGCTCGTGGGGCAGCGTCTCCCAGCTCGGGAAGAAGGCCACCCGGTCCGGGTCCATGACCGAGCCGAGTGCGCTGACCAGGTCCTCGGCCTCCCTGCCGGTGGCCGTGACGGCGAGGACGGTGCGCCCCTTGCGGGCGAGCCCGGCGATGACGAAGGGGCGCAGGCCCGCGGGCGCTGTCAGGTCCAGCGCGGGCGTCTGGGGCGCCTCGAGGGCGCGGGCGAGGGAGGGGTCCTCCACGACGAGGTCGAGCAGGCCTTGCAGTTGCACGAAGAGCCTTCCGGGGCAGCACGTCCGACCCCGCTCGGCGACGGCCGGGGGGGTTGGGTGGGTCGCTCCCAGCCTACGTCCGGCCAGTCGGCTGCAGCACGGCCTGTGGTACCGCTCCGGCTGCCGGCCGGTCAGACGTCGGCGTGGAACGTGTTCTGCGCCGCCTCGAGCGGCACGGTCAGCAGCGCCTCGACCGCGTCCGCAGCGCGGTCGAACAGGAACGGGAGTTCCTTGCGCTCCACGGAGCTGAAGTCCTTGAGCACGAAGTCGGCCGGATCCTGCCGGCCGGGCGGGCGGCCGATGCCGACCCGGACCCGCAGGTACTCGCGTGAGCCCAGCGACGTGGTCAGCGAGCGCAGCCCGTTGTGCCCGTTGTCGCCGCCACCGCGCTTGAGCCGCACGGACCCGAACGGGATGTCGAGCTCGTCGTGCACCACGACGATGCGGTCGGTCGGCACCTTGTAGAAGTCGCGCAGGCTGGCCACCGGGCCGCCGGAGAGGTTCATGTACGACTTGGGCTTCGCGAGGATGGCGCGGGTGCCGGCGAGCCGGCCTTCCACGACATCCGCCCGGCCCTTGTGCGCCTTGAAGCGGCCACCGGCCCGCTGGGCGAGCTCGTCCAGGACGAGGAAGCCGGCGTTGTGCCGGTTGCCGGCGTACGTCGGACCGGGATTTCCCAGCCCGACCACGAGCCAGACGTCGGCTCCCGGTTGCCCTGCGTGCATGGCCACCAGCAGCGCCGCCTGTCTCCTCGCTGCCGGAGGCTAGCTGCCGGAGGAAGCGGCCTCGCCGCTCGCGGACCCGGCAGCGTCGCCCTCGGCGGCCGCAGGGGCCTCCTCGCCGGTTTCGGCAATCGCCTCGGCGCCGGCCTGGCCCGCGCCCAGATCCTCCTCGGCGGCGTGCAGCTCGGCCTCGAGCTGCTCCTCGCTGACGACGCCGAGACCCTGCACGATGACGTGCTCGGGGTCCTGCGCGAGCGTCGTACCGGCGGGGAGCTTGATGTCCTTGGCGAGCACCCGGCGGCCGGCACGCAGGCCCTCGATGCTGACCTCGACGTGGTCCGGCAGCGCGGTGGCGTCGGCCTCGACCGTGAGGGTCATCGTCTGCTGGTCGACGAGGGTGTCGGGCGCGGCGCTGCCGACGGTCGTGATCGGCACCTCGACGGTGACCTTCTCGCCCTTGCGGACGGCGACGAGGTCGATGTGCTCGAGGTGGCCCTTGATCGGGTCACGGGTGATCGCCTTGGCGAGCGCGAGCTGGTCGCCCTGGTCGGTCTGCAGCGTCAGCAGCGCGTTGGCGTCGTGGCGGAGCGCGAGCATGAGCTCGTGACCCGGCAGGGCGAAGTGGCGGGGGATCTCACCGTGCCCGTAGAGCACGGCCGGCACCTTGTTCGCGCGGCGCACACGGCGGGCCGGGCCCTTGCCGAACTCGGTGCGGGGCTCGGCGACGATACGGACCTCGGACACGGCGGAACTCTCCTCGGGCGAACTGCGGGGGGTGGAGCTGCCGGCCTGGACGGCACGGCGCGACACATGACTGTACCTGGGATCGGGCGCCGACCGGAAGGCGGCCGCTCGGGAGCCCGCTTGATCAGGCTGTGATCAGGCTGGGATCAGGCTGGAATCAGGCTGGAATCAGGCTGGAATCAGGCCTGACCGTCGAACAGGCTGGTGACGGACCCGTCCTCGAACACCTCGGTGATGGCCCGGCCGATGAGCGGCGCGATCGAGAGCACGGAGAGCTTGTCGAACCGGTGGTCGGCGTCGATCGGCAGGGTGTTGGTGACGACGACCTCGCAGATCCGGCTGTTCTTCAGCCGATCCATGGCCGGCCCGGACAGCACGCCGTGGGTCGCGGCGACCACGACGTCGGCGGCGCCGGCGTTGAACAGCACCTCGGCAGCCTTCGTGATCGTCCCGCCGGTGTCGATCATGTCGTCGACGATGATGCAGGTGCGACCTTCGACGTCACCGACCACGCGGTTCGCGACCACCTGGTTGGGGATCAGCGGGTCGCGGGTCTTGTGGATGAAGGCCAGCGGGCAGCCGCCCAGGCGGTCGGTCCAGCGCTCGGCCACGCGCACCCGGCCGGAGTCGGGGGCGACGACGGCGAGCGGCTGCCCGGCATACCGCTCGGCCACGTGATCGGCGAGCAGCGGCAGCGCGAACAGGTGGTCCACCGGGCCGTCGAAGAAGCCCTGGATCTGCGCGGTGTGCAGGTCGACCGACATCAGCCGGTCGGCGCCGGCGGTCTTGAACAGGTCGGCGATGAGCCGGGCGCTGATCGGCTCGCGGCCCCGGTGCTTCTTGTCCTGACGTGCGTACGGGTAGAACGGCATCACGACGGTGATGCGCTTGGCGCTGGCCCTCTTGAGGGCGTCCACCATGAGCAGCTGTTCCATGACCCACGTGTTGATGGGCGTCGCGTGGCTCTGCAGCACGAAGGCGTCGCAGCCGCGCACCGACTCCTCGAAGCGCACGAAGATCTCGCCGTTCGCGAACTCGTAGGCGCTGGTGGGCACCGGGGCGACCCCGACCTCCCGTCCGACCTCTTCGGCGAGCTCCGGATAGGACCGCCCGGTGAACAGCATCAGGTTCTTGCGGCTCTGGATCTCGAGACCACTCATGTGCGGTGCTTCCCCTGGTCGTCTCCGGCGCCGCGCTTTCGCTCGACCCATCCTTCGATGTTGCGTTGCTTCGCCCGCCCGACGCCGAGGGCACCGGGCGGCACGTCCTGGGTGATGACCGATCCGGCCGCCGTGTAGGCGCCGTCACCGATCTCGACCGGCGCGACGAGCATCGTGTCGCTGCCGATCCGCACGTCGTCGCCGACCGTCGTGCGGTGCTTCTCGCGGCCGTCGTAGTTCACGAAGACCGTCGCGGCGCCGATGTTGGTCCGGTCGCCGATGGTGGCGTCCCCGACGTACGACAGGTGCGGCACCTTGCTGCCGTCGCCGACCTCGCTGGCCTTGATCTCGACGTAGGCGCCGACCTTCGCGCCGCGGCCCAGCCGGGTGCCGGGGCGCAGGAACGAGTACGGCCCGACGGTCGCCTCCGGCCCGATGACGGCACCCTCGGCGGTCGTACGCCGGACCTGGGCGTCCTCGCCGACCTCGCACGAGGTCAGCGTCGTGTCGGGGCCGACGACGGCGCCGCGGCGGACGACGGTCGTGCCCTTGAGCTGGGTGTTCTGCAGGACCGTGGCGTCGGACTCCAGGACGACGTCCGCGTCGATCCAGGTCGTCGCCGGGTCGAGGATGGCGACCCCGGCCAGCATGTGGCGGACGTTGATGCGGTCCCGCAGGACCCGGGCCGCCTCGGCGAGCTGCGCCCGGTCGTTGACGCCCATGGCCTCGGACGCATCGGGCACGGCATGCGCGGCGACGGTCAGGCCGGCGCCCCGGTGCAGGCCCACCACGTCGGTGAGGTACTCCTCGCCCTGCGCGTTGTCGGTGCCGAGCTTGTCCAGGGCCTCGCGCAGCGGCGCGGCCGCGAACGCGTAGACGGACGTGTTGATCTCGCGGACCCGGAGCACCTGCTCGTCGGCGTCCTTGTGCTCGACGATGGCGGTCACCTGGCCGGCCTCGTCGCGGACGACCCGGCCGTAGCCGGTGGCGTCGGGCAGCTCGGCGGTGAGCACGGTGGTCGCCGCCTCGTTGTCCTGGTGCGTCGCGAGCAGGGCCCGGAACGTCTCAGTGGTCAGCAGCGGCGCGTCGCCCGGCACCACGACCACGGTGCCCTCGAGGCCGTCGAGGCTCTCCAAGGCGACGCGTACGGCGTGACCGGTGCCGTTCTGCTCGGCCTGCACGATCGCGACGGCGGCCGGGTCGAGGTCGGCGAGCGCACCGGTGACCCGCTCACGGCCGTGGCCGACGACGACGAGCAGGTGCTCGGGGTCCAGCGCGCGGACGGCGGCGACCACGTGGCCGAGCATCGAGCGGCCGCCGAGGGCGTGCAGGACCTTCGGGGTCACACTGCGCATCCGGGTGCCCTCCCCGGCCGCCAGAACCACGACGGCGGCCGGGCGAGCGGCGGCGGTCACGACAGGCTCCTCGCGGGCTGCGGGTGGGGCTGGACACCGGAGAGCCCGGCGCTGCCGAGTCTACGTGCGGCGGCAGGGCGTCGTACCGCCACCGCGGGTTGACGCTCCGCCCCCAGGATTCGAACCTGGACCCGACTCCACCAAAGGGAGCAGTGCTGCCGATTACACCAAGGCGGAATGCGCGACGGACGGCCCCGCACAGGGTCGATCCGCCTCGCCATTCTGTCACTGCGGGGTGCCGGGCCGTGTCAGGTCCGCGGGAGGTCCGCGCCGCACCATCGGACGGTCAACCGTCTCTCGCTCGCACTAGCCACCTACGGATCCGTAGGTTACGGTTTGGTAAGCGTCCGACGAGCTTGGGAGACACCCCGTGACCGCACGCCCCGCCGACGTGCTCGACACCCCGGTGACGACGATCGACTACGACGGGGACGACAGCCGACCCCTGCAGGACATCCCCACCACCGAGTTCCAGGCCCGGTGGGAGCAGGTGGCCCTCTGGATCTTCATCGTGGTCCCGCTGGCCGCCGTCGTCGCCAGCGGATTCGTGCTCTGGGGCCACGGCCTGTCGTGGCACGACGTCGTGATCTCGACCGTCTTCTACGCGGTCTCCGGGCACGGCATCACCGTCGGCTTCCACCGCTACCTGACGCACGGCTCGTTCAAGGCCAGGCGGCCGCTGCGGATCGCCCTGACGGTCGCGGGCAGCCTCGCCATCGAGGGTCCGGCCACCCGCTGGGTGGCGGACCACCGCCGGCACCACGCCTACAGCGACAGGGACGGCGACCCGCACTCCCCCTGGCGCTACGGCAACGACGTCCGCTCCCTGTGCAAGGGGCTCGTGCACGCGCACATCGGCTGGCTGTTCGACGTCGAGCAGACCGACCAGAAGCGGTTCGCCCCGGACCTGCTCGCCGACAAGGACGTCGCCCGGATCAGCCGGCTGTTCCCGCTGTGGGTGGCCGTCTCGCTCCTCCTGCCTGCCATCATCGGCGGTCTGTGGTCGATGTCCTGGCAGGGCGCGCTCAGCGCGTTCTTCTGGGCCAGCCTGGTCCGGGTCTGCGTCCTGCACCACACGACCTGGTCGATCAATTCGATCTGCCACAGCCTCGGCAACCGCCCGTTCGTCACGCGCGACCGCTCCACGAACTTCTGGCCGCTCGCGTTCCTCTCGATGGGCGAGTCCTGGCACAACCTGCACCACGCCGATCCGACGGCCGCCCGGCACGGCGTCGACCGGTTCCAGTTCGACTCGAGCGCGGAGCTCATCCGTGGTTTCGAGAAGCTCGGCTGGGCCTACGACGTGCGCTGGCCGAAGCGCGAGCGTCTCGACGCGCGCAGGGCCGTGCGTGCTTCGTGACCACACTGCGGCAGGATGCCGCTGTGACCGATGAGGTGCGGCGCGCCCCCAAGGTCCGGATGACGGGCAAGCAACGCCGCGAGCAGCTGCTGGACGTCGGCCGGGCCCTGTTCGCGCAGCGCGGCTTCGACGGCACCTCCGTCGAGGAGATCGCCTCGCGCGCCGGGGTGAGCAAGCCCGTCGTCTACGAGCACTTCGGCGGCAAGGAGGGGCTGTACGCGGTCGTCGTCGATCGCGAGGTCCAACGCCTGCTCGACTCGTTCAACGCGGCCCTCACCGGCGACCAGCCCAAGCAGCTGCTCGAACAGGCCACCCTGGCGCTGCTGACCTACATCGAGGACCAGGCCGACGGCTTCCGGATCCTCGTCCGCGAGTCACCCGTCGGCCTGGAGAAGGGCGGCGGGTTCGCCACGATCATCAGCGACATCGCGAGTCAGGTGGAGTACATCCTGGCGCTGCAGTTCAAGGCCCGCGGGTTCGAGACCAAGCTCGCCGCGCTGTACTCGCAGGCGCTCGTCGGCATGGTGGCGCTGACCGGCCAGTGGTGGCTCGACAACCGCAAGCCGCGACGAGACGAGGTCGCCGCGCACCTCGTCAACCTGGCCTGGAACGGCCTCTCGCAGCTCGAGCCGAAGCCGAAGCTGTACAAGCGCGACTGACCCCCACCAGCGGGTACGACGGGCGCATGCCCGTCCTCATCGGCACCTCCGGTTGGCAGTACGCCCACTGGAAGGGGATCTTCTATCCCAAGGGGCTGCCGCAGCGGGCCTGGCTCGAGCACCACGCGGCGCACTTCCAGACCGTCGAGGTCAACAACGCCTTCTACCGGCTGCCCGAGCGACGGGTCTTCGAGCAGTGGGCCGTGCGCACACCGCCCGACTACGTCATCACGGTCAAGGCGTCCCGGTACCTCACGCACATCCGGCGGCTCAAGGAGCCGCAGGAGCCCGTGATGCGGCTGATGGACCGGGTGGCCGGTCTGGGCGACAAGCTCGGCGCCGTGCTGCTGCAGCTGCCGCCGACCATGAGCGTCGACGTCGCCCGGCTCGACGAGACCCTCGAGTGCTTCCCGCGGGGCACGCGGGTGGCCGTCGAGCCGCGACACCCGTCGTGGTGGACGACGGACGTCGAGGCGGTCCTGCGCGACCGGCACGCCGCCCTGTGCTGGGCGGACCGCGACTCGACCCCCATCACCCCGCTGTGGCGGACCACGGGCTGGGGCTACCTGCGGCTGCACACCGGCGGCGGCTCGCCGAGCATCTGGCCGTACGACGAAGCGGTGCTGCGCACGTGGGCGCAGCGCATCGTCGACACCTACCGCGACGACGAGACCGTCTACGTCTACACGAACAACGACCCCGAGGGCGCTGCCCTGCGGGACGCGATCGTGCTCGGCCGCCTCCTGCGCGAGCAGGGGCGGACGGTCGGCCGGCTGCCGGACCTGGACCAGGTGACCCTGGAGCCGTACACCCCGTGGGAGCAGACCACCGGCTGAGCCGCACCGGGCAGCCGGCCGGAAGCGGGCCGGTCAGCCCAGCGCGTCGGACAGCTCCAGCCAGGTGTCCTCGAGCTCCGCCTTCTGCGTCTGCACGGCGCGCAGGCGGTCGTCGAGGGCCGCCGCCGCGGCGTAGTCGGAGGCCTGCTCGGCCAGCTCGCCGTGCAGCTTCTGCTCCTCCTTGTCGAGCTTGGCGATCTCGCGCTCGACACGGGACAGCTCCTTCTTCGCGGCTCGCGAGTCGCCGGCAGCCGCGCCGCCGCCCTTCGACTTGGCCCCGGACGTCCCGGACGCCGCGGGGGCCGCCTTGCGACGACGGGTGAGGTACTCCTCGACGCCTCCGGGCAGCGCCGCCACCGAGCCGTCCCCCATCAGCGAGGCCGTCACGGTCGTGACCCGCTCCAGGAAGTACCGGTCGTGGCTGACCACGATGAGCGTGCCGGGCCAGCCGTCGAGCAGGTCCTCGAGCGCGTTCAGGGTGTCGATGTCGAGGTCGTTCGTCGGCTCGTCGAGCAGGATCACGTTGGGCTCGCCCATGAGCAGCCGCAGGATCTGCAGCCGCCGGCGTTCGCCACCGGACAGGTCCCCGACGCGGGTCCACTGCGCGTTGCCGGTGAACCCGAACCGGTCGGCGAGCGACGAGGCACCGATGGTCTTCCCCCCGCCGAGGTCGACGACCTTGGCCACCTGCTCGATCGCCTCGAGCACACGCAGCGTCGGGTCCAGCTCGGCGACCTCCTGCGAGAGGTACGCCGGCTTGACCGTCTGCCCGACGACGACGCGCCCTTCGTCCGGCTCCTGCTGGCCGACGAGCATCTTGAGCACCGTCGACTTACCGGCCCCGTTCACACCCACCACGCCGATCCGGTCGCCCGGGCCGAGGTTCCAGTCGACGTGGTCGAGCAGCACCTTGTCGCCGAAGGACAGCGAGACGTCGTGCAGTTCGTACACCGTCTTGCCGAGCCGGGCGGCGGAGAAGCGCTGCAGCGCGATGTCGTCGCGGGCCGGCGGCTCGTCGGCGATGAGCGCGTTGGCCGCGTCGATGCGGAACTGCGGCTTGGAGGTGCGGGCCGGCGGGCCACGACGCAGCCAGGCCAGTTCCTTCTTCACCAGCTGCAGCCGCTTCTGCTCGGAGGCGCTCGCCATCCGGTCGCGCTCCGCCCGGGCCAGGACGTACGCCGAGTAGCCGCCCTCGTAGGCGTCGACGACACCGTCGTGGACCTCCCACGTCGTGTTGTTGACCTCGTCCAGGAACCAGCGGTCGTGGGTCACGACCAGGTGCGCCTGCGACGGGCTGCGCTGCTTGAGGTGCGCCGCCAGCCAGGCGACGCCCTCCACATCGAGGTGGTTGGTGGGCTCGTCGAGGACGAGCAGGTCCCACTCCTGGACGAGCAGCGCGGCCAGGGCCACCCGGCGGCGCTCACCACCGGACATGGTGCCGACCGGGCTGTCGAGCCCCATCGTGTGCAGGCCGAGCCCGTCGAGCACCTCGCGCACCCGTGCGTCACCGGCCCACGTGTGCTCCGCGGTCTCCCCCAGGATGGCCTCGTGCGCGGTCAGCGCCGGGTCGATGCGCACGTCCTGGGTCAGCAGGCCGATCCGCAGGCCGCCGGCGTGCGTGACGCGGCCGGAGTGCGGGTCCTCCGCCTTGACCAGCGTCTTGAGCAGCGTCGTCTTGCCGCCGCCGTTGCGGCCGACGACGCCGATCCGGTCCCCCTCGGAGACGCCGAGGGACACCGCATCCATGAGCAGGCGCGTCCCGTGGGCGACCGTGACGTTCTCGAGGTTGAGCAGGTTGACGGCCATCAGGCGAACTCCACCACTCGGGCTCCGGCCACCGGACCGTCGGCACGCCGTACCGAGCGGCAGACGCCCTGGCCGGCGAGACCCGCGGCCAGGGCGGCCGCGTGGTCGTCATTGCGGGCAAGGAAGGCAACGGTCGGGCCGGAGCCGGACACCATCGCGCCCAGGGCGCCGAGGTCGGTGCCGGTCCGGAGGACCTGCTGCAGCGGCGGGCACAGGGCCACCGCGGGCGGCTGCAGGTCGTTGGCGAGGGCGCGGCCGAGCGCGACCGGGTCGCCGCCGCGCAGGGCCGTCAGCACCGCCGAGGCGTCGCTGACCACGCCGACCGGGCCGCTGTCGCGCTGGCGGTCGAGTTCGGCGTAGACGTCCGGCGTGGACAGTCCGCCTTCGGCGAGGGCGAGCACCCAGGAGTACGACCCGTGGCCGAGTACCGGCGTGAGCCGCTCCCCCCGGCCGGTGCCCAGCGCGGTGCCGCCGTGCAGGGCGAACGGCACGTCGCTGCCGAGCCGGGCGCCCAGGACGGCGAGGTGGTCCCGGGACATGTCGGTGCGCCACAGGGCGTCGCAGGCCACCAGGGCGGCGGCCGCGTCGGCGGAGCCGCCGGCACAGCCGCCCGCGACGGGGATGCCCTTGCGGATGGTCAGGGCCACCCCCGACTTGCGCCCGGTCTCCGCGGCGAGCAGGTCGACCGCACGTGCGGCGAGGTTCGTGTTGTCCAGGGGGACCAGGTCCGCGCCCTCGCCGGTCACGGTGACCGAGAGCGCGTCGGCCTGGACCGCGTCGACCTCGTCGTACAGCCCGATGGCCTGGAAGACGGTGGTCAACTCGTGGAAGCCGTCGGGGCGGAGCCGGCCGACGGACAGGTGCAGGTTGACCTTTGCGGGAGCGCGAACCGTGACGCGTTCGATGGGCTGGCGCCGCACAGCGGAAGGGGCTCCTCGGATGGGGTCGGTGAACCTCCGATGCTACGGGGCCGGGTGTGCGGCCCCGGCGAGCCGGGCGAAGTCCTCGACGCCGAGCACCTCGCCGCGCGCCGACGGGTCGATGCCGGCGGCGCGCAGCCGGCGCTCCGCCTCGTCGGCCGAGCCGGC
>JAOPWV010000180.1 GCA_025965475.1 Frankiales bacterium | reverse complement strand
GGCGGCGGGGGAACGGCTCGACGAGCCGGGGCGTCGGTCCGAGAAGCTGGCCACGCCCGGACGTGACCGGTTGACCCCTTCCACCGCGGGAGGTCCGCCCATGAGCACCGCCACCACGAGCACGCCTTCCTCCGTGCAGGACTGGGCGGAGGCCTTCCGTACGGCGAACGACGCCGACCCCGAGATCCAGGCCCACGGCAAGTACTTCACCTGCAGCTACCTGCTCGACATGACCGAGCACCGCTTCGTTGTCCGGATGGTGTCCGGGGCGATGGTGGGCCTCGCCATCGACCCGGGGCCGCTCGACGAGCCCTACGAGTTCATCATCCGCGCCGGTGCCGAGACCTGGCGCGGCTTCGGCACCGAGATGCCGGCCCCGATGTACCACGGGATCTGGGCCGCGACGTTCCGACGGGACATGACGCTGGAGGGTGACGTCCTGGTCCTCATGCAGAACCTGCGCTGCCTGACACGCCAGATCGAACTGCTCCGCGCCGTCGGCGTGCCCGTCTGAGAAACAGGAGGCACAGTCATGGCTCAGATCTCACCGGTGACCGGGCGCTACGTGACCTTCGACGTGGAGGGCGCCACGTACAAGGTCTTCTACCTGGAGAACGGCACCGGGCAGCCACTGGTCTGCCAGCACACTGCCGGCTGCCACAACCACCAGTACCGCGGCCTGCTGGAGGATCCGGACATCACCAGCGACTACCGGGTCATCGCCTACGACCTGCCCCGGCACGGCAAGTCGGACCCGCCGGAGAACAAGGAGTGGTGGACCGAGGAGTACCAGCTCACGGCGGACCACTTCACGAAGTTCATCGTCGCCTTCTGCGACGCCCTGGAGCTGGCGGAACCGATCTTCCTGGGGTCCTCCTTCGGCGGCAACGTCGCACTGCAGCTGGCCCTGCGCTACCCGGACCGCTTCGCGGGGGTCATCCCGGTCGAGGGCGCGGACTACTCCCCCGGCTTCTACCTCGACTGGTGGCAGCACCCGCACGCCAACGCCGCGCAGGTCTGCGCCAGCGGCACGTGGGATCTGATGGCGCCCCAGTCGCCGACGCCCGACCGGTGGAAGACGTGGTTCTACTACTCGCAGGGGTCCGAGGCGTTCAAGGGCGACCTGTACTTCTACTCCGTCGACCACGACCTCCGGGAGCGCCTCGGCGAGATCGACGGCGACAATTGCCCGGTGGTGATGCTCACCGGCGAGTACGACTACCTCACGACCCCCGAGGACGGGAAGCGCACGGCGTCGCGGATCAAGAACGCCGAGTTCATCGAGATGAAGGAGATCGGGCACTTCCCGATGAGCGAGAACTACCCGCGGTTCAAGACCTATCTGCAACAGGCGCTCGGCACCCTGCGCAGCAAGGTGCCTGCGCGCGCCTGACCGTCCCGCAGACGTACGACGTCCCCGACCCCCGATCGGGTCGGGGACGTCGTGCGTCGGTGGTCGCTCAGCGCATCGCGGTGAGTACCTCGCGCGCCCGGTCGGCCACCGTGGGGTCGGCGACGATGTCGAACTGCGTCGCACTGAGACCCGGGATCGAGGAGAAGTCGCGCTTGCCCCCGGTGGCGGCATAGCCCACCGCTGCCAGCACCATCCCCCACACCGCGCCGATCAGCACGGCGCCGATGATGATCGCCACCCATGAGGCAGGACTGCCCGCGAACAGGCCGATCAGCAGGCCGATGAACAGACCGGTCCACGCCCCGGTGGCTGCACCCCCCAGCAGGACCTTCGCCCAGGTGAGCCGGCCGGTGACGATCTCGACGATGTGGACGTCGTTGCCGACGATCGTCAGGTTCTCCACCGGGAACTTGTTGTCCGAGAGGTAGTCCACCGCACGCTGCGCATCCGCGTACGTCCGGTACGACGCGATGACGACTCCTGTGGGCATCGGAGCACTGCCCGTCCGGACCCCGTCCCGGTGCCGTGCGATCGTTGCCATGGGAGCACCTCCGTAGCGCGGACCGCCCATGGCCGTAGGACACGACCCCGTGACGGTGCCGACAGCGCCGGACCTACCCGGCTGCACCCGACCGACGACCCCGGACGCGGGATTTCTCCGCCTCTGAAGGCGAACGTCAGCCCTTGAGCCGGTAGTCCTTGAGCAACCCACGGCTGATGATCGTCTTCTGGATCTCGGACGTGCCCTCGCCGATGAGCAGGAACGGCGCCTCGCGCATGAGGCGCTCGATCTCGTACTCCTTGGAGTAGCCGTAGCCGCCGTGGATGCGGAACGAGTCCTGGGTGACCTCGGCGCAGTACTCGCTCGCCAGCAGCTTGGCCATGCCGGCCTCGACGTCGTTGCGCTTGCCGGCGTCCTTGAGCCGGGCCGCGTTGACCATCAGGGCGTGGGCGGCCTCGACCTTGGTGGCCATCTCGGCCAGCTTGAACGAGATCGCCTGGTGCTCGGCGATGGGCTTGCCGAACGTGGTCCGCTGCTGGGCGTAGGCGATGGCCAGCTCGAAGGCCCGGATCGAGATGCCACAGGCGCGGGCGGCGACGTTGACGCGGCCGACCTCGACGCCGTCCATCATCTGGTAGAAGCCCTGGCCGCGGCCCGCCTCGCCGCCGAGGATCGCGGAGGCCGGCTGACGCACGCCCTCCATGATCATCTCGGTGGTCTCGACGCCCTTGTAGCCCATCTTGTCGATCTTGCCGGGAATGGTGAGGCCGTTGTTCGACCCGAAGCCGGGCTCCTTCTCGATGAGGAACGTCGTCATGTTCTTGTAGACCGAGTCCTCGCCCTCGTCGGTCTTCACGAGGGTCGCGACGATGCCGGCGCGCGCACCGTTGGTCAGCCACATCTTCTGGCCGTCGAGGACGTACTCGTCGCCGTCCCGGACCGCCTTGCTCTTGATGGCGGACACGTCGGAACCGCAGTTGGGCTCGCTCATCGAGAACGCGCCGCGCACCTCGCCGCTGGCCATGAGGGGCAGCAGCCGGGACTTCTGCTCCTCCGTCCCGTGCTGGCGGAGCATGTACGCGACGATGAAGTGCGTGTTGATGACGCCGGAGACGCTCATCCAGCCCCGGGCGATCTCCTCGACGACCAGCGCGTACGTCAGCAGCGACTCGCCGAGGCCGCCGTACTCCTCCGGGATCATGAGCCCGAACAGGCCCATCTCCTTCATCCCCTCGACGATCGCCTCGGGGAACTCGTCCTTGTGCTCGAGGTCGGTGGCGTACGGGATGATCTCCTTGTCCACGAAACCGCGGACGGTCGAGATGATCTCCTGCTGGACCTCGTTGAGGCCCTCGGTCGACGCGAGGCGGGCCATGACGCTCCTGTCGGGGGACGGCGCACGGCGCCGTGAGGTGGGCTCGTGCGAGTGTCCCACTCGTTTCCACCACGTATCCCGGCGCGGGTAGTGACTCCGCTCACTCCACCGGAATGCTCGGCTCCTGCCCTCGGCTGCCGGCCCGGATGACGAGCCCCAGTCCGGTGACGAGCAGGACCGCTGCGGGGATCGCCAGCAACGGCGGGGTCTGCCCGAGGAACAGCGCGGCGATCAGCGCCGCGCCAGGGATCTCCAGCAGGATCGACATGCTGACGACCGTCGGGCTGACCCGGCGCAGCACGACGTTGAACAGCGAGTGCCCCAACAGCTGGGCGCCGGCGGTGATCGCGACCAGCTTGAGCCAGGTCTGGGCGTCGTACCCCGTCAGGGACTGCCGGCCGGCCAGGCAGGCGACGAGCAGCAGCACGGCCGTCGTCGAGTAACAGAGCGCGGTGTAGGTCGTCGTCGAGACCGAGCGGCGCACCTCGCCGCCCAGGCTCATGTACCCCGCCGCGAAGAGCCCGCCGGCGATGGCCAGCAGGTCGCCGAACAGCGCCCGGCCACTTACCGACAGGTCCACGCCCGTCAGCAGCAGTGCCCCCGCGGTCGCGACCCCGATCCCCGCCCAGACACGGCCGCCGACGGGGGCGCCGCGGGCGCCGGAGATGAAGGCCGCCCAGATCGGTTGGGTGGCCACGAGCGCAGTGGCCGAGGCGACGGAGGTGTAGGTCAGCGCCGGGATCCAGGTGCCGAAGTGCAGGGCCAAGAAGGCGCCCGCGGCCAGCGCCAGCCACCGCTCGCGTCGGTCGAGGCCGCGCAACTCGTCCCGCGCGGTGACCAGGGCGACCGGCAGCATCACCGCGCCACCCATGGCATTGCGCCAGAACGCGATGGCCAGAGCGGGGGCTGCGGTGGCGGCCATCAGCGGACCGCTCGTCGAGACCGCCACCAGCGCGACCGACATCAGGACCGCGTCGCTGCCGGTGGGCCGGGTGACGGCTGGGCTCATACCTGTCGCTGTCACCTGTAGATCCTTGCAGCAGCCGGTTGCGTGGCACCCTCGCGGGGTGACCGTCCCCGCCCTCGTCGACGAGGCCACGAAGAAGTCCGGGCTGGTCTGGGTGACCCTCCAGGACGAGACCAGGCCGCACCCGGTCTGGCACCTGTGGCACGACGGCCGGATGTACGTCGTCACCGGCGGGCTCGAGCAGCCGCTGCCGCTGGGCGAGCCGCCCGCCGTCCGGGCCGTGGTCGCCGTACGCAGCAAGGACAAGCAGGCCGACCTTCTCGTCGCGTGGGTGGCCGAGGTCGACCGCGTCGCGCCGCGGACCGCCCTGTGGGACGAGGTCGTCCCGCTGCTGCACGCCAAGCGCCTCAACGCCCGCGACGGCGAGGACCAGCCGCTGCGGTGGGCCCAGGAGTCAGCGGTCCTGCGGTTCACCCCGACCGGCGAGACGCTCCCGCTGTCCGGCAGCTAGCCCGAGTGTGTGTGCTGGCCACGGCCGCCAGAACACACAAAGTCAGCCGGGGAGGCGGTCAGGCGGGAACGCGGATCTCGCCGCGGGCGACCGGAACCGTCGAGCCGCTCACCCTCGTCTCGATCGGCCTGCCGCCGGCGGCCACGACGGCGCAGTGCAGCAGGGAGGGCCGGCCCATCTCGACGCCCTGCGTGATGTCGTACGCCGTCTCGCCGTCAGCCGGGACAAGACCGCTGACCACGAGGTAGGCGCCGAGCGCCACCGCGGCCGACCCGGTGGCCGGATCCTCGGGCACCCCGGCTCCCGCGGCGAACACGCGGGCCCGGGCCATGGTCCCGTCCCACACGAACACGCTCACGCCGGCTCCGCCGAGGGCGGCGACCGCTCGCAGGTCGACGTCGAGGCGGCCGAGCGCCTCGGCGCGGACCGGGAGATAGGTGAAGTCGATCCCGCAGCCGGCCCGGCGGACCGGGCCGGCGCGGTCGTCGCCGGTCAGCCCGACCGAGGCGAGCACCGGCGCCGGGTCGACCTCGTCGCTCCAGGACGGCTCCCCGCCGGTGAGCGTGACGGCGTCCTCGCCGATCTCCAGCGGGAGCAGGCCGGCACCGCAGGACTGCACCACCCGGCCGCGCGCGACCCGTCCGAGCCGGGCCATCACGTCGGCCGCACCGACGGACGGGTGCCCGGCGAAGGGCAGCTCGGTGGCCGGGGTGAAGATCCGCAGGCGGTAGTCCGCGCCGTCGTCCGCCTTCATGGGGAAGGCCGTCTCGGACAGGTTGAACTCGCGGGCCAGCGCCTGCAGCTGCGCGGTCGACAGGTCGTCGGCGTCGAGCACCACAGCCAGCGGATTGCCGGCGAAGGCCCGGTCGGTGAAGACGTCCACGACCTCGTAGGACAGCGTCCGGCCGCTCACGGCATCGTCATCCCGCCGTCGACCGGCAGCGTGATGCCGGTGACGTACGACGCGGCGTCGCTCGCCAGGAAGACGGCCACGGCGGCCAGCTCGGCCGGGTCACCGAGGCGGCCGGCGGGCGTGACCATCTTGACCAGCTCCGCCTCCTCGTCGCGCATCTGGTCGGTCATCTCGCTCGGGAAGTAGCCGGGGGCGATCGCGTTGACGCGGATGCCCTTGCGGCCGGTCCACTGCTGCGCGAGGTCGCGGGTCAGGCCGATGAGCCCGGCCTTGGAGGCGGCGTACGCGGCCTGCGGCACGTGGCCCGGGTGCAGGCCGATCACCGAGGAGATGTTGACGATGGCGCCGCCGTCCTTGGCGGCCCGGCCGAACGCCTGGGCGCACCAGTACGCGCCCATGAGGTTCACGTCGATGACCTGCCGGAACTGCTCGGGGGTCTCCCGGCTGGCCGGGTGGGCGGTGCCGAGGCCGGCGTTGTTCACCAGCACGTCGACCCGGCCGAACTCGTCGACCGCCGCGGCCACCAGCGCGGTGCACTGGTCGGGATCGGTGACGTCGGTCTGCACGGCGAGGTACCGCCGACCGGCCGCCTCGACGAGCTTGCCGGTGTCGGGCAGCCGGTCCGCGCGCCGGGCGCCGAGCACGACGTCGGCCCCCGCCTCGGCGAAGGCCTGGGCGAAGGCGACCCCCAGGCCGGAGGAGGCGCCGGTGACGACCACGACCTTGTCGTCGAGGCGGAAGCGGTCGAGCACGGTCACGGGACCTCCTAGAACGCGGTTCGGTGCGCGCATTCTGCCCCGCGCCGCATCCCCGGACGCGGAGCGCCCCGGCGGTAACCTCCGGCCGTGAGCATCGGCACCCGCGTCTTCGTCGCGCGACTGGCCGGACTGCCCGTCTTCGACCCCAACGGGGACCAGGTCGGGCGCGTCCGCGACGTCGTCGTGGCGCTGCGCATGGGCCGCGAGGCCCCCCGCGTCCTGGGGCTCGCCGTCGAGATCCAGTCGCGCCGGCGGATCTTCGTCCCGATCGGCCGGGTCACCTCGATCGACCCCGAGGCGGTCGTGCTGACGACCGGCACGGTCAGCCTGCGGCGCTTCGACAAGCGGCCCGGGGAGACGCTGGTCCTCGCCGAGCTGCTCGACCGCCGCGTGACCCTGCGCGAGACCGGCGAGGAGGTGACCGTGGTGGACATCGCCATGGAGCAGACGCGTACGGACTGGCTGCTCACCCGGATCGCCGTACGACGTGGCGGGGGCACCGGCCTGCGCGCCCGGCGGCGGGGAGAGGTGCTGCAGGTCGAGTGGGGCGAGGTCGACGGGTTCGCCCTGCCCGAGGACGCCCAGGGCGCGGCCAACCTGCTCGCGGTCTTCGAGAAGCTCCGGCCGGCCGACCTCGCCGGGGTCATGCACGACCTGTCCGGCAAGCGCCGTGCGGAGATCGCGGCGGCGCTCGACGACGAGCGCCTCGCCGACGTGCTCGAGGAGATGCCCGAGGACGAGCAGGTCGAGCTGCTCGGCGGCCTGGAGGACGAGCGGGCGGCCGACGTCCTGGAGGCGATGGCGCCCGACGACGCGGCCGACCTCCTGGGCGAGCTGCCGGCCGCCGAGGCGCAGCGCCTGCTCGAGCTGATGGAGCCCGACGAGGCCGGGCCGGTCCGCCAGCTGCTCGCCTACAGCGACGACACCGCCGGCGGCCTGATGACCAGCGAACCGGTCATCCTGCCGCCGAACACCACGGTGGCCGAGGCGCTGGCGCGGATCCGCCACGAGGACCTGTCCCCCGCCCTGGCGGCACAGGTCTACGTCGTGCGCCCGCCGTACGAGACCCCGACCGGCCGCTACCTGGGTACGGCGCACTTCCAGCGTCTGCTGCGCGAACCGCCGTCCGCGCTCATCTCCTCCGTCGTGGACACCGACATCGACCCGCTCAACCCCGAGACGTCGCTGCAGGAGGTCACCCGGCACCTGGCGTCCTACAACTTCGTCGCGGCCCCCGTGGTCGACGCCGAGCAGAGGCTGCTCGGCGCGGTGACCGTCGACGACGTCCTCGACCACCTGCTGCCCGCCGACTGGCGCGAGGGCCGCGGCGCGCGGCATGGCTGAGCGCCAGGGACGGCGGGCCCGGCTGGACACCCCGATCGAGGTCCGGCGCAGCCTCGTCCCCACCCCGCACTACGACCCGGAGGCGTTCGGCCGGTTCTCCGAGGCGATCGCGCGCTACCTCGGCACGGCCCGCTTCCTCGTCTACATGACGGCGTTCGTCGCGATCTGGCTGCTCTGGAACACCTTCATGCCGAAGGCGGTGCAGTTCGACCCCCGGTCGCTCAACTACACGCTGCTGACGCTGATCCTGAGTCTGCAGGCGTCGTACGCCGCTCCGCTGATCCTGCTCGCGCAGAACCGGCAGGCGGACCGCGACCGGATCGGGCTGGAGGAGGACCGCGGCCAGAACGCCCGCCTGCAGGCCGACGTGGAGTACCTCACCCGCGAGGTCGCGTCGCTGCGCCAGACGCTCGGCGAGGTCGCCACCCGTGACTTCCTGCGCGACCAGCTGCGGGAGCTCACCGACGAGGTCGTCGCCCGCACCAATGAGGGCGGCGGCGAGCCGGCGTACGACCGGGAGGCCCGCGAGCGCAAGGTCGAGCGCGACCGCAAGGCGGAGCGCAAGAAGCGCCGCGAGCAGCGCGCCGAGGAGCAGAGCGCGGGCGTCGGGGGGCTCGGCGAACCGTTCGTCGGCGACAGCGACGCGGGCTAGCCGCAGCGTCCAGGGCTACGGCCGGGCGTCGCGGCTGCCGATAGGCAGCAGGGGCAGGGAGAGGAGATCCGCGTGTTGTCCGTGCTCGAGGAGCAGGACCGCCTCGTCGGGCGGCTGACCGAGGTCATGCCCGGGATCGGCCTGCCCGCCGCGCTCGTCCAGCGGCTCACCACGCTCCTGAACGGGCAGGACGTCCAGCTCGCCAGCGGCGACGTGCGGCCGCGCGGCTTCGGTGCCTACAGCGGGCAGTTGTGCCTGGTCACCCACTCCCGCGTGATCCTGGCCACCGCCAGGGACGGATCGACGGAGGATCCCTTCGAGGTCCAGATGTGGTCGCGGGCCCGCAAGCAGCCGGCCGCCCGACGCCGGCCCGCTCCCCCCGTCGGCTAAAGCGCCCGCACGAGCGCGGCGGCAGCGGCGGCCGCCACCACGACGACGAGGAACGGCGCCCGCAGCAGGACGGCGACCGCCGCGACGGCCAGTCCCACCGCCCGCGCGTCCAGGACCAGCGCCCGCCCCTGGGCGAGCGCCTGCACCACGACGAGACCGCCGAGCAACGCCACCGGCAGCAGCACGGCGACCCGGCGTACCCGCTCCTGCTCGAGCAACCGGGCCGGCACGGACCAGCCGAGCAGCTTGAGCAGGAAGCAGCCGGCCGAGGCGACCAGCACGACGACCCAGGTGCTCACCGGCGCACCAGCAGCGGTACGACGGCCA
Source organism: Frankiales bacterium (assembly GCA_025965475.1). GTDB lineage: Bacteria > Actinomycetota > Actinomycetes > Mycobacteriales > SCTD01 > RYN-124. The sequence continues at coordinate 151 of JAOPWV010000180.1, read as the reverse complement.
GGCCGGCGATGAGCACCGGCACGCCGGGGCGGGTCAGGGGTACGGCGGCCAGCGCGAGCAGGCCGCCGGCGAGCGCGATGCCGAAGCCCTGCCGCTCGCGCAGGCGCGGCGCCAGCAGCGCGAGGAAGGCCGCTGGCACCGCCGCGTCGAG